>JAISYF010000150.1 GCA_031270065.1 Prevotellaceae bacterium | reverse complement strand
AACTCCAATCAAGCAATTATTGAAACAAAACACAGATTTTAAATTCAATCAAAATGTCAAAGAACAATTAAATTTATTTAGTTAAATTTTTTAACAATTTAGTGCATCAGTAGTAATTTGAAAATTTGAGGATTTGAAAATTCAAAATTAAAAATTCAATTTGAATATTTGAAAATTTGAAATTAAAATCCCAAAATATTCAAATATTCAATATTAATTTGAAAATTGTATTTTTGCATTTTCAAATCTTCAAATTTTCAAATTTTCAAATTGTATTTTTGAATTGCATTTTCAAATTTTCAAATCCTCAAATTTTCAAATTAAATCTAATCTGTCAAAAAAAAAAACTGTATTTGTTGGAATCAAAAAAAAATAGTACCTTTGCGCTCAAATTAATATTAATTATACAAATGAATAACGAAAACAATTATCAGCCAAGAAGAAACAGTGATGCTTCTTATGGCAGCAATGGCGATTACAGGCAGAAAAGACCTCGTATTTCAACGCCTGCAAACAGAAACGAAAGGGCAAGTTTTAATCCAAATTTTTACAAAGAAAACCGTCCTTACAGAGCATCTACGAGAGTAGAAAACGGCGAAAATTCGTCTGAAAACGGAAATTATAATTCCTATAAAAACGAAAATCGTGACTACAACCGCCCTCAAAGAGAGGGAAATTATGGAAATTCCTATGGACAACGCCCATCGTATAACCGAGAGGGAAGCGGAAATTCTTATCAAAGACCTTATAACCGCGACAACAACGGCGGTTATCAACCGCGCCCTTACAACCGCGATGAAAACAGCGAACAACGCAGTTACGGCAACAGCCACAACCGCGGCGGTTACAATTCCGACAATCGTTCTTCTTACGGAGACAGAAACCAGCAGCGTAGCGGAAACAACTACGGCAACCGACCACACTACAATTCGTACAATCGAAACGACAATCAACAAGGCGGTTTTAGGCGCAACAACAATCAAGGCAGCGGCGGTTTCAGACCTAACTACGGCGAAAAATTTCAGCGTAGCAACGACGGCTACAACCCAAACAACAAGTACAGTCAAAAAAAACAAATTGAGTACAAAAAACAGTTTGTTGATTTGTCGCAACCAATGAGGTTGAACAAATATTTGGCAAATTCTTCAACCTGTTCGCGCCGAGAGGCAGACGAATTTATTGCAGCAGGAGTTGTTTCGGTTAATGGCACAGTGGTTACAGAACTCGGAACAAAAATCATTCCTGCAACAGACAAAGTACTGTTTCACGACCAACTTGTAACGCTTGAAAAAAAAGTTTATGTTTTGTTGAATAAACCTAAAAATTGTGTAACAACTTCTGACGACCCGCAGGAAAGATTAACCGTACTTGACCTTGTAAAAGAAGCGTGCAGCGAGCGGATTTACCCTGTCGGCAGGCTCGACAGAAACACCACAGGCGTAATATTGCTTACCAATGACGGCGATTTGACTTCAAAACTTACACACCCAAAATACGACAAAAAGAAAATTTATCAGGTAAAACTTGATAGAGATTTGCCTCAAGAGGATTTGCAAAAATTACTTGACGGCATTGTGCTGGAAGACGGTGAAATGAAGGCTGACGATGTGTCTTACATCAAAGAAGACGATTTCCGCACTATCGGCATCGAAATTCATTCAGGCAAAAACCGCATTGTGCGCCGTATGTTTGAACACCTTAATTACAGAATCGGAAGCCTTGACCGCGTTTATTTTGCAGGTTTAACAAAGAAAAACCTCCCGCGCGGAAAATGGCGTTACCTTTCAGAATCAGAGGTTAATATGCTGAAAATGAGTAATTAATGATTAATTAAGTCTTAACAAAAAAGTGGTTAGTGAATTTTATCGCTAACCATTTTTGCTTTATTGGGACTTCTAAAATTTAACTTATTTGTAAATCAAAATTCAATTTGAATATTTGAAAATTTGAATATTTGAAAATGCAAAAATACAAAAATGCAATTTGAGGATTTGAAATAAAAATCCCAAAATCTTCAAATATTCAAATTGAATTTTCAAATCCTCAAATTTTCAAATTTTCAAATTTATTACTGTCCGCTAAACATTTTTTTGCTCAAAAAAATATTTAACGGACAGCATTAATTAATATTCATTGTTTCATTAAAGAAATTGTTTCTATCATATTTTCGGATTTAAAAATTGCGTTTCCAGAAACCAGCACGTCTGCACCGGCAGCGTACAGTTTTGGAGCATTTTGGAGCGTTACGCCGCCATCAACTTCAATCAATGTGCGGGCGTTCTTTCGTTCAATCATAGAACGCAATCGAGCAATTTTTGAGTATGTATTTTCGATAAATTTTTGTCCGCCAAAGCCTGGATTTACACTCATAAGCAGCACCAAATCAACATTTTGCACGATGTCTTCGAGCAATTCCACAGGCGTGTGCGGGTTGAGCGTTACGCCCGCCTGCATTCCCGCTTCGCGTATTGCATTGACGGCGCGGTTGAGGTGCGTGCAAGCCTCGTAATGAACGTTCATCATCATTGCGCCGATTTTTTTGCATTCGGCAATAAATTTTGTCGGATCCACTATCATTAAATGCACGTCTAACGGTTTATCGCTCAGCCGATTAACGTACTCCAAAACAGGAAATCCAAACGAAATATTCGGTACAAAAACGCCGTCCATCACGTCAATATGCAACCAATCCGCGCTGCTGCGATTGATTAAATCAATATCGTGTTCTAAATTGCCAAAATTCGCCGATAAAAGCGATGGCGCAACCATTTTTTTCATCTGTTTAAATTTATTTTTAACCACTAACCACACGAATATAAAGTTGAAAGTTGAAAGTTGGGGTTTCCCGTATTTCTACCTAACTCCTTAACTCCTCTAACTCCTTATATACTCCTTTTCATTCGTGTATATTTTTGAGATTTCTGGTTTTATAATTAATCTTTTTAGCATGTATTTTTTTCAGTTTTTATAATTCGCTCTCTTTCAATCTTTCCGCGTTTTCGGCAATTATCAGATGGTCGATGCAGTCTTGAATATCGCCGTTCGTAAATGCGGGCAGGTTGTAGATTGTGTAATTTATTCTGTGGTCGGTAATGCGCCCCTGCGGGTAGTTGTAGGTGCGGATTTTCGCGCTGCGGTCGCCTGTGGAAACCATAGTTTTGCGTTTTGATGCAATTTCGTCAAGGTACTTCTGATACTCCATATTATAAATGCGTGTCCTCAGTTCCACCAATGCCTTAGCCTTGTTTTTCAACTGCGATTTTTCATCTTGGCACTGCACCGTAATTCCTGTTGGAATATGCACGAGGCGAATTGCCGAATATGTAGTATTTACCGACTGTCCGCCGTGTCCTGAGGCACAAAAAATGTCGGTGCGAATGTCATTTTCTTTGAGTTCAATATCAAATTCTTCCGCCTCAGGCAGCACCGCCACAGTCGCCGCCGAAGTATGCACGCGCCCTTGACTTTCGGTGGCAGGCACGCGCTGAACACGATGTACGCCACTCTCATATTTCAAAATACCATAAACATTTTCGCCCGAAACGGTGAAAATAATTTCTTTGTAACCGCCCACTGCGCCTTCGGAGCAAGATGTAACTTCCGTTTTCCAACCCTTTGACTCACAATATTTTACATACATTTTAAACAAATCTCCCGCAAAAATTGATGCCTCATCTCCGCCTGTTCCGCCGCGAATTTCCACGATAGCGTTTTTGCAGTCTTGCGGGTCGGCAGGCACAAGCAGCAACTTGATTTCCTCCTCTATCGGCGCAATTTTCGGCGCAATTTCGTCAATTTCCGCCTTTGCCATTTCGCGTATTTCCTCATCTTTTTCGTTTGCAAGAATAAAATCTGCCTCCTCCAAGTTTTTCAGTAAAAGTGCATATTCGTCGCGCTTTTTAACAATTTTTTCTAAATCGGCGTACTCTTTATTCAGTTTAATAAAACGCTTTGTGTCAGAAATAACAGACGGGTCGGAAATCAAAGTCGAAACCTCCTCAAACTTCGCCGACAAACCGTCCAACCGTTCCAATAATACATTATTCATTTTTTCTTTGATTTCAAAATTTCAGGTTGCAAAGGTAGCATAAAATTTTCAATTACACACAAACTTGTGACAATTCAATTTGAAAATTTGAAAATTTGAGGATTTGAAAATTCAAAATTCAATTTGAGGATTTGAGAATTTGAGAATTTGAGAATTTGAGAATTTGAGAATTTGAGGATTTGAAAATTTGAAATTAAAATCCCAAAATATTCAAATATTCAAATATTCAAATTGCATTTTCAAATTGTATTTTTGCATTTTCAAATTTTCAAATCCTCAAATTTTCTAATTGTATTTTTGTATTTTGTATTTTGTATTTTCAAATTTTCAAATCCTCAAATCCTCAAATTGAATTATAGGTCGCTTTGCGGATTATCATAAATTTATATGGGAAAGGTACAAATTTTTTTTAGACGCAAAAAAAATGAAAAACGACACCTTAAATTAAGATGCCGTTTTCTGTGTTGCGGAGGCAGGATTCGAACCCACGACCTCCAGGTTATGAGCCTGACAAGCTACCACTGCTCTACTCCGCGATATTGGACTGCAAAATTACTATTTTTTTTCATAATTGCAAAATATTTTATCTATTATTGCAAAAAAAATTGTAAATAGTTGATTTTCAATAGTTTACAAATGCGTTTTTATACTATTTTAACTATATTTTCAGTATTATTTACCGTAAAAAAACAATATTGAAAAGAAATAAGAGCATTTTTTTTTAAAAAAAAGTCAAAAATGTTGCGTATGTCAGAAAAAAGTTGTTACTTTGCAGTCCGTTTAAAAAAAATGTTGGTTCCGTAGCTCAGTTGGATAGAGCAACAGCCTTCTAAGCTGTGGGTCAAGCGTTCGAATCGCTTCGGAATCACGAAAGGTTAATAAAGTAAATTGCTGATATACAGATGTATATCGGCAATGACTGTTTTAAGAGGTTGGGTAAAATAGAACGCGAGTCAAATGTTAAAGTTCTCTGTGTCAAGTACATACTTTCAAGTTTTTGTCCGTTTGCTGTGTAGATATTGAAAATTTTGTGTCCATTAATGTATTTATAACAAAAATTTGTTGTAACTTTGCAGCGATTTTTTGACAGAGTTTTATTGGACTTCGGCTCTTTTAGAAAATCATAATGAAAAAATCAAATTTTAAATATCACAAAAAATGTATTTACAACATTAAACCTAATTAAGTATGAAACTAATTAAAATCATTTACTTGATTATAACGTTATCGTTATGTATTGCAAGTTGTAAAAATCCAAGCTCCAATATGTGTAATCAAACAAAATGTTACGGAGTATGGCGTGATTATCTATTAGCATTACAGTATAAAGATACCATTGCAGTTGATTGGTTAGTAACACATTGTAATATTGATTCAATAAAGATTTATTATCTTGCACCAGATGGTTGTATAGTCTATTATTTCAATGAAATGGCAAAATTAGTTGAACCTGAAAATAAAATTAGATACAGGGGATTTGATATTTTAAAAATAAATCAAAATTATTTTCTTATGTTAAATTTATTCGGTGCTGCTTATCATAAACACGACAATATAGAAGTTATGTGGGGTGTTGATAGCGATAGTCGTTCACCTCGAACTATTTTCATTCAGTTTGATGAAAACGATACATATACTGTAAATGCGGATATATTGTACTTATGATGTGTATGGCGCAGTACGCTACAACGGCAATCTGATTGTATCGTCTTGGGAAAATAATCAAGAAAAAATGTCGCAAGGCATTTATCCTACTATTATCAAATAGAACAAAAAGATGAAGTCCGCAGAAAATTTTTGCGGACTTTGTTTTTTTGTTATTAATTTAACTTTCGTAAGTTGTTTTTAACTTGATTTCGCAAGGAATTTCAAATTTAGTATATTTGTAAGTTCTTGATTATCAGATGTTATGTGAAACATCAAAACATCAAGTTCGATTGCAAAAATTTCAGATAATTTTGTTGTTATCTCTATGATAATCAGCAAAATTTACACTTGTTCCAATGGCGGCGAAGGCAAATTTATTGCAAAAGGTGGCAAACAATTTAAAATGATTTTTTTTATTTTTTATTATTTGATTTGCATTTGAGTTTAAAAGTTTTTATTTTAGTACATGACAAAAATCATATTTTGTCGCTGTAACCATTTGATATTTAATAATTTATAACATATATTTTTTGGAAAAGTTCTTGATTTTTCGTACCTTTACAACTAATATTCAAGCGGTTATAATGGCAAAGAAAATTATCAAGGGCGGGGATAAAGGTACAAAATTAATTTCAGTTCTCAATATCAATGTACTGACGCTCGCCGTGATACACGACGGTGTTGCTCTCCCCCTGCTGATAACAATGTTAAACAAACGCGGCAACTCCCATACAGGCGAGAGAATCGAAATCATGAACCGGTTGATTTGTCTGTTTGGGAAGAACAGGATTGACTGTCTGACAGCAGACACGGCAAACGTGTTAAAAGCCTGTTTAAGTACGATTTAGAATTTATCGCTTATTACCTCAACAACCCTCTCGCTATCATAAAAGTGGATATATTTAAATTTTTGTCATGTACTTATACTTTTTTTATAAAAAATGACGAAAAATTATTTTTTTTAGTATGTTTTTATAGGCTGAAAATGTGTTTTTTGACGAAAAAATGCTAAAATTATCTTGTTTTCGATGTTTTTTTATCATTTTTTCATTTGTAAGTATTTAATAATCAGTTATTTACAAAATAATTTGAATTTTTTATAAAAAAGTTGTAAAAAAGTTGTAAAAAAGTTTGGAAAGTTGAGAAAAAAGGCTTTACTTTGTAGCGTGAAAAGTTTTTTACAGACTTTGATTGTTTTATTTTGTAGAACGACTGCAACGTATTATTTTTTAGAGCAAAAAAGTTGGTTTTAAATTATCAATCTCAAAAAAAAAAATTAAACAAAATGAGAAAAGTATTTTTTTTTCGCGGTAACAGTCGCAACATTCACATTCGCACTTATTTCGTGCGACAAAAAAAATGAGGTGTTTGACCAGACAATACAAAAAGCACCTGCAATTAATCCGATTGAGCAACCATTTACTTATTTGCAAAATAAGTATATTGATTTGTTGCTTGAATACGAGTTCTCAAAAGAAAATAAAGTTTATCAAGCAGACAATTTCTCTTATGAAAAAAAATTGCTTGAAATTGAGCGCATTGATAGTATAAAAAATAAAAAAAACACACCTGAAAGTAATGATGATGCAGATTTTTATCAAGCATTATCAGATAGTTTGATTGCAGACCTTAACTCTCATTCGCTTGTAAAGAGTTTTATTGCTCAATTTGCAGATAAAGCCACAGACTCACTGGATATGATTGTTGTAACAGGCAGCGATTGTAATGAAGCTATTTCAAAATTTGAAATCTTAAAACGTTATGAAGAAGGCTTTGACGTTTTTGATAGATATTATGAGCAAGAATACCTTACTGGCGAAGAAGAGTGGAATTTGTGGTATCAGTATAAACCTGAAAATTCAAGACAGAAAGCAGTAAGATATACATTAAATTCAAGGTGGGGAAGTAAAATAGAGTACCTTTGGCAAAATGCAGATTCGGACACCCAAGCAAATTCAATTATGGCAATGAGAGAGTGGGAAAATGCAACAAATAACAAAATTAGATTTTCTGAAATAACTAAAAATGTTAATTGGAATAAATTTCTTTGGTGTAATGGATTTAAATATTTTTTGAGAATTCGGACTGTTTATAAAGGTAATTTTAGTGGTCAGACGAGTTTTCTCGGCAATTCTCCATATTCTAATATAGATATTCACCACAAATACACAAAAAATTATTCAACATTCCTACACGAGTTTGGTCACTTTTTAGGTTTAGCCCACGAGCAACAACGGAGAGATAGGGATGGTTACATAATTTATTATCCCGATAGTGTGCAAACAGGGAAAAAACATAATTTTTCTAAAATGACAGCAGGTTCATATAATTATTATGGCTCAAATCTTGATTTTAATTCTATAATGATATATTCCTCAAAAACATTTGGCAAAGAAATTATTGACAACCAAAAAGAACATTTAAAACACAAACTTACAGGAGTATATCGAGACTGTTGTCATACTGCTACTACTATGACGAAAAAAAGATGGTTCTTTAATTCGTAATACATATAACCTGTCTCCAACAGATATAAACGTTATTCAACAAATTTATAACTATTAAATTTTATCATTATGAAACAGAAAATTTTATTATTGGGCTTATTGTTTCTTCTACTTAACTCTTGCATTATCATTGACCCTGTTGAAACTGAGGAAGCATCGTTTTCGAGAGCAACTTTTGTTAAAAATAC
>JAISYF010000119.1 GCA_031270065.1 Prevotellaceae bacterium | reverse complement strand
ACCCTGCACTGCACTTCGCTACGCTGCGTTTGTGCAGGGTTATGAAAGTAACGCCCTATCGGGCGAAAACTACAAATATTGATTGTTAGCAAGTTGTGATAATTGCGAAAGTTAAATTTAATTAATTGTCCAATCCATATTCCTTTATTTTTCTGTACAGTGTTCTTTCGGAAATTTTCAAGTCCTGCGCGGCGTATTTGCGCTTGCCTTTGTGCCGTTCAAGTGCTTTGAGTATCATATCTTTTTCGGCATCAAGCAGCGACAGCGACTCCTCGACATACTCCTCCGTATCTTCTACTTCGGTATTGTCCGCAATTTTCGGTTTCGAGGATTGCGGCACAGTCGGCACAATCTTAACAAACTCATTATCAATGCCGTTTATATCGTTTGGAACAAAAGCCTGATGTTCGTAAGGCGGCATATAGTCTAAATTTTCCTTGCCTGTGAGCGCGTTTACAAGTTTTTTCAGGTCGGTAATATCTTTTTTCATATCAAAAAGCACCTGATAAAGTATTTCTCGCTCGGTATTAAACGACTTTGAATCAACCCAATTCGATGCCACAGAGGGCAAAAATCCGCTGTCTTTTTCGGTTAAATATTTCCTCAAACAATCAGCGTCAATCTCTCTACTCTGCTCTATCACAGAAATTTGCTCGGTAACATTTTTTAATTGGCGAATATTTCCTTTCCAATAATAATTTTTTAGAACCTCCTGAGCCTCAGCAATTAAGCGCACCGCAGGCATTCTGTAATTTTCCGCAAAATCGGCTGCAAATTTTCTAAAAAGCAGCGGAATATCGTCTTTTCTGTCGCGCAACGGCGGAATATAAATCGGCACAGCATTGAGCCTGTAATACAAATCCTCGCGGAAACGCCCTTGCGAAATCGCCTGAGGAATATTAAGATTTGTTGCGGCAACTACTCGGACATTGGTTTTTTGCGCTTTCGACGAGCCTACTCGCATAAACTCGCCCGCCTCCAACACTCTCAGCAACCGAACTTGCGTCTGCAACGGCAGTTCGCCGACCTCGTCAAGAAAAATCGTACCGCCGTCTGCCACCTCAAAATAGCCCTTTCTATCTGAGGTAGCGGAGGTAAAAGAGCCTTTTTCGTGTCCAAAAAGTTCGCTGTCAATCGTGCCTTCGGGTATCGCGCCGCAATTCACCGCAATGTACGCATTATGCTTACGGCGGCTAAACTGGTGGATTATTTGCGGAAAAATCTCTTTCCCAACACCGCTTTCGCCCGTTATCAGCACCGCCAAATCGGTACTCGCCACCTGCACCGCTACGTCAATAGCGCGGTTGAGCGCAGGGCTTGCACCGATTATCCCAAATTTTTGCTTAATTGATTGTATATCTAACATTTTTTTTAAACTAAACGTTAAAAACTAAAAGTTAAGATGCAAGTAGTTTTCAAAATTATGCCTTCGCGTTATTTTTTTGTTGTTATTTTTTTTAAAAAATCTTCTGTTTTTTTAAAACAAAGAAACAGAATTAAAACATCAAAAAAAAACTTGTCCAAGTCTTTGTTCTTTATTCTTTGTTTTTTTGTTCTAAAAAGTCTGACAAAATTACATATTTTTTATTTTACAGCAAAATTTTTTTTCTAAAATTTTTTCCAACACTCCGAAAGTCCTTTTTGGAGCGTCTTTGAAAAAGTCGAAATATTGGTTGAGGTTGTCGTGTTCCATACAGGGCGAGTCGCTGATGACACGAATTGAAACGAAAGGCGTTTTGCGCAAAAAACAGACGTGCGCCATCGCCGCGCTTTCCATATCAACAGCCAACGCAGACGGAAAATTGTTCTTAATCTGCTGTAAAACAGAGAGTTCTGTAACAAATTGGTCGCCTGTGCAAATCAACCCAAAATGTATCGTAGAAACTTTGCACGCAACATCTTTACAGATTTCAATCAGCGTTTTGTCGCCGTCAAAAAACAACGGCAGCCCCTGAATTTGCCCCCAACTGCCCTCGCCGCACCAAACATCGTGGTAGGCGCATTGCTCCGAGATAACCACATCGCCAACATTGAGAATTTTGTCAATCCCACCCGCAACGCCTGTGTTTATCACAAAGTCAGGCTGAAAAGCAGCGATAATTTCCGCCGTCTGCACACCAGCATTGACCTTGCCAATGCCGCATTTCATTAAAAAAACCTCGTTGCCCGAAATTTCGCCGCGCAGAGCAGGTACTAAAAATTTTTCACCCCTACAATCAAAACAGCCCTTACAATCGGCAAAAATATTTTTCACCAACTCAAATTCCGACTGCATCGCCACTATAATTGCAATTTTTTTCATAAAACAGTAATAATTTTTTTTGCAAAGATACAAAAGATTTTTTTTATTTCAAAAAGGGGCGTGCGGCTCTTTGAAAATTTGAAAATGCAAAATACGAAATATAATTAATAATTGTTAATTATTAATTATTAACAATTTTTTTAAAATTGAATATTCAAATTGTATTTTTGTATTTTCAAATCTTCAAATCTTCAAATTTTCAAATTTTCAAATTGAATTCTCACAAGTTTGTGTGTAATTGAAAATTTTATGCTACCTTTGCACAATCAAATTTTATACAGGTCGTATTGCAATACGCATCTACAAACCTTTAACTTTAAACTAATTATGTATAAAAATTTTCAAAATTTTCTGCAAAACGAACTTTCGGAAATACACAATGCAGGCTTGTGGAAAAATGAGCGCGAAATTACTTCGGCACAGTTCTCGGAAATTGACGTGAAAGACGTAGAAACACAGCGTGCCTCCTCTTTACTTAATTTTTGCGCAAATAATTATCTCGGTTTAAGCAATCACCCGCGTTTGATTGCCGCCGCAAAAAAAGCGATGGACACGCACGGTTACGGAATGTCGTCTGTGCGGTTTATCTGCGGTACGCAAGATTTGCACAAGGAGTTGGAACGCGAAATTTCCATTTTTTTCGGTACAGAAGACGCAATTTTGTATGCGGCTTGTTTCGATGCCAACGGCGGAGTTTTTGAGCCGTTATTATCTGAAAATGACGCAATTATCTCTGACGCCCTCAACCACGCCTCGATAATTGACGGCGTGCGGTTGTGCAAGGCGCAGCGTTTTCGTTATGCAAATGCCGATATGCAAGACCTTGAAAATCAACTTATTGCGGCGAAAAATTGCCGTTTTAAATTGATTGTAACTGACGGCGTTTTTTCGATGGACGGCAATGTTTGTCCGCTTGACAAAATTTACGCTTTGTCGGAAAAATACGGCGCAATGGTGATGGTCGATGAGAGCCATTCGGCAGGCGTGGCAGGCAAAACAGGGCGCGGAGTTACCGAACTGCACAATTTGCGCGGAAAAATTGAGATTATTACAGGCACGTTAGGCAAAAGTTTCGGCGGCGCAGTAGGCGGTTTTACCACAGGCAAAAAGGAAATTATCGACCTGCTCAGACAGCGTTCCCGCCCTTATCTGTTCTCAAATTCTATTCCGCCAATGATTGCGGCGGCAGGAATTGAAACATTCAAAATTCTTGCAGAAAACAACGATTTGCAGAATAAACTGCACCAAAACACCGAATATTTTATCAACAAAATGCTCGCCTCAGGTTTCGACATAAAACCCACGCAATCAGCCATTTGCGCGGTTATGCTTTACGATGCTGTGCTGTCGCAAAAAATGGCTGCCGAACTGCAAAACGAGGGCATTTACGTTACAGGATTCTACTACCCCGTTGTGCCGAAAGGGCAGGCGCGAATTAGAGTTCAACTCTCTGCGGCACACACACAAGAGCATTTGGACAAGTGCGTTGCGGCGTTTGTGAAAACGGGAAAAAGTTTGGGAGTGATTTGATTTATCCTAAAAATACCTTTTTTGCCTGAATTTTTTGTTTGAGAAAAATTGAGGCAGAACTGACAAATTTTTCCACTGATTCGGTTGTAAAAAACTCGACAGTGGAATTTTTTGTGCAAAGATTTTCGTGTTCGGGGTGGCGGAAAAGGTAATTTTCCAAACTCTCGGCAACGAGTTTTCCCTGAGTGATAATTTTGATGTTTTGGGGTAAATATTTCTCAATTTTTTTCACTAAAAGCGGGTAATGAGTGCAGCCAAGTATTACAGCATCAATTTCACATTTTTTTTCTAAAAGCCTGTCAATGTGCTGTTTAACAAAGTAGTCTGCGCCAAGTTTTGTATGTTCGTTATTTTCAATCAACGGCACCCAAATAGGACAGGCTTCGGACACGACAGTGATGTGCGGAAAGAGTTTTGCAATTTCTATTTCGTAAGATTTTGACTGCACAGTGCCGCTTGTGCCAAACAGTCCGACAGTTTTTGACGCGGTCATTTCATCAACTTTTTCAACCGTTGGACGAATAACGCCAAGCACCTTACGACTTGGTGCAATACGTTGTAAATCAGCCTGTTGTATGTTACGCAAGGCTTCAGCAGAGGCGGTATTACAAGCCAAAATTATGAGTTGGCAATCCATTTCAAAAAGTTTTTTGACGCATTGCAAAGTATATTGATACACTACTTCAAAAGAGCGCGAGCCGTAGGGTGTGCGCGCATTATCGCCGAGATAAATATAGTCGTATTGAGGCAGTTTTTCGACAATTTTTTCCAAAATTGTCAGTCCGCCGTAGCCCGAATCAAAAATTCCGATTTTCATAGTTAAATTTATTTTAAACAACTAACAACACGAATAAAAGTTTTTAGTTAAAAGTTGAAAGTTGGCGTTTCCCGTATTTTTCATTTTCAATTTTGTATTTTTGCATTTTTGCATTTTCAAATCTTCAAATTTTCAAATCCTCAAATTGAATTTTGCATTTTGCATCCTCAAATTCTCAAATTGCATTTTTTGCAAAATTAATACTTTTTTTTCACAATAAAAATATGTACTTTTGCAGAGAAAATGCGTTACTTTATAAATCTGTCATATAACGGCAAAAATTATTCTGGTTGGCAGTCGCAGCCGAATAAAATTACGGTACAGAGCGTTTTAGAAAACGTTTTGAGTACGGTGTTGCGCACTGATATTCAGGCAGTTGGCGCGGGTCGGACAGACGCGGGCGTACATTCAAAAATGATGTTTGCACATTTTGATTTTGCTGCCGAAATCGCCGATTTTGAGCAGTTGAAACGGCATTTGAACAGTTTTTTGCCCCGCGACATTGCAATCAAGGAAATTTTTAAGGTTGCAGACGAGGCTCACGCCCGATTTGATGCGGTCAAACGCACTTATGAGTATTGGCTTGTACAGGAAAAAAATCCGTTTTTGACCGATTTTGCCTGTTATTTTTCTCAAAAATTAGATTTTGAAAAAATGAACATTGCAGCAAAGATTTTATTTGATTATCAGGACTTTACGAGTTTCAGCAAACTGCATACAGACGTAAAAACGAATGATTGCGCAATTTTTCGAGCGGATTGGGAAAAGCGGGGCAATGCGTGGGTTTTTACCATTTCGGCAAACCGTTTTTTGCGGAATATGGTACGGGCAATCGTAGGGACACTGCTTTTGGTCGGAGAAAACAAGATTTCACTCGAAAATTTCAGGCAAATAATTGAAGCAAAAGACCGTTGCAAAGCGGGAATTTCTGTGCCTGCCTGCGGATTATATTTAACAAAAATAGAATATGAATAAACTTTTTTTAATGTTATTTTTATTAATTTCACTGTCGGCGAGCGGGCAGACTGTTGATGTGTGGGAGGGCGAACATTTGAAGTATAACGCGAAGTACGGAATAATCAAAGGCGGCGAGGTTGTGATTAATTCTAAGCGGGTCAGGTATCAAAATGACGACTGCTATAACGTAAAAATTGATATGTACGCTATCGGTTTGGTTGATGATATTTTTCATTTTCACGACATTTTTGAGAGTTATTTTTCGACAAAAACGATGATGCCCTACCTTTTTGTCCGCGATGCGCACGAGGGAAAATACACCGCATTCGAGAAAGTTTTTTACCACGACACCTACATTGAAAGTACGCTCAAAGGGCGTTTTGAAACGGGAAAGCGGTATTACGACTTGGTTTCGAGCATTTTTGCGTTGCGCCGAATGGATTGGAGCAGGCTGAAAGAGGGTGATGAAATAATCTTTCCAATATATTTTGACGAGAAAATTTTTGATGTAAAAATTATTTACACAGGAAAAGTTGATTTGAAAATGAACAGGAAAATTTATCATTGCCGACAGTTCACGCCCGTTTTTACAGGAACAGGAATGTTTTCAAAAAACGGCGTTAATATTTGTTTTTCAGATGATTACAAACGAAAACCTGTGCTAATAAAAGTTAATTTCAAGGTTGGCAGTTTCAAAGTTGAGTTGGTTGAATAATTTTATAATTTATTTTATTACTGTCCGCTAAATATTTTTAGAACAAAGAACAAAGACCGCTACGCTAAAAGAACAAAGACTTGTGCAAGATTTTTTAAAATTCTGTTTTTATTCTTTTTAGAATATTACTATCCGCTAAATATTTTTTTGAGCAAAAAAATGTTTAGCGGACGGTTTAATTTCAAAAAAAATTTTGTAATTTTGCAAAAATTAGATTATGAAAAAAGATAAAACCAGAACGGTACTTTCTTTTGACTACGCAATGAAAAAACTTTTGCGGCAAAAGAGCAACTTCAA
>JAISYF010000088.1 GCA_031270065.1 Prevotellaceae bacterium | reverse complement strand
ATTATTCTTCAAATATACGAAAATTCAGGTTTAGATGTTTTTTGATAATCCGATTACGCTTGATAATCCCGAAAATTTTTATAAGTTTGTGTATAATTGAAAATTTTATGCTACCTTTGCAGTTTTTATAACAATTTAGTAACAGGTTGATTTTATGACTAAAAAAGGTAATTCTACGGGACTTTTTTCCTCTATAAAAAAATTTTTTTCAAACACGGTAACGCAAGTCATTTGCGGGCTGTTGCTGTTTTGTGCGGCATTGTATTTGTTTGCTGCGCTGGCATCGTTTGTTCCAAACGGCTCGGCTGACAGCGAAAAAATTGTAAGTTTTAATCAAAAAACAGCGGAACTTGCAGTTACATTTAATCAACCAAACAAACAAAAAAGTTTATCAAAAGAAGTTAATGAAATAAAAAATGACATCGGCAATATTTGTGGTTACAGAGGCGCGGTGATTTCCGAAAAAATGATTAATGAAGGTTTTGGGCTTGCCTCATTCTTGATTGTGGCGTTTGTTTTTACGTTGGCAATCAAACTTTGCAGAATAGATAAATTAATCAAAAAAAATTTTAAACTTTGGAAGTCATTTTTAGTGTTTTTCTTTCTAACTATTTGGGTTTCAGTGTTTTTTGCATCAACTGCTGACAAAATTTTTGAAGACGGATTTTTGAAATTCGGCGGCGGCATTGGTATGACGTTTTTTGAAAAACTGCATTTAGAAATAAAAACTTTTGGCGTTGTGCTGGTGCTGATTTGTTCGCTATTTCTGTTTTTAATAATCGCATTTAGCCGTACAATTCCTTTTACAAAAAATATTTTAGAAAAAATTGGCAAAAAAAGCGTTAATGTTACTAAAAAAAGAATAAAAATCAATAATGAGCCGACCGTAAAAATCGGCGATGAAATTGTGCCTGATGAGTGGATTGATTTTAAAATTGATGATAAAGAGAAAAAAACGGCTAAAAAATCTGATGACATTATTATTGAAAATATCGAAATAAAAGACGAGGAAATTGAAATTTCTGACGAAAATATTGAAAATGAGCAAGATACAGAAAAAAAAACTGTTGTAAAAACGGCGGAATATGTTGAAAATCTACCTCCCTACAACCCGCGAAAAGATTTGTCGAATTATAAATTTCCCGAAATCTCGCTTTTGAAACAATACCCCGCGCAAGCAACAGCAGAGGAAGACAAAACTGAACGCGAGAAAAAAATTGTAGAAACGTTAAAAACTTTTGGTATCGGCATTAAGCAGATTTTTAGAACGATTGGACCCACAATTACTTTGTACGAGATTGTTCCCGCCGAGGGCGTGCGCATCAACAAAATCCGCAACCTTGCAGACGATATTATGCTGTCGCTCGCTGCGATTGGAATTAGAATTATCGCGCCTATACCGGGCAAAGGCACAATCGGCATAGAAGTGCCGAACACCAACCCAAAAATTGTGTCAATGTTCGACACAATCGCCTCGAAAAAATTTCAGGACTCCGCCTACGATTTGCCTGTGGTGCTGGGGCGCACAATCACAAACGAGGTCTTTATGTTTGACCTCTGCAAAATGCCGCACTTGCTCGTAGCAGGCGCAACAGGACAGGGAAAATCTGTCGGATTGAACGCCATTATTACCTCGCTTTTGTATAAAAAACACCCCGCAGAACTGAAATTTGTGCTTATTGACCCCAAAAAAGTGGAATTTAACATTTACGCCGATATTGAACGTCATTTTCTTGCGAAACTGCCCGATGCCGACGAACCTGTAATCACTGATACACAGAAAGTTGTACAAACCCTAAACTCGCTTTGCAAAGAGATGGATTTGCGTTATGATTTGCTGAAAATGGCACATTCTCGAAATATAAAAGAGTACAACGAAAAATTTATTTCGCGCCATCTTAACCCCGAAAAAGGACACAGATTTTTGCCTTATATAGTAGTGATAGTCGATGAATTTGGTGATTTGATAATGACTGCGGGAAAAGAGGTCGAAATGCCGATTGCCCGAATCGCACAACTTGCCCGAGCCGTTGGAATGCACATGATTATAGCCACGCAACGCCCGTCTGTAAATATCATTACGGGCGTGATTAAGGCGAATTTTCCTGCACGGATTGCCTTTAAAGTGTCGTCTGGCGTGGATTCCAAAACCATTCTTGACGGCAGCGGCGCGCAGCAACTTATCGGGCGCGGTGATATGCTTTTTTCGCAGGGCAACGAGCCGACCCGCGTGCAATGCGCCTTTGTAGATACGCCAGAAGTGGAAAATATCGTGCATTTTATCGGCGACCAACAGGGCTACCCGACAGCATTTGTGCTGCCAGAACCTGATGTGGCACCGAGCGGCGAAGTTTCGGGTGGCGGGCTTGACGCCGGCAAACGCGACTCTATGTTTGACGAAGTAGCACGGCTCGTGGTGCAAACGCAAATGGCGTCTGCATCGAATATTCAACGCAAATTTTCAATAGGTTTCGCCCGCGCCGCACGTTTAGTTGACCAACTCGAAGCCGCAGGAATTGTCGGCGCGCAAGACGGCTCAAAACCGCGTCAGGTATTGATAAGTACGGAATATGATTTAGAAAAAAAATTATAAGGGTGGTTTCAAAAGTCTATTTTCACGCAAAGACACAAAGAAAACGCAAATAGCGCAAAGTTTTTGATATTAAGTGTCAAGTTTCACAACGTTGCTGCTATCAACAACGTTGTGAAACTTAACAAATAACCACATATAAACATCAGTAACCATTTATAACTCGTTGATACTCAATCACCTGACTTCGCCACTGGGACACCCTACGAATTTTCCCAAAAATTTGGTTTAAAAAAAAGAACACAAAGATTTTTATGCCTGACTTTCATTGCAGCACCCTGTCATTGCGGGCTTTGACCCGCAATCTCATTGTTTATTTTGATTGGATTTGCGGATATTTATATTTTTTTTTAACAAATCTATTGCAATATAAAAATAAATTCTTACCTTTGCAG
>JAISYF010000071.1 GCA_031270065.1 Prevotellaceae bacterium | reverse complement strand
ATTAAATCTTTGCGAAGAGGCTGCATACACCGATGCTGAACGCATCGCTTACGACAAATATTGGGACGAAGTTCGCCGTGAAAATATGCTTGTTGAAGGAAAATTTGCAGAAGGAGTTGAAAAAGGTTTTGAAAAAGGCATTGAAAAAGGCATTGAAAAAGGTTTTGAAAAAGGCATTGAAAAAGGCATTGAAAAAGTTGCAATAAATATGTTGAACGAAAATATACCTGTTGAAACAATTTCTAAATTCACAGGTTTATCTATATCAGAACTCCAAACTCTAAAATAATATTGAAAATATTTTGTAATTTTGCAGAAAAATAAATCTCTAAAAATTTTACAACTATGACACGCTATTTAGACCCCAAGAACGATGTGGTGTTCAAAAAAATTTTTGGACAGAATCCGCATTTGCTTATAAGTTTCCTAAATTCTCAATTAAGATTTGAGGACAATAGCGTTATAGAATACACATAACCCTCGAAAAATTAATGGAATGCGAATATTTTTATGCAGAATTGAGGAATTATGTGAAGCAGTCTGGAAGGTGATTACGAATTAAAAATTAGTAATTAAAAGAGAAAACAGCACAGATTTTTGAAGTTCTGTGCTGTGCATTTTTGCTCAATTTTTACTGCTTCATAAGTGCGATTCCTTCCATTATCATTATATTGCCAGAGATTGTGCCTACCCAAGTTACTCCACCTGATTCAAAAATCACATTGGGTTTTTCATAAGTATAAGTACCGTAAGTTGTGTCGTAATCTTCCGTCAAAATAAAAGTACTCTTCGTCAAAAAAGTTACCATAATGGAAAACTCATCGCCAAAATTCTCGCTATATTTCCAAGTTGTACCTGTCAATTCATCTTTTTCGCAAGACAACATTAAACCAAAGCAGATAACTGCTATTAAAATCATTAATGATTTTTTCATTTTATAGTTCCTCCTATAATTTTATTCAGAATCTTGTTGTTTATTATTTTTAGTTTATAAGATTTTGAATAAGTTTTTTTCTCTACTCATTTGGCTTTTCGATAAAAATCCGCCCGTTTTTAAAAGTCTCCGCTCTTTCTGCACAATGATTTATGTGTTTTTGCAGTTTCACATTGCTATTTTTGGGGAAACAGTTGCAATTCTGTTTATATAATAGTAACAGTCTGGCTGTTGTTGAATTTTTGAAAATAAAAAAAACGGACTTATTATCCGTCCTCAAGGTCTACCACAACCAACATACAAATGAACAAGCCCACTTTTGTGGTATGCTTATTCTTTGTATGTCCGAAAGTGGTAGTTTCGAGGACTAAGAATGCATTTTATTTTTTGCTATACAGCATTTTTATAACTATCAGTTCCGATAGTTATCAGAAATCTTATTTTAACTATGTAATAAATTTTTTATTTTTTGAAAGTGCACTTTATTTTGAGAAAATAGTGATAACTGAAAAAGAAACGTTATTACAAATCTTTGCTGTCTGCTAAACTTAAAAACTGCACAAAGCACATGTATGAAGTTCTGCAACCATACGCAGGCTGCTTTCAGTGGTTATATTATCTCTCCACGCCACAAAATTACAACATTATTTTGAAACTACAAAATATTTTTGTGATTTTTTTAAAAAAAATTTGTATCTTTGCCCATTGGTTTAATTTTTTAGTTTTACGACACAAAATTAACAAAAAAAGGGCTGATTTTTTTTGAGTAAAAAAAATTGTTTAGTGGACAATAATAAAAACAAATATTCTTTATGCTTAAATATTCTCTCTTTTATCAACAATCCGCCAAAGCACAAATATTAGCAATCCGCCTGATAATAAGGACATTATAAATTGTACCCAAATATTTACATCTTTGCAGAAAATTGCCAAAGCAATAAAAAGCAGCGAAATTGCCATTAAAATTATCGTTACCTGATAGTGTTTCAAACCGAGTTTTAGTAGCAGGTGGTGTATGTGGTTTCTGTCGGGCGAAAAAGGCGAAATCTGGTGTCTAATCCGCGTAAGCGCAACCCTCACAATGTCGAAAAGCGGTATAAAAAGCACGCAAAGAATTGTGGCAGGTGCGGCGGGAAAGTAGAAAATCGCGGCGATTGGCTGTTTTGCGTTGATTTCCCAAAAATTAAACACGAAAAACGTGAGCAGATAACCCAAAATCAACGAGCCTGAGTCGCCCATAAAAATTTTCTTTTTACTGCCACCAAACACATTATATAAAAAGAAAACTATCAGCGAGCCGACCGCCGAAAAGCAGAAAAGCGCGTTGTATTCGTAACCGATTAAGTAAAACCAAAACCCGAAAAAGAGACAGTAAATCACGCCCAAGCCCGATGCCAAACCATCGATGCCGTCAATCAAATTCAGCGCATTAACTATTATAATATAAAGCAGATACGACAATGCGTAACTCCATATCAACGGCAATTCCTCTATTCCAAAAATGCCGTAGAACGAAGTTATGCGGATATTTGCGAGATAAATCAGAAAAAACGCCGCGAGAGTTTCGCCTGCAAGTTTCCAAAATGCCGACAACACAAGCATATCATCAATAAAGCCGATTATAAACAGCAGGCAAAAGCCGATAAGCAACGCGAAATCAAGCCGATTGAATATGATTAGAATTACAAAAACAAGCATCAGCGAGAGAAAAATATCAAGTCCGCCGATGTTCGGCACTATGCCGTTATGTGCAGTGCGCTTATTGGGACGCACTACCAGATTGTTTTTCTTTGCAAATTTTATCACAAACGGCATCAACAATAACCCCGTAATAAATGTTACGAGAGTGCCAATAAACGGATATTTGCTTGCAATATTTAAAAGTTCAGTCATAAATTGTAAGTCATAAGTTGTAAGTTATAAAAGTATAAGCCGTAAGTTCAACAACTTATGACTTACAACTTATGACAATATTATTGTTTATACGCATAATAATTATACCCATACTTTGAATTTGTTAAGTCTGTGCCATTGAGCAGCAGATTTATATTGTTGAGCGTATGTCCCTCCTGTTCGGTATTAATGTGTTTGATGTCCTCGTATTTTGCAAAACCTTTGCGGACAACATAAATAACTGCATCGGCAAAACGGTTAATAATATATGTGTCGGGCAACATTCTTGTGGGTGCGGTATCAACAATCACATAGTCAAAATTCTTTTTCAAAAATTCAAATAAGTCGTCAAGGCGTGTGTTGTACAGGAGTTCCGATGGATTTGGCGGAATTGTGCCACCCAAAAACACTGTCAGATTTTTGTTGAGTTCCGAAAGGTTTTGAATGTCGGCAACGGTCAAACTTTCGTCTGAAATAAAGTTCGTAATACCGTATTTGTTGCTGATATTCAAATATTTAGACAACATTGGTTTACGAATGTCAAGCCCAACAAGCGCAACTTTTTTATTAATCATAGCCAAAGAAATTGCGAGGTTGAGCGCGGTAAAAGATTTTCCTTCGCCAGAAATAGAAGAAGTGATTATTACCGTTTTTCCGCTTTCGCTGTTTGCCAAAACAAAGGGCAAATAGGTACGCAGCATACGGATTTTTTCTTTTAAAATATCGTGTTTTTGCGATGTCATAACAATTTGCGGAACGTCTTTTTCAAACGGCAAAGTTCCGATAATGGGCAGTGTTGTAAAGCGTTTCAAATCCGCTTCATTTTCTATCGTATCTTTAAAAAATCCGATTAAATATACAATTCCCGCAGCAAGAATAAGTCCGATTAACAGTGCCAAAGCTGCTATTTTTCTCGTTCCTATCGACACTGGCTGCATTTGCGTATATGCGCTATCAATCACCTTTGCAGAAGAGGTACTCATTGCGAGCGACAGTTGCGCCTCCTCGCGTTTTTGCAGCAAAAACAGGAAAAGTTGCTCCTTAATTTGCTGTTGGCGCGAAATTTCTACATATTCGCGCTCATAGGTCGGCACATCTTTTATTTTTGACGAATATTCATTGCTTTTTTTAGTCAAATCGTTCTTTGTAATTTCCATTGTGCGCTTAATATTGTCAATTGAATTGAGAATATTTCCGCGCATAGTTTCAATTTTTTCTTTAATTTGAATAATTTGCGGATTATTTTCAGTTCCTCCTCTTGCGGCTTTTAAATAGTTGAGTACCAACTCATTATATTCCGAAATTGCTTGCACAAATGCGGGATTGCTGACTTCCGAAGTTGTAGGAATTAAATCGGTATTGGAGGCTTTTTTTAAATAATTTTCTACAAAATTTACAATGCTCAACTGAATGTCGGTGCTTGCAATCTGCTTTTCGTATTCGCCTGCACTTTGAATAAAAATATTCGCCTGAGCAGGAATATTCGCCAATTTGTGTTGCTTGCGGTAATTTTCCACCTGTTTTTCAACGTCTTTCAACTCGTCTGTAATCAACGCAAGTCTTTCGGTAATAAAATCGGACATCTGCTTTGACGCTTGGTTTTGGTCGGCAACTTTGTCCTGATTGTAAATTTCAATCAACTTGTTGATAATGGCTTCGTTGCGCGGAATGCTTTGCGATACGGTGCTGAAAACCAAGATGTTGGAGTATTTGTTTAACCGCGAAATATTTATCGCTCTGTCCAACGCTGCAATCCTGCCTTTTATGTTAGCCGTAGCGATGCGCAGTTTGTAACCCTCGCCTTTCGGTGCAAAATTGGGTTGCTCTACAAACGAAAATTCGCCCCAAGGAGTTTTTATCGGCTCATCAAGCGAAGTTGTGATATGTTTGAATTTTTGTTTGGTTTTATTTTCCACCAACACAAAATTAAACGTAAAAGTGCCGTTTGATTTTTTCTTAACATCAATTATCAAACCTCCTTTGAGTTCTTTCCAAAAATTTTGCGGATAAATTGCTATCAACGGCTCGTTTTGGTACGCGATGCGGTAAGTCAATCCTTTTTTAATGTAAGTGTCGGTGCGCAAATCAAGGTCAATAATAAGTTGCGTAAGCAGTTTTTTCGACTTGACAACCAAAATTTCGTCTTCAAGTTCTCCGTTTGAGCCAAACATATTTGACGAACCTGTCATCATATTCAGAATATTCAACGGATTGTTTGAGCCGTCTGATTTGATTAAAAGTTGCGCCGAAGTAGTATATTCAGGCACTTGCAGTTTTGCGTATACCACGCCGATTATTACCGCGATAACAGGCAGTGTGATAAAAAGCCACAAATATTTTCTCACAATTTTAAAAATATTTTTGATGTCAAACTCCTCCTGTTGAGGCAGTTGTTGATTGTTGTTGTTGTCCATTTTATTTATTTTTTTAATATTTTTAATGATTTTGATGATTTTACCACAAAGTTTTTCACAAGATTTTCTCAAAGATTTATTTTTTTACAAAATTTGCAGAATTTATATATAATAAAAATTTGTTAATTTTATTAAAAAAACGTGTTCTTTGTGGTTAAATGTTTATTTTTTTGGTGTATTTGTTGCAACCATTACCATTGTCGTAATCGAAATTGCCGTTGAAACTAAGCTCAAAGGAATGGTTACAATAGCAATATTAGAGGAAAGTACCTTTGTTCCGCTTGGTTCTACATAAATAATGTCGTTCTGTTTCAGATAATAATATTCCGAAAACAAAAAGTCTTTGTTATGCAAATCCACACGCACAAATTCCTTTTGTCCATCGTTTTTTTCGCGCACCAAAAGCACGTTTCCGCGTTTTCCGTTAATTGTCAAGTCGCCCGCCAATCCGAGAGCCTGCGGAATAGTAATTTTTTCGTCTGTGATTACAAACGTTCCCGGATTTTGCACTTCGCCAAGCACCGAAATCTTATAATTCAAGAATTGTATCGTTACAATCGGCTTATTGACGTAGGCTGAAAGTTTGTTTTGCAACAATTCCATTACTTGCACGCGCGTCAGCCCGCTTACCACCACTTTGCCAAGCACAGGCATATTGATTGCGCCGTCAGTTTCCACCATATACGGCACTAAAACCCCCTGCCCGCTGCCGCCTGTTTGCGAACTCAATTCGCCGTAATTTGCCGTTTTGCTCGCCTGTAAATTAAATTGATTTGCAAGCGTAGGGTCGTCTGCCGCCACTACAATAGACAGCAAGTCGCCGTTTTTAATAATCGGCTCTGCGCTCTGTGTTATTTGCTCAGGCAATTTTTCTACACCTTCCTTAAAATATGCAACTCTGCACGAAAACATCGAAATTGCGATAAATAATACTACTGTAAGTTTTAAAAATTTCATATTAATATAATTTAAGTTGTTATTTCATCTGTTTATATTTTTTATTTGTTTGATTTTCAACACCTTACAAAACAATATAACCATTGCCTTGTGTGTCTAAATTTTTAATTTAGTCGTAGATGTTTCATATTAGTATAATATTTATTTTGAATTATACATTTTCTCATAATACTTCTGATACTCTCCCGAAGTAACGTTTTCCACCCATTTTTCATTTGCGAGATACCAATCAACCGTTTTTTCAAGCCCTTCTTCAAACTGCAAAGAGGGTTTCCAACCGAGTTCTTTCTGCAACTTTGACGAGTCAATCGCGTAGCGCAAATCGTGTCCTGCGCGGTCGGTTACAAATGAAATCAGTTGTGCGCTTTCGCCGTCTGCTCTGCCGAGTTTTTTGTCCATAATTTTGCATAAAAGGCGAATTAAATCAATATTTTTCCACTCATTATTTCCGCCGATGTTGTAAGTTTCGCCGTTTTTTCCGCTGTGGAAAATTACGTCAATCGCTTCCGCGTGGTCATCTACAAAAAGCCAGTCGCGCACATTTTCGCCTTTTCCGTAAATCGGTATCGGTTTTTTGTGCTTTATATTGTTGATAGCCAACGGAATAAGTTTTTCAGGGAAATGATGCGATCCGTAATTGTTTGAACAGTTTGAAAGTACAATCGGCAAGCCGTAAGTGTCGTGGTAGGCGCGTACAAAGTGGTCGCTGCCTGCTTTTGATGCTGAATAGGGCGAATGTGGATTGTATTTTGTTTCTTCTGTAAAAAATGTGCCGTCAAACTCCAACGCGCCATAAACTTCGTCGGTAGAAACATGATAAAAACGTTTGCCGTCAAAATTTCCTTTCCAAAGTTCTTTTGCACAATGAAGTAAATTGCACGTTCCCAGCACGTTAGTTCTGATAAAAACAAACGGGTCTGTAATTGACCTGTCAACGTGACTCTCGGCGGCAAGATGAATTACGCCGTTGGGTGTATATTTTTTGAACAGATTATTCAAATTTTCAAAGTCCGTAATATCAATTTTTTCAAAACGATAATTCGGTTTATTTTCAGTGTTTTTCAAATTTTCAGGGTTGCCGGCGTAGGTCAAAGCATCAAGATTAACAATCTGATAATCAGCGTATTTTTCTACAAATAACCTTACAACGTGCGAACCAATAAATCCTGCGCCCCCTGTTATAAAAATTGTTTTTTCCATTAATAAATTTGTTAAAATAGTTATGTCAAAAGACAATTACTCAATTTCGGGCGACAAAGGTAGTGTTTTTTTGTGAATTGTCAAAACTTTTTTAGAAAAAAAAATAAAATTATAGTGTTTGTTTTTATTAAAAAAGTTGTATCTTTGCGGTCAAAAAATTTTTTTAAATAAAAAAAAACGCTAAATCATTAATAATCTGTTAATATATAAAATAATGGGGCAGTTTAAATTTTACAGCATTGGCAGCAGCAGCAATGGAAATTGTTACTTTGTCGGAACTGACGACTACGGTTTTCTCATTGATGCGGGCATACCTGTGCGCAATGTAAAACGCGCCCTTAAAGAGCATAATATTGCTTTGGAACAGATTTTCGGCATTTTTCTCACGCACGACCACACCGACCACGTTCAATATGTTGAGGGTTTAGGCGAGGTGCATAAAATTCCGATTTACGCCACAAAAGAGGTGTATGAGGGCATAAAACGCAATTCGCGCGTTAAAGTGCATTTGACCGACAGCCGACATATTTTCCGCAAATGCGAGGCGGTAAATATACGCGATTTCACTTTTCAATCTTTCCCCGTAAGCCACGATGCAAGCGATTGTATGGGCTATGCAATTACTTTCGGCGAGAAAACTTTGGTTATAGCCACCGATTTGGGATTTATTGGCAAAGAGGCTGCCAACCATATTGCCAAAGCTAATTTTCTTGTTATTGAGGCAAATTATGACGAAAATATGCTCAAAAATGGACCTTACCCATATCATTTAAAGCAGCGCGTAAGCAGCCACACAGGGCATTTAAGCAATGTACATACGGCAAATTTTCTCGCAGATAATTGGCACGAAAATCTTACTCACGTTTTTCTTTGCCACATCAGCGGCGACAACAATACACCCGAAATCGCCCTGCAAACCGTTTCTAACGCCCTTTCCGCAAAAAACATTGTGCCAAAAATGCTTATTCCATTAAATAGAACAGAGCCTACGGAGATGGTAATTTTGAGTGAAAAATAAAAAAAGTTAAAAACTGAAAGTTGAGGCAACCCCAACAAAATTTTACGTTTTGATGCTTGTAAAAACAAAGAAATCATTCCAAACTTTTCACTTTCGCTTTAAAAAAATTTGTATTGTCGTTGCCTGACAGGAGGCGGTAGAACGGGCAATTTCCCCAATCGGCAGGCTTGTCAATAATGTTCATATCTTCGTTGGTGTCGTTGGAAACATAGGGCGAAATCATTGATTGCCAACGAGTTATACGGGCAATGCTGCTTTCGGGCTTAAAATATTCAGGATTTTCGGCAAGTTCGAGCAGGTAATTTCTGTACTGTGCTTTAAATTCGGGTATTGACATAATTTTCCGCATAAGCACTCTGTCGCTGCCTAAATCGCCCCACTGCATTGGATTTTGCGCGCCTGAATTTTCAATAATATAAGAAGTTCCGAGCGTATTGTCGTAGTCAAAAGGAATAAACAGAAATTTGCCGTTCTGGTCAAAATAAAAGTAAAAATTGTTAGTGTTAATCCAATAATCGTCCCACATTCCAACCATTACATTTACGGCATACGCCCGCAAAAAAATATCAATATCAACGTTTTGCAGCAAATATTCTTTTAATTCCTGACTGCCGCTTGGCAGAGGGTTCATATTATTAACAAAATTTTGCAGTTGCGTTCTCGCCGTTTCGAGTTGCTTTTTGTTCGTTTTTAAATCATAAACAAAATATTGCGAATTATCAGGGTTTAAATCAATTTTTTCTACGCCAAAATTTTTGTTTTCCATCGAACTTGGGCTTAAATTCGCGCCCCAATTCGCTTTCCAAAGATTGCCGTTTGCAGAGAGAAATTTTCCCGTTTTTTTTCTGTTTTCAAGGTAAGAGTCATTCACGCCTTCGAGCAAAACATACGCGCCAAAATAGGCGGGGTTGCTATCTCCTGCCACGTTGATAATCAGGCGAGTATAAGCAACTCTCGGCGCGGTATAAACACCGAAACGGCGGAACAAATCATAGCAATAAACCTCGCGGCAATAGGCGGCATCGTCTTTAAACCACTTCAAAGTGAGGCGGTCGTTTTCACAAAAAAGTTGTTCTTTTTTGTATTCCTGAAATTTTATGACAAAATGCGCGTGATGCCAATCAGGGTTTTGCGCGTTGTGATTTTCGCCAAAAGTGCCTTCTGGTCGGCGGCGCGAGGTATTTCCCCGCAAACGCAGTCCAACAGAATCAAGTGTGAAAACATCATTGCCTTTTTTGTAGGTAAATCTTGCCAAAATGCACTCTTCGTTGCTCATATTGAGGTCAAAATTATGCAAAAATCTGTTCCATTCCTGTTCCGAAACATCAAGCCGAACTTCCGCAACTTTCTCAATGTCAAACAGATAATCGGAATTTAAGACAGTATTTTCAGTGTTTGTGGTATCTTTATCATCTGGATTATCATCAAGTGGATTTGACGTTTTGCAAGCAAACAGCGAAACTCCACAACATAAAAATATTATAAAATAAGTTTTTTTCATCTGTTTAAGTTTATTTTTAACCACTAACCACATGAACTGCACGAACAACAGTTGAAACTTTTTTAGTTAAAAGTTGGTGTTGCCGTACTTTGTATTTTTCAACCACTAACCACACGAACTGCACGAACAGCACGAACAGCACGAACAAAAGTTGAAAACTTTTAGTTAAAAGTTGGTGTTGCCGTATTTTTTTAAAAAATTCTCCAATCTACCAAAATTTAACTCTTACGCCGCCAAAGGCTGCAAATGCGTTTGTGAATGCTTTTACACTCTGTCCTCCCATATTTTTTTGAAAATAGGCGCGGTATTGCCCTTCAAAAAAGAGTTCCCAATTATCAGAGAGGTTTATTGCACAGGTTGCTCCCAGAAAGGCAAGCGGAGCAAAACCGTCTGCCTCACGGTTATAACTTACGCCGTTTTCGCTGTACAAATTTTTGTAGTGGTAGTAGCCCGCGCCTAATCCGATTTGCCCATACCAACTGATCCGCTTGCGCAAATTATAACGGTATCTGTCGGCAATGTTCGACAGGTTAAACGAGGCATAAAGCGCAGCATCAATCGTGCCACCCAGACACACAGCACTCTTGTTGCCTCTGTTGTAGGCAAAATAGCCGCTCTCTAAGCCGTAAGAAAAAATGTCGTTGTGCGTTATTTCTGCAAAAATGACAGGTGCCATCCAACTCGCTTGCAGCACTGCGGTTTTGAATTTTGTGTCTCTTTCGGCATAAGGCTGCACGAAAAAATAGTCAATTCCACCTTTTACACCCAATGACCATCGAGCAGAATTTTTGTCCATCATCGACAAATCACGCTCTTGCGCAAATACATTTACGCCTGAAAATAAATAAATTACAGATAAAAAGAAAATGATTTTTGTGTTGTGCATAATAAAATATTATTTCTAAAAAAAATAAAATTAATAATAAAAATTAACGGCTGCAAAGATAGCATAAAATTTTTAATTATACATACAAAATTTATAAAAATTTTTTCCAAAAAATTTATCAGGGGAAAGTTACAAAAAAAATGCGTATTTTTGCACTCCTAATTTAATCTGAAAAAATATGAAAAAATTTGTTGTTATAATATTGATACTCAGTGCGTTAAGAATATCAGCGCAAACGAATGTAATACCTGTAAGCAGCGAAAATGCGCCGCAAAACAGCATCACATATTTTCTGCCTCAAACCGAAATTTTTGTTTCGGTTACCGTAAAAAAAACTATTGAAAAGCGCGGACAATTTGCCAATTATGCAAAAAGACTGCTTGCATTAAATAACGTAGCCGCCTCAAATAAAGAGAGTTACGAAATTGACAACGTGTATATTTCACACAATTTTATTGCCGATTCTACAAAAAAATACGCAATAGAAATTAATCCGAAAAGCGTTGCCTATAAAGTAAAATTGAATGAAAACGGCGTAATTGAGAGCGTAAATTGGAGTGAAAAAGAGGATTTGCCGATAAATTTGCCGTCAATGCTCTCTGATTGTGCTTCGCATCATAATTATTTAGACACAATTTTCAACTTTTCTGTACTTGGCGAGGAGGCTTTGCTTGCAACTTCGGAGGCGAAAATGGCGGAATTGGTTGCAAAACAGATTTTCAAAATCCGCGAAAGCAAAATGGAAATCCTTTCGGGCGAGAGCGAAAAAGAATTTGACGGCGAGGCTCTTGCACTGGCTATCAGCGAGTTAGATAAAATTGAAAAAGAACTTATCGTGCTTTTCTCAGGCAAAACCGCAACTGCTTACGAAAGAAAAACTTTCCGCATAATCCCAAAAACGGCAGTAGAAAACCAAGTTTTGTTCCGTTTTTCGCCGCTTTTGGGCGTGGTGGAAACGGACAATTTTGCAGGTCGCCCTGTGGTTGTAAATATCGCGCCAAAGTTTATTTACAAGGAAAATTTAGCCCCACCCCAAAAAACTATTAAACAATTTGGTCTATTTTACAACGTGGTTGGCAGCGCAGAAATTTCGGTGATTGACAATGAAAAAATTCTCACCGAAACCACAATCACAATGCCACAATTCGGCATTACAAAATTTTTGCCCGCAGAAATATTCAACAAACCCGAAACGCAAATGAAATTTACAAAGTTCGGTACGGTGGAATATATAAAATAACGGTATAGTTGAAAAATTTTTCGCCTCTGCAAGTTCCCACGCAAGAGGAAATTTAATGCGGCTGTTTGATTTGTAATTGAATGTATATAACTTTTCTATTGAAACTTCGTGTTTTTTTTGTTCTGCTTTTTCAATTTTTTTCGTCATATTTTCTTAATATTTTTGTTAAATATTTGTTGTAAGAGTGATATACTTTTGTACCGAAAAAGATTTGCGGTACAGGTCTGCAATGATAAAAAAGAAAAAAACAATTAAATTTTTATGAAACATACAGAAAAAGAATTGACGGCGTTGAAAGATGAAGTTAGCCAAATGTGGCGGTTGGTGCTGTCGCAGTTGGAGAAGGTAAAACAGGCTTTTACCGCAAACAACATCGAACTTGCGCGTGAGGTTGTAAGCCGCGAAAAGCGCGTAAATTCGTTTGAACTCAAAATCGACAGCGACTGCGAAAACTACATCGCACTCTACAACCCTGTGGCAATAGACTTGCGGCTTGTGTTGTCGCTTTCAAAAATCTGCGGTACGCTGGAGCGAATTGCCGACTTTGCCGAGGGAATTGCGCGGCACGTTATCGAGGAACGCGAGCAGAGCGAACTTATCGAAAACTTGCGGGCGGAAACAATGTTCGACACCGTTATCGAAATGCTGTCGAACTCCTATGTTGTACTTGACTCGGAAAATACCAAACTTTCAGGAAAAATTCTTGCAATGGACAACGAAGTTGATGAAATCTACCGAAACGCCGTTGCTGTGCTTGCCGAGGCAATCCGCAACAACGTAATTTCCGCCGAAAATGGCTTAAAAACGATGCTTGTAATCCGAAAAATTGAGCGTATCGGCGACCATTGCAGCAATATTGTCGAAGAAATTGTCTTTTATATTGACGCAAAAGTGTTGAAACACCAAGATAGTTAAAAGTTAAAAAACACATTTAATCACAATTAATTTATACTTTTGCAAAAAATACAACTTTTAGTTTTTAACTCAAAAAAAAATTTATGGACAAAATTTTGATAGTTGATGATACAAAAAATATTTGCGAGATACTTGAATTTAATCTTGCAAATGAGGGTTATGAGGTAGAATGCGCCTATTCTGCTGAGGAGGCGTTGAAAAAACTTACTCCTCAACATTCATTGATTTTGCTTGACGTAATGATGGGCGGAATGTCGGGCTACGCAATGGCTGAAAGGTTGCGCAAGGCGAAAAACGCCGTCCCGATAATTTTCCTCACAGCCAAAGACACCGAAAACGATATGCTGACAGGCTTTTCGGTCGGCGGAGATGACTATATTTCAAAGCCTTTTTCGATAAAAGAGGTTATTGCGCGGGTAAAGGCGATTCTAAAACGCGCCGAGGCTATGAAAAACGCGGTTATTGACGAGAAAAAAACATCTAACAAACTCGTTTTCAATGATATAATAATAGATTTAGACACAAAAGAACTCGTTATTAAAAACGAAAAAATTCCGCTTACAAAAACTGAATTTGAGGTTCTAAAACTACTTGCATCAAACCCTGAACGCATTTTTGAGCGCGAGGATATTATAAACCGAATTTGGAAAGATTATCCATATCTAACCGAAAGAACGGTAGATGTGCATATCGGGCGGTTGCGCAAAAAACTCGGCGAACACTCAAGCCTTATCGTCAGCCGCGCAGGGTACGGCTATCGATTTAATATATATTGAAAACTAAAAGTTAAAAAAATACGAATTCTCTGTTTTTATCTATTTTCTTTAATCTTTAATCTTTATTCTTTAAAATGAAATTTACAAGAAAATTATTAATCAGTTTTTGCTTTGTGCTTGCGCTGTTTTCGATTGGATTGGCGGTATTTGAAATGCCACGAGAAAAAAAGCACAAAACTCAAATTATGGAAGAGCGTTTAGACGCTTATGCTGAATTGGCAAACGCTTGTCTTTCAAGGCATTACGATGAGGACAGCATTGTTTCTCTGCTGCCGGGCAATCTGCGTTTAACCGTTATTGACCAAAACGGCAATGTGCTGTACGACAATCGTTTAGATACTGTTGAAAAACTCGAAAACCACGCCGACCGCCCCGAAATTATTGCAGCGAAAAACAACGGCACAGGCAGCAATATTCGCCTTTCCGCCTCCACAAGCAAGGAATATCTTTATTACGCAAAAAAAATTGACAACCGTTTTGTGCGCGTTGCAATGCCGTATGATATTCAGTTGCGCTACCTTTTGCGCCCCGACAGCGCATTTTTATATTATCTGTTAATTTTATTTTTGCTCGGAATAATTTTTGTGTATTACACAGCAAATCATTTCGGCTTGACTATCAAACAGTTAAGTGATTTTTCGGATTCCGTAAATAAAAATATTCCTGTTGAAATTCCGAATTTTTCTAATGACGAAATTGGCAAAATCGGCAGGCAAATTGCAGAAAGGTATCAAAAATTAAAAGATGGCGAACTGAAATTGACGCTTGAACACGAGAAACTGCAAATGCACATTCAGTCGTCTGCCGAAGGAATTTGCTTTTTTACACCAGACAGAAAAATATCGTTTTATAATGGACTTTTTTTACAATATCTCAATGTTATTTCAGATAACTTAACATCTGATGCGTCAGAAATTTTTATTGACGAAAATTTTGCGAAAATTTTGAATTTTTTGAATAATAACGAGGAAAAAGCCTATTTTGAAACTTCGTTTAAAAAGCACGCGAAAGTTTTTGTTTGCAGAGTGAATATTTTTGATGACGAAAGTTTTGAAATTGTGCTTAACGACCGCACAGCGCAGGCGAAAAACCAGCAATTAAAGCAGGAACTTACAGGAAATATCGCGCACGAACTGCGTACTCCCGTTACAGGCATTCGCGGTTACCTCGAAACCATACTTGAAAACCAACTTCCGAAAGACAAAGAACGCGAATTTATCGCAAAAGCGCACGAGCAAATTATCACACTTTCGGAATTAATCCGAGATATGAGTTTGCTTGCCAAAATCAACGAAAGACCTGACTCATTCGAGTTGAAACCCGTTAATTTACAGGAAGTTATCAAAAAAGTGAAGTCCGACACCGCCGATATTTTAAAGGCAAAAAATATAGTTTTTCATTCAAATATCGACAAAAAACTCAATGTTCTCGGCAACATAAGCCTGCTCTATTCTGTGTTCCGCAATTTGACCGATAATGTAGCCAACCACGCGGGCGAAAATCTTACAATCGAACTCGAAAAGTACAATCAGGAGGGAACGCTCGCCTATTTTTCCTTTGCCGACAACGGCACAGGAATTGCAGACGAGAAACATTTTGTACGTCTTTTTGAGCGATTCTACAGAGTTGAGGAGGGCAGAACGCGCGACACAGGCGGTTCTGGCTTGGGTTTATCAATAGTAAAAAACGTGATTTCGTTCCACAACGGCACAATTTCCGTAAAAAACCGAAAAAACGGCGGACTTGAATTTCTTTTTACGTTGCCGATGGCGTAAGGCGACCTATAATTCAATTTGAAAATTTGAGGATTTGAAAATTTGAAAATGCAAAAAGACAAAAATGCAATTTGAGGATTTGAGGATTTGAAAATGCAAAAATACAAAAATACAATTTGAAAATTTTCAAATTGTATTTTTGTATTTTCAAATCCTCAAATTTTCAAATTTTCAAATTAATATTGCATAATTTATAATTAATTATTACCTTTGCATTCTAAAAAAACAATAAATGTCCCTCAAACAGCAAACCATACGCGGATTTTTTTGGAATTTTATTGACTTGGCGGCATCTCGACTGATAAATTTTGCAGCATTAATGGTGCTGTCGCATATACTTTCGCCTGCCGACTACGGCTTAATCCGAATGACTGTGATTTTTACCGCAGTAGCGCAAATCCTTATTGACGGCGGTTTCGGCAACGCGCTAATCCGCAAACAAAACTGCACCGAACAGGACTACAACACCGTTTTTTATATCAATACATCAATCAGTTTGCTGCTCTACGCGCTATTTTTTGCAACCGCGCCATTGATTGCAAGTTACTACAACGAGCCGCAATTAGTATTGATAATCAGAGTAATAACGTTGATTTTGCCGATAAATGCGCTTGCGTTAATTCAAAAAACTATTTTAACGAAAAAACTTGACTTCAAAATTCAGGCAATCGCCTCGTTTTCGGGCGCATTGTTCGGATTTTTGGTTGCGCTGATGTTGGTTGTCAAAGGTTTCGGAGTGTGGGCTTTGATTGCAAAAACGCTTGTAAATCAAGCAATTAACCTTATAGTTTTGTGGTTTGCAAATGATTGGAAACCGAAAAAAATCTTTTCGGCAAACTCTTTCCGCGAACTTTTTGGGTTCGGCTCAAAATTGCTCATAATCTACCTTATGGCTCAAATTCTGCGCAGTATCTACGACTCAATTATAGGTAAAAACTACTCAAAAAAGGATTTGGGCTACTACTCCAACGCCGATATGATGTCGGTAATTCAGTCCGAAATTATGACTACGATGTTGAATAAAGTTGCTTTTTCCGCACTTTCCAACTTTGGCAATTCGCCGAAATTGCTAAAAGAAAACTTGCAAAAAATTATGTCGCCATTTGTAATTATCTCATTTACAATGTCTTGCGTGTTGGTTATAATGGCAAAGCCTGTGATTTTGGTTGCGTTGGGTGGGCAATGGGAAAATGCTGTGCCGTATTTTCAAATGCTCTGTGTCGGTTATTCGGCGGTGGTATTACACACTCAAAATCAGATAGTTATGAATATTATGGGACGTTCAGACTATTTTTTAAGAACGGAAATTATAAAGACTGCACTTTTTGTGCCTGTAATAGTTTTGGGTATAATTTTTGGTCTTAAAACTCTGATTATAAGCCTTGTAGTACATTATTGGCTCGGATTTTACGTAAATTCCATTTACACGAAAAAATTAATTGATTACGGTTTTTTCTCTCAAATCAAAGACCTTATAAAACCAGCCCTGTTCGCAATCGGCGTTGCAATTCCTGTATTTTTTGCAGGTTTAACACATTTTTCCAACATTATTACTTTGATTTTGCAATTTTGTGCAGCCTTACTTTCCGCCTTTTTAATTTCAAAAATTTTTAAAGTAAAAGTTTTTAGAGAGGTTAAAGCATTGATATTTAGTAAATAAACATAGGAGTGCAATTAATCGCACTCCTATGCAAATTTTTTTCCTGCAAAAAAATTATTGTATATCCCGCACAGGTCTTATTGTGCATCCCCTTGTTTTTTTACCTGTTTCGGTTCTAACTTCAGGTTGAGTTAGAAAGAAAAAATTAAAGTTACTTCCCTCTTCTACATTGTCTGAAACAGATGTGCTTGACCAATAATATCCCCAAACTCCAACGTCATCTAATATGCCGTTATCATATCTAAGTTTGCCTGCTGCGGGCAAAAATATGCAGTTTTCAACATTGTCGCTTGTTGCCGTAAGCGCGTTTGTGCCAATCCACATACCAACTGCGTTCCAAGCGCGAACAGGAGCAACCTCCCACCTGCAATAAGCACTTGTGTAAAGATAGTCCCTCAACGCTGTCAATTCATCTCTTGTCGGCAAACGCCAGCCGTTAGGACTTGGGTCATTAGCAGGCAACCAATTACTGTTATCTGTATAAATTCTATTGGCAATCCAACCATCATTAAGAGAATTAAATTGATAATATTTACCATAGGCGCCAGGATTTTCTACAAAAGTTCCTGCATCATCTACATTAAAACTTGACCAGATTAATTCGTTGATTATCACGCCGTTAGCAGCCTGACTGATTGTTACTGTGCGCGTTGTTGATATTCCTGCACCTGTGAAGTCTATCAAAAATCCACGCTCATTCCAATCAATATTTTGCGGAACGGTAACCACAACAGATTCAACTACAACATTGTCCAAAATAGCGGAACCGCCCGATGTAAGCGACAATGTCAAATTAGCAGGATTATTGGCATTCGGCACGACAGTCCAAAGAACATTACTCGTAACAGTCAGTGTTACATCTTTTTGCGTGTTCGGCACATACTGCTGCATAGGAGCAATGTGCAAAATCAACGGCGATTTTTCCTGCTGAATTACAATAGGCAAAACCTCGTTTTCACTATTGTTGAATTTTACGAAAATCGTATCATGCAACTCAAAACCGTCATTTTCAATAACGGTAACTGTAATTACGTCATTGCCCTTTCCGTTTGTTTTATCAATAGTGTATAAAGCAACGTTATAAGGCAACACTTCCCAAACAAAATCGGATTTAACATCAACAGCTATAGTACCGCCTGGGTAAGCAATTTTTTCGGGACTGTATGAAAGCGAATATGTGCCGCTTTCTTTTTTGCAGCCAACTAACGCTGCAATTATTATGATTGAAAATATTAGTTTTTTCATCTGTTTATATTTATTTTTAACCACTAACTACGAATATAAAATTGAAAGTTTAAAGTTGGGTTTTCCCATATTTTCTCCTTAACTCCTTAATTACCTTAACTCCCTTAACTCCTTATTACTTTTAATTTGTGTAAGGTTTGTAACTTGATAATTAATCATTTTATTATGTATTTAATTTTGATGTTTTTTTTATATATAAAATTTTTCAAATTTTCAAATTTTCAAATTTGAATTTTTTTTTCAAATTCTCATCAAGGTTTAACACTACGTATTTTGAACTCTACGCGGCGGTTTTTACGTCTGTTCTGTTCAGATGTATTCGGTGCACGCGGCTCTAAATCGTTTTTAGAAATAGTAATAATTTTGTTTTGGCTTATGCCTCTGCTCACAAGGTAGGCGGCAACGTTGTTTGCGCGGGTCAAACCGACGTGCAGGTTTTGCGCTTTCGTACCCAAATCGCAGGTATGTCCCACCACCACAATGTAATATTTCGGGTGCTGTACAAGATATTTTACCAGCAAGTCCATTTGATTGCGGGCATACGGCGTAATAACCACATCGCTCGGCTCTCCGAATTGAATTATCGGAGTATCAAACTTTACTATTCCGAGTGGATTGTTTGGGTCGGCGGGCAGGTCGCTTTCGTCAGGGCGGACACTGTTTTCGCCAAAACCTCTGTAAGACGATGCGCCGTAAGGAGTTTTGTCATTTTCATTTGGAATGCCGTCGCCGTCAATGTCGGGGTCTTTCCTGTTTGGAATGCCGTTTCCGTTCATGTCGTCATTGTCGCCCCACTCGCGGTAATCGGGTATTTCGTTGCCGTTCACATCGTAGGGATTTGCAATAGGCTTTGTAAAATCGCCGTTATGGTATTTGTTATCAGGAATATTGGATTTACTATGCGAATACGACATTTTATCAACTTTTTCGGGATTGCTGTATGGCATATCGTTGTCGTTGATTTCTTCATTTACAACAGTATTTTGCTGTTTGTCATCATCTTTTTTTGGTTCTTCGTTCAAATGTTTATTATTATCGGCAATTTCCTTTTTCTTTGAATTATTTTTTTTTGTTTCTGCTGTTTCTTCTTCAGAAAAATATTTTTTGCCGAAACCCAAACCTATTCTAATCTTTAATCCGAAAGAAACAGTGTTGATTTTACCTGTCGCATTGCTGGCAAGCAAAATATTTTTCGCGTTTAAATTTTCGGCTGCCACAGGCTGACTTTTCTTTATGTTATTAAAACCATATTCGCCATACGCGCCAACATATAGTGAGAGTCGTTTTGCCAATGCAAATCTCGCGCCGATTTCCGCATTGCCTGCGCCCGAAATATCTACGAGCGGACTAAACGGAATTCCCGCCTGACCGCCAAGCGAAAAATAGACACTGTGCTTGCCCACAGGCACAAGATAGCGCACCGCAAGTGGAATATTCACAAACCAAGTGCCGAATTTTTGTGTACCGTCATTGTTTTCGATAACGTGAAACAAGCCGTCAGCCGTTGGCACATTATAAACTATGCGCCGATTTTTTGGAAACAACACATTATTATTATATTTTGCGGCTTCCGCACCAACTGCAAGTCCAAAATGGCTTTTTGGAAAGAAATAGGTGTAGCCCAATCCCGCATTATAGCCGTAATACATCGAGTTTTTCCACCCGTTTTGATTAAGGTTGAATTTCAAATACGAAAATCCTCCACCAAAATTGGCTGTAACCTCGCTTGAATAGTTTTGCCCCTGCACTGACGCAACACAAAAGAGCAAACCAATCATAAAACAAGAAAATTTATTATTCATACTAATAAAATAAAAAGTTAAAGTACTAATAATCAATTCTTTATAAAGCGAAATCTGTTTTTGGTTAAAAATTATGCAAAGGTATAAAATATTTTTGGAATAATGTATATTTTAATAGCATTATTTTATAAAAAAAATTTTTAACGCAAAATTTCCATATCTATATTGCATACAAAAAGCGCGAATTTTCTTATTAAATCCGCGCTTTTGAGTAAAAATTCAGTTAAAATTTAAAATTCGCCGCCTTTGAAAAGCGTTGAAGTAGAAAGTTTTGTTATTTTACCGTATTTTTTTTCGATTGTTTTGAGGTCAATCAATTTCGGATCGCCTTGAATAACAATTACAATCGGTTTGCCTTTGATGTTTTTGTTGTAGAAATTAACAATTTCCTCAAAGGTCAAATTATCAATTCTCGGCATATTGATTTTTGCAGGGTCGTCGTTCCAACCGCCCTGTTCCCACATATCAAATTGCATACTTTTACTTCTCATAGAAGGTTTTGTAGATAATTCAGAGGCTTTCAAAATAGTTTTGATATTGTCAATTCTCTCAGGATAAAGCGGCATATTTGTAAGCAAATCCATATATGTTTCTACCACTTCGACAACTTTGTCGTTTTGCGAACCTACCCAACCTCTAAACCAAGAAGTTTTATTATGCGGATTAAACTGTGCAGCACCAGACGCGCCATAAGCCAAAGAGCGTTTTTCGCGGATTTCGTTCATAACCAAACCGCTGAAACCACCGCTGAAATATTCGTCAAAAGCGGCATAATCTACATATTCGCCGTTTTTCCAACTTTCTCCAATAGGGAAGTAGAAATTAACGTCTGCCTGAGGAAGTTTGCTGTTTGCCAAAAAGAAAATTTGAGGTTTTTCGTATTTTACTCTATCGCGGAAAAAATCCTGTTCTTTTGCCTTTTGAATTTCATTCATAGGCGTAAATTCACTGAAAACTTTTGCAACTTCCTCTATTGATTTTTGTCCTACATAGTGGATTTTTACGCCAAAAGAAGTAGCGTCTTGAATTGTTGTAGTCAATTCCGTATTCGACAAAAGGTAATTAACTTTCAGTTCCTCGCCTACAACCGAAAATTTCAACAATTCTTTTGACGGAATACGGTTGATGTAAGGCGATTCTTTTCCGTATTGAATATATTGCATCAAAGCGGAGGAAAGCACGCTGTTGCGGTTTTTTTCTATCATACGGCTTTGAACAATGCTACCGAGAACAGCCTCAATTTGGCGGTTGTCAAGTTTCGGAAGTTTTGCCCAACGGAAAATCGTTTGCATAATTTTTGACAAATCTTTTTCATTCCCGCTTACTTGAATATAGAAGTTATTGTCATCAACACTAAAAGAGCAAGACGCGCCGTAACGCGCAAGTTCTTTTCTGATGTCTTGCGCCGAACTGTTAGGCATTGCGCCCGCTGAGTTCATGAGATAAGTTGCAAACTGCAATTTCGGCATTTTGTGAGTTCCTATACCGTATTCCAAAATAGCGGAAAAAACATCGTTCTTTGTATTTTCTGTATAAAAAAGATTTACGTTGTCGTAAAGTTTCTGCTTTTTTACATCATTAAAATTGTTGTATTTCTCAACAAGCGTACCCGTAGGCATTTTTTTGAAGTAAGCGGTATATTCTGTTTCTTGCCCAACAGGCGGTTCAAGAGGTTTAATTTTCGGCTTTTTAATTTTATCAACTTTCGGCTCTCCCTCCGATGTTGAAATTGTAATTTTATTGCCAGAAAAATATTGCGCTGCGATTGCTTTAATATCGTCAATGGTAATATTTCTAATTGTCTGTTCCATTTTAAAGTAATCGTTAATATCTTCTTGATATGCGAATAAATCAGTAAGAATACCAATTTTTGCGCTCGAATATTCCTGCATAAGTTTTACTTGCTGCAAATATTGCTCTTTAACCGATTGGAAAAGCCAAGAAGGAATTTGCCCTCTCTTAATTTTTTCCACCTCGCCCATAATCATTTTTTCAGTTGCTTTGTCTGATTCAAACATCTGCTGGTTTGCGTCATAATAAGGAACGCCGACAATTACAATTCTACCGCAGTCGCGCATCAGCATAAGTTCAGCGGAAGCCTGCAAAACCTGACCTTCGAGCACAAGATTATCCAAAAGTCCCGTTTCATAAGAGTTATTGAGCAGCGACAAAGTAAATCCCAACTTTAATTCGTCAGGGTGTCCTTTTTTCACTCCGTCATAACCCCAAACAACAACAGGGTAGTCGCCCATTTTTGCTTTAATAGTCTGATTTTTAAATGGTTTTGGTGTAGATGGTATTCTTTTGGGAAGTTCTTTATATTCCAATCTTCCAAAAGTTTTTTCAATTATGGGCTTAACTTCTTCAGAATTAAAATTGCCTATCAAAGCCAAAGCCATATTATTTGGCACATACCAAGTATTAAAGAAGTTAATCATTGGGGTCATACTTGGGTTTTTGAGGTGTTCCACAGTGCCGATAATGTCTCGGGCGTATGGTGTTCCTTCAAAAAGATTTGCCAGCCAAATCCTCATATAACGTTGATAATCAGCGTCTGGAGTACGCATATTGTACTCCTCAAACACGTTTTCGAGTTCCGCCTGAAATGAACGGAAAACAGGATTAATCAATCTGTCTGCATAGATTGTCAGCCATTTTTCCATTTGATAAGACGGAAAATAGTTTTGGTAGTTTGTAATGTCGAAACTGGTGTAGGCATTCAAACTCTCTCCGCCAATACCTTGAATAAGATTTGAAAAGTCATCGGTTTTGGTGTATTTTGCCGCCTCCATCGACTTTTCGTTAATTTTTTTTGTTAATTCTTCGCGTTTTGCGAGATTTTCCTTTGTGTCGGTAGGCGTTGCTGCAAATTCGTCATAAAGGAGGATTATCTCTTCGTAGATTGGCTTTTCTTTTTCCCAATCCAACGCGCCAATAGTTTGAGTGCCTTTGAACAGTTCGTGTTCAAGATAGTGCGCCAAACCTGTAAAATCTTCAGGCTCGTCTATAGAACCTGCGCGGACAGTAACCTGTCCATAAACATTCGGCATATCGTGGTCTTCCCAAAGATAAACCGTTAAACCGTTTTGCAGTTTATATTGCTGGAATCCCTTGCTTGGGTCCTGCTGCGCTGTTGCAATAATAGCAAACGCTGCAACAACAATAAATAATGAAAAGATTTTTTTCATAATTAATTTTTATTGTTAAATTAGTGATTAAATTTTGTAATTAAAACTCTATAAAAAAAACGTTGCAAAGATAATCATATTTTGCTGTTTTACAATGTTTTTTTCGTAATATTTTTCAAAAAAATGACGATTTTAATTTTATCAAACAAGTTTTTTATGCTTTTTACCGCAAAAAATCATTTCTGACTGCATTTTTTTTGTATAACAGTCTAATAGTCAAAAACTTGATGTAATCGGACAAAAACGTGAAAAACGGCAACAGGATTTTTGCAAAAAAATGAATTGAAAAAAAAAAAAATGAAAATTGTTGAAAAGTATTTTGTAATTGGAAAAAAATAGTTACCTTTGCAGTCCCTTGATTTTGAATATCAGACAATTATAAAATAATATATGTATAACCTTTTTTAAATTTTAATTAAAATGACAAAAGCAGACATTGTAAATGAAGTTGCAAGGACCACAGGCATTAACCGCGAAGATGTGTTAAAAACAGTGGAGACTCTTATGGAAAGCATTAAAGATTCTTTGGTAAGAGGTGAAAATGTTTATCTAAGAAGTTTTGGCAGTTTTATCGTTAAAGAACGCGCTGAAAAGACCGCACGTAATATCTCGAAAAATACGACTATTACAATCCCAAAACACAACGTTCCTGCATTCAAACCCTCAAAAGAGTTTGCCGCTAAGGTTAAATAACTCAATTTGTTAAATCATTAAAAAAAAAGTACGACTATGCCAAGCGGAAAAAAAAGAAAAAGACATAAAATGTCTACGCACAAGCGGAAAAAAAGGCTCAGAAAGGATAGACACAAAAAGAAAAAATAATTTTTTCTTTATTCTTTGAGATGTAATGAGAAAAACTAATTTATTGACAATCAGCAGATTGACGATAAGTTTGTTTTTTTGCGCATCTTTCTAAAAAAAAATTGTACCTTTGCAGCCAAAAAAAAATAGAAATTAGAAATATGAATTTAGAATATTTTTTTAATCTAATATTTAACTTCTTAATTTCTAACTTTTAATTTCTTAATTATCTTAATTTCTAACTTTATATGCAAAAAGACACAAAAATCTTTGAAATTATTGAAAAAGAACGCCAACGCCAACTTCACGGCATCGAACTTATTGCTTCGGAAAACTTTGTCAGTGAGCAAGTTATGCAGGCAATGGGTAGCGTTTTAACAAACAAATACGCCGAGGGTTACCCTGCAAAACGCTATTACGGTGGTTGCGAAGTGGTGGATTTGAGTGAACAACTTGCAATAGACAGGTTGAAAGAACTTTACGGCGCAGAATGGGCTAATGTACAGCCTCACAGCGGTGCTCAGGCGAATATGGCTGTGTTTATCGCGTGCCTCAACGCAGGCGATAAATTTCTCGGACTTAACCTCTCGCACGGCGGACACCTCTCGCATGGCTCGCCTGTAAATTTTTCGGGCTTGAACTATAAAGCGTTGGAATACAACGTGAAAGAGGCAGACGGGCGCGTTGATTACGACCAACTTGAACAGATTGCCCGAGCCGAAAAACCGAAACTGATTATTGGTGGTGCATCGGCTTACAGTCGTGAATGGGATTACGCAAGAATTCGCAAAGTTGCTGACGAAATCGGCGCGATTTTTATGGTTGATATGGCGCACCCTGCGGGTTTGGTGGCTGCAAAACTGCTCGAAAACCCTGTAAAATACGCGCACGTTGTAACTTCTACAACGCACAAAACCCTTCGGGGACCGCGTGGTGGAATTATTCTTATGGGAAAGGATTTTCCAAACCCATTCGGAAAAACTACCCCGAAAGGCGAAATCAAACCAATGTCGGCGTTGCTTGACAGTGCGGTTTTTCCCGGCGTGCAAGGCGGACCTTTGGAACACGTTATCGCGGCGAAAGCAGTGGCGTTTTACGAGGCGTTGCAACCCGAATACGTTGATTATCAGACGCAAGTTAAGAAAAACGCTGCCGTAATGGCGCAGGCGTTTATTGACAACGGCTACAAAATTATCAGCGGCGGCACCGACAATCATTGTATGTTGGTGGATTTGCGCACGAAATTCCCCGATTTGACAGGCAAACAGGCGGAAAAAACGCTTGTGGCAGCCGATATTACCACCAACAAAAATATGGTGCCTTTCGACAGCCGTTCGCCTTTCCAAACCTCTGGGCTGCGTTTCGGCACGCCTGCAATCACTACCCGCGGCGCAAAAGAGGATTTTATGCCGCAAATTGTGGAACTGATTGATACCGTTTTGAGTGATTTTGAAAACGAAAAAATAATTTCAGCAGTGCGTGAAAAAGTTAATTCGTTAATGAAAGAGATGCCGCTGTTTGCGTGGTAAAAATTGAAAATACAAAAATTCAATTTGAAAATTTGAGGATTTGAAAATTTGAATATTTTGGGATTTTTAATTTCAAATTCTCAAATTTTCAAATTAATATGATAATGGAAAAGCGGAAAAAGTTGTGAAAAAATAAAATCATTCTTATAAATTACAGAATTTGCAGAATTGACAGAAATTTGTTAATTCTGCAAATTCTGTTAATTTTATTAATAAATCATTTATAAATTATAATTTTTTTTTGTTAATAAAAAAAATATTTTTTTTCGTTGATTTTTTGTACTTTTGCAAGTAAAAAATTTTTATCAATAAAAAATGTCAGAGAATAAAGAGGAGTTGGACAACAACATTGAAAATGAGGAATTTACAGATGAAAATTCGAGTTCAGCGTATAATCTTCCGCAAACGTTAAACGAAGAATCGATGCACCATTTGCCGGGAATGTATTTTCGTTGGTACTTGGATTATGCCTCGTATGCAAACCTGAACCGCGCAATTCCGCATATAACTGACGGTTTAAAGCCTGTTCAGCGGCGCGTGCTGCACTCGATGAAACGGCTCGAAGACGGGCGTTACAACAAAGTTGCGAACATTGTCGGACATACGATGCAGTTTCACCCGCACGGCGATGCCTCTATTTATGAGGCATTGGTAAATCTTGGACAAAAGCAGATTTTGATTGACTGTCAGGGAAACTGGGGCAATATTCTTACAGGTGATGGCGCGGCTGCTGCGCGTTATATCGAGGCGCGGCTGTCGAAATTCGCCATTGACGCAGTTTTTAACCCGAAAACTACCGCGTGGCGACCCTCGTATGACGGCAGAAACGAAGAGCCTGTTGCGCTGCCTGTAAAATTTCCGTTATTGCTTGCACAAGGCAGCGAGGGCATCGGTATCGGTTTGAATAGCAAGATTTTACCGCACAATTTCAACGAACTGATAGACGCATCTATATTATATCTGAAAAATGAAGAATTTGAACTTTTCCCCGACTTTTTTACAGGCGGAATGATTGACGTGAGCCAATACAAAGACGGCGAGCGCGGCGGAAAAGTGAAAATCAGAGCGAAAATTTCTAAATTACCAGACAATAAGAGCCTGATTATTAGTGAGATACCATACAGCGTTACCACAGGCAGTTTGATTGAAAGCATTACTTCGGCAAACGAAAAAGGCAAAATCAGCATTAAAAAAGTTGATGACAACACCGCCGAAAACGTGGAAATTGTGATTATGCTCGAAAATAAAGTGTCGTCTGACAAAACCATTGACGCACTCTACGCTTTTACGCAGTGCGAACTAAGTTATTCGCCCAACTGCTGCGTAATTGACAACAACAAACCTGTGTTTATCTCGGTTTCACAAGTTTTAAAACGCAGTGCCGACAATACTGTGAAACTTTTAAAACTCGAACTTGAAATTCAAAAACAGGAACTTCAAGACCAATGGCAAAATCTTTCTTTGGAAAAATGGTTTATAGAAAACCGAATTTATAAAGAAAAACAATACGAAAATTCAAAATCGACAGACGAGGCGTTAGATTTTATTAACACTTGCCTTATTGCTGCAAATCTTAAACTTATTCGCGAAGTAAGAAAAGATGATTTGCTTAAACTATTGGAAATCAGAATGAAACGCATTCTCAAATTTAATGTTGATAAAGCGAATAACGACTTAATTGACATTGAAAATGAGATAAAAAAAGTTAATTATAATTTAGAACATTTAATTGCATTTACAATTAAATGGTTTAAATATTTAAAAGAAAAATATGGCAAAAATTACCCGCGTTTAACAGAAATTCGTAATTTTGAGAACATTGAGGCGACGAAAGTTGTTGAGGCAAATGAAAAATTGTATGTTAATAAAAATGACGGTTTTATCGGTACAAATCTCAAACGAGATGACAACGTAGAATTTGTGCAAAATTGCTCTGACATTGACGATATTATTGTTTTTTTGAAAAAAGGAAAGTATAAAATTGTTAAAATTTCCGAGAAACAGTTTGTAGGAAAGGACATCGAACACGTTGCAGTTTTCAAGAAAAACGACCTGCGCACCATTTACAACGCTATTTACCGAGATGGCAAAAACGGCGTTTATTACATCAAGCGTTTTGCGGTAAATGGTATCACGCGAGATAAGGAATATGACCTCACAGCAGGCGCGGCAGACTCTAAACTTATCTATTTTTCGGCAAATCCTAACGGCGAGGCGGAGGTTATCCGTGTGAAACTCAAACCGACTTCGCGCAGGATTAAAAAAATGGAATGGGACTGTGATTTTAGCGAAATTATGATTAAGGGCAGGGCATCGCGAGGCAATTTGCTGACAAAATTTCCTGTGTCGAAAATCACTTTTCGCGAGAGTGTCGGTTCTACGCTCGGAGGCACAAATATTTGGCTCGATAAAGATATTTTGCGGCTAAATACCGACAACCGCGGCGAATTTTTGGGCGAATTTTTTAACGAGGATTTAATTCTTGTCGTTACAAAAAACGGCGATTTTTACACCACAAATTTTGACCTGAATAACCATTTTGAAGAGGATTATTTGAAAATTGAAAAATTTGACAGCGATAAAATTTGGTCGGCGGCTTTGTACGATGCAGAGCAGAAAAATTACTACATCAAGCGTTTTCCGATGGAGACTTCCAACAAGCGCACATCGTTTTTGGGCGACAATCCAAAATCGACTTTGAAGGTGCTTTCTGACGAAACATTCCCCTGTTTCCAAGTAATTTTCGGCGGCAAAAACTCCAATCGCGAGCCGTTGCTCATTGATGTTGAACAATTTATCGGCGAAAAAAGTTACAAGGCTAAAGGCAAGCGAATTTCTACCTACGAAATTGCCTCAATCACCGAAGTTGAGCCTGTTCCGCACCCCGAACTTGATATTTTAGACGAAGAAATTGACGAAAATTTTGAGGAAAACGAGGTTGCAGAAAATGAAAACAAAAACGAAACAGAAATTGTGGAAACAGCACAAGTTATTGAAAATCAATCAAAAACAAACCCTGACGAGCCGTCAAAATCAATAATGATTTATGACGAGAACGATATATCTCAGGGAAGTTTATTCTAAAAAAAAATGGTATCAACATTAATCATAATAATTGTTGCGCTGGGGCTTTCCGCACTTTTTTCGGGAATGGAAATTGCCTTCAACTCGTCAAATCGGCTCAGGGCGGAAATTGACAACCGTTCTCATTCATTCGGAGGAAAAATTTTATCACGCTTTTACAAAAATTCAGGGCAATTTATCTCGACAATGCTTGTCGGCAACAATATTGTAATAGTAATTTATTCTATTGCAATGGCGAAAATTCTCGAACCGCTAATAGCCTCTTTTGTGCCTAATTTATTTTTTATAACGCTGATACAGACCATTTTAGCCACAATTATTGTGCTTATCGCGGGCGAGTTTATTCCTAAAACCGTTTTCAGCAACAACTCAAATCTTTGGCTAAAAGTTTTCTCTCCGCTTATTTTCATTTTCTATATTACGCTCTATCCTGTTGCGTGGTTTTCAACGCATTTAGCGATTGGAATTTTGCGGATTTTCGGTATAAAAATCAATGCAAAATCCCGAAATAACGTCTTTAATAAAGTAGATTTGAACTATCTTCTGGAGGAAAGCATCGAAAAAAAGAGCGAGAGCGAGATTGAAAACGAACTCAAAATTTTCCGCAACGCGCTTGATTTTTCCTCCGTAAAACTGCGCGAATGCATCGTGCCGAGAACCGAAATTACCGCGCTTGACATCGAAAATTCCTCATTTGATGACCTTCGCAACGCTTTTGTGGAAACAGGCTACTCTAAAATACTGATTTACAGGGACAATATCGACAATATTATCGGCTACATTCACTCGTCTGACTTCTTTGAACAGACGGAAAATTGGCGGACATTGCTTAGGAAAATTCCTGTTGTGCCAGAAACTATGGCGGCTAACAAATTGATGCACAGTCTTTTACAGGAAAAGAAAAGTATTGCTGTCGTAATAGACGAGTTCGGCGGAACGGCTGGAATTGTTACTTTGGAAGATATTATTGAGGAAATTTTTGGCGAAATAGAAGACGAACACGACATAAACGAGTATATTTTAAGACAAGTGTCTGATAATGAGTATCTTATATCAGGACGTTTGGAAATTGACACAATAAACAGGCAACTAAATTTAGACTTGCCCGAAAATGACGAGTACGTTACTCTTGCAGGATTTTTGCTTTATCACTATCAAAAATTTCCCAAACTCAACGATATTATCACTATCAAAAATTGGACTTTCAAAGTCATTCAAGCAACAAACAACAGAATTGAGTTGGTAAAATTCAGTAGTAATTAATCCACAAATTTATAAAAATATGGAAAAAATTGCAAGTTTTCAGGTTAATCACACAAAAATGACGCGTGGAATTTTTGTTTCACGTGTTGATAACTTTGGCGAAATCACGCTGACAACATTCGATTTGCGAATGAAAACACCCAACCGAGAGCCTGTTTTGGACAATCCTGCGCTGCATACAATTGAACACTTGGGCGCGACTTTTTTGCGCTCGTACAAAGATTGGGCAAAGAGAACGGTCTATTTTGGTCCAATGGGCTGCCGTACAGGTTTTTACGCAATTTTCGAGGGCAAACTCTCGTCTGCGGAAATTCAGCCGTTGATTGTAGAAATGTACCGCTTTATTGCTGCTTTTAAGGGCAAAATATCAGGAGCGACAGCAGAGGAATGCGGCAATTATCAAGAGCAAAATCTTGATATGGCAAAATATGAGGCTGCTCATTATCTGCAAGTTATCGAAAATCCAAAGGAGGAAAATTTGAGTTATCCAGAATAAACGTGCAAAAGCGCAAATTTCAGGTAACTTTTAAATACGTTTTTCCTAACGCTGACGCGATTAGGCTGCACATATTATAACCTTTCTGGTTATAGTTGCATTTTTAACTTTTAATTTTTAATTTTCTCATATTTTTCAATAATTTCCATTAATTTTTCAACGGCATTTTTTTCAGGAATATTACGCTCAATGCAGGTTTTTCCTTTGTACAAACTCACCTTTCCGCGCCCTGCGCCCACATAGCCGTAGTCGGCATCTGCCATCTCGCCAGGACCATTTACGATGCAGCCCATAATTCCGATTTTTAAGCCTGCAAGGTGCGCCGTTTTCGCTTTAATTTTTGCAATAACTCTCTGTAAATCAAACAAAGTTCGCCCGCACGAAGGGCAAGAAATATATTCTGTTTTTGTAATTCTTGTGCGCGTTGCCTGCAAGATGTTGAATGCCACAGGTATTTCATTTTCAGGGTTTTCCGAGAGCGAAACGCGGATTGTGTCGCCGATGCCGTCTGCGAGCAGCGAACCTATGCCGACAGCCGATTTTATACGCCCATCTTCACCATCTCCAGCCTCTGTAACGCCGAGATGCAGCGGAAAATGAAAGTTCTCCTCGTCCATTTTTTGCACCAAAAGCCGAACAGCATTAATCATAAGCACTGTGTTTGAGGCTTTTAGCGAAATTACGATTTGGTCAAAATCTTCCTCGCGACAAATCCGCAGCAGTTCGAAGCAACTTTCAACCATTCCAAGCGGCGTGTCGCCGTAGCGGTTCATCATTCGTTCCGAAAGTGAGCCGTGATTTACACCAACGCGCACCGCTGTTTTGTGTTTTTTGCAAATTTCCAAAAAATGCACAAATTTTTTCCTAAGCAAAAGCCTTTCCTGCTCAAATTCCGTATCTGTGTAGTTCTGTGAGGACGATTTTTTTTTTGTTCCTGCAATAGATTTTACAAAATTTCCAGGATTAATGCGCACTTTTTCAACGTATTGCGCAGCAATTTCAGCAGCGGCAGGATTAAAATGAATATCGGCGACAATCGGCGTTATGTAGCCGCGTTTGCGCAACTCGCTGTGTATCAAACCCAAACTTTCCGCCTCATTTACGCCCTGCGCAGTGAAACGGATTAATTCCGCACCCGCCTCTATCATTCTAATTGCCTGATTTACAGAGGCTTCAATATCATTTGTGTCGGTATTCGCCATTGTTTGCACTCTGATAGGAAAATCGCTGCCGATACCAACATTTCCCGCCCAAACGGCGTTTGTTTTTCTACGCATAAAAATTAGTTGTAAGTGATAGAGTCGTACCACAATACGCCCATGATACAAAATAAAGTGCAAAGATATAAAAAAATTATGAATTATTTTTTTTTTAAATAAAATATTAAAAAAAAATAATTCATAATTTTTGCATCTTCTGGCAATTTTGGGTGTTTTTATTTTTTTCGCAAATTCTTTGCAAAAATCGTCTGTAATACAAAAAAAATCAGTAATTTTGTCAACAGTTAGCATATTTGAAAATTTTGATTTAACTTATTGATTTTCAACTATAAAGGCAACAAAAACTTTTCAATTATGCAATCTTTTTTATCTTTTTCTTAAACAAAACTTTTGCACAGAAACAAAATTTATGGCAAAGAAAACCGTTAGAAAAAAATCGAAAAAAAAGCCTGCAAAAAAGAAAAAATCGGCTGTAAAATTTGACAAAAGTTTAATTTTTGCAACCATTCTCGGCATCGCGCTCGCTGCGGGGCTAATAATTTTTATGATTTTTGAAAAATAATGCAGATATATTTTGAGCGTTTTAAGACTTGTCCGCCGTTTTTTGACAAAAAAATTGCAAAAAATACGGAAATGATTGTTGTAATTCCCTGTTATGACGATGATGACGTATTTTTGACGCTAAATTCGCTGCAAGAAGCGCAACGCCCCAAATGCACCGTTGAGGTAATTGTGGTGGTAAATTCTGCCGAAAATACACCTGAAAATATCGTACAAAAAAACCGCAGCGTCTTTGAAAAATTACAACAATTTTATTCTGAAAAAAAATATTTTTTTGAACTTTCGCCGATTTTGATTGAAAATGTGCCGAAAAAATTTGCTGGCGTAGGCAATGCACGAAAGGTCGGTAGCGATGAGGCTGTGCGCCATTTTTTGCAAATCGGCAAATCCAACGGCTTAATTGCAGGATTGGACTGCGACTGCTTGGTTGCCGAAAATTATTTTACGGAAATAGAAAAAGCCCACAAGCAAAATCCTGATATTCAATTATTTACATTCAACTTTCAGCATAATTTTGACGAAAAACGGTTTTCTAAACAGGAAATTTTTGCCTGCAAACTCTACGAAATTTACCTGCGTTATTATCGTATTGCATTGCAAGAAACGGGCTTTTCTCATTGTTTTCACACTATTGGTTCCTGCTTTGCGGTAACTGCGCTTGCCTACACGAAAGTGGGCGGAATGCCGCGTTTGCAGGCTGGCGAGGATTTTTATTTTCTGCACAAAGCAGCACAATATACAAAAAATAATGTAATTATGCAAAAAATTGTTTCCCCTGCACCGCGAATTTCTGAGCGAGTGCCGTTTGGCACAGGAAAGGCGGTTATAAAAATCATTTCAGGAGAAAAATATACGGTGTATAATTACGGACTTTTTGCGGTTTTAAAGCGTTTTTTTGACTGTTTTACAAAAATTTACGACACAAAAAAGGTTGATTTTCCGCTTATTCCCGCAGAAATCACAAATTATTTTTCAGAGGAAAAACTTTTAAAAATCTTTAACGAAGTTATCTCAAATTCAAAGCATAAGGAGCAATATATCAAACGTTTATACACAAAATTTGACGCATTTTTTGTTGTGCAATTTTTAAACTCGTTCAACAATTCTGCTATTTTTCCGCCAATGGAAATTAACGTTGCCGTAGAAAATTTGCTAAAAACCTACAACATTTCCGCAGGAAAAACGCTTGACGAAAATTTTAGAATTATTGAAAATTTAAACGATAAACTTTTAAATGAACTTTATCAGTAATCACGCAAAATTTTCTGCAACTCTTTTACGCCTTCCGCCGCGCCTTTTTTAATGAAATTAACATAATTAGGCAAATTTTCTGCGCCCTTCGGGTCAATATAATAAATC
>JAISYF010000198.1 GCA_031270065.1 Prevotellaceae bacterium | reverse complement strand
TACATAAATTATTTTGAAGACAGCGACTTTGTTGCAACTGATTTTTACGATGCCGACCATTTAAATGAAATCGGCGCAGAGAAATTAACAAAAAAACTTGCCCGCGATATTGATTCTTTATAATTTAAATTTTCAAATTCAAATCATCAAATTTTCAAAAATAAATGACTATCTTTGCACCGCAAAAAAATTAACCATTAATATGAAAAATCTTTTAATCATTTTTTTAGCAATAACAATGATTGGTTGCACCTATAAACCAAAGAGTTACGCCTCGTTGGAGGATTATCCTGAGTATCGGGGAACAGATATGGAACTGGCGTATTCGCCCGAAAAATCGGATTTTTGCGTGTGGAGTCCCGCAGCACAAGCCGTTACGCTCAAAATTTATGACGTTGCCAACGGCGGCGAGCCGATTGAGCAGTACAAAATGAAACCCGCTGAGTACGGTGTTTGGCGTTTTTCGGTAAAAAAAGATTTGCTCGGAAAATTCTACACTTTTCAGGTTGCGCAGGGCGATAGCGTTTATGCCGAAACGCCAGGTATTTGGGCAAATGCAGTCGGTATCAACGGTAACCGCGCGGCTGTAATTGACTTTGCAAAAACCAATCCTGATGGTTGGAAAAACGATGTTCGCCCAAAAATGGAGCATTTTACTGATGCTGTGATTTACGAACTGCACTACCGCGATTTTTCGATTTCAGAAACTTCTGGCGAACAAAATAAGGGAAAATTTCTTTGTTTAACCGAAAACGGCACCGTTTCCCCAGACGGTGAAAAAACAGGGCTTGCGCATCTTAAAGAGTTGGGTATCACGCACATACAAATTTTGCCGTCTTATGATTATGGCTCGATTGACGAGGCAAAACTTGACGAAAACGTCTATAATTGGGGTTATGACCCAAAAAATTATAACGTGCCAGAGGGCAGTTATGCAACCGACCCTGCTAATCCGTATTCAAGAATTTTTGAGTTTAAAAAAATGGTGCAAACCCTGCATCAGAACGGCATTAGGGTAATTCTCGATGTGGTTTATAATCATACATTTGTCAATGAAAATTCGCATCTTAACCTGCTTGTACCGAAATATTTTTACCGTTTTAACGCTGACGGCACCTGGAGCAACGCCTCAGGCTGCGGAAACGAAACAGCGTCGGAGCGGGCGATGGTGCGCCGTTTTATCGTGGAAAGCGCGAAATATTGGGTTAATGAGTACCATATTGACGGCTTTCGATTCGATTTGATGGGCATTCACGATATCGAAACTATGAAGGCGGTCCGCGCCGCGCTCGACGATATTGACCCCACAATTTCCATTCACGGCGAGGGTTGGACTGCCGCAGGGTCGCCTCTGCCCGATGAACAAAGGGCGTTGAAACAGAACGCACCGAAATTTTACCCCACAGCCGTTTTTAGCGACGACATTCGAGACGCGCTACGCGGAAATTGGACTGAGGGCAACAAAGGCGGTTTTATTGTCGGCAACGGCTACGAGGAAAGCGTGAAATTCGGTATTGTGGGCGCAACCGCGCACCCGCAGGTTGATATGGCGAAAATTTGCCACGCGAACAGTGCTTACGCTGCTGCACCGTTTCAGACAATAAATTATGTTTCGTGCCACGACGACCCCTGTTTTACCGACAAAATGCGTGCAATTCTTCCTCAAACCTCCGAAAATGAGTTGCTTGCGTTGGACAAATTGGCGCAAACAATAGTGCTTACTTCACAGGGAGTGCCGTTTATTTTTGCGGGTGAAGAAATTTTCCGAAATAAAAAAATGGTGCATAATTCCTACAATTCCCCAGACAGCATCAATCAAATTGATTGGACTTACAAGGCAAAATACCGCGATTTATTCGATTATTACAGGGATTTGATTGCGTTAAGAAAAGCGCACCCTGCATTTAGAATGAACACCGTAAAAGATATTCAGGACAACTTGAAATTCATTGATACAGAGGCAAATATCGTTGCTTACACGCTCAACAACCATGCCAACGGCGATATGTGGAAAACAATTTTAGTGATTTTCAACGGCAACCGCGCCGAAGTTGATTTTACTCTGCCAGCAGGCGATTGGACTTCGGTTTGTTTTGGTGGAAAAATTGATTTGCAGGGCAAAGATATTTTTAAGGACAAGATAAAAATTTCCGCAACATCGGCAGTGATTGTGTGGCAGAATTAAAAAATAACAATAAATAACAATAAAAAAAATTAAAAGAGAGTACTCTCTTTCCTGACTTTCCTCTGTAAAAAACTTTTTTCATTTGCACGTGCTTGGAAAAACGAGATTTTTCATCTAATTTTGACACTTGGGTGTCCCTGTGGCGAAGTCAGGAAATATTTAGCGGACAGCAATAATAAAAAACAGAAAAATTATCTGTGTTAATCTGTGGCAAAAAAATAATAGAACATTTGGGCAAATATAGCGGTATTCATTTTATTTCTTTATAAATTTCCCTGTATATTTTCCTGTTTTTATGAAATAAATACCAGATTGCAAATTACTCACGTTAATTGAGAATTGAGAATTGAGAATTGCAAATGACAGTATAGTTTTGCCTGTGATGTCGTATATTTCAATCTTTTCGCCTTCTTTTAATTCGTAATTTATAATTCTTAATTCATAATTATCGCAAAAAATTTCCAACATGTTTTCTTGCGTATTTGAAACGGCTGCGCTGTTGGTAACTTTGGTGTAATACGTCCAACCGCTTCCCGAACAAGCCAGATTGTAATCAGAGGGCGTGTTTTCGGTAAAATTGCCGATTCTGCAAATCAATTCGCCGTTTGTGCCTGTGCTGTGCGATTCATAATAACCGTTGGTGTTGGTTATCTGAACATCGGAGTTGGCGTTTAAGCCGACAGACTTTCGTGCGGTAATCATATTTTTGATGTCCTGTTTTTTATTTACCCAATGAGTCCAAAAAATGCAAGGAACACCCGGATTCGACAGCAAATATGCGTATGCTTTCGACACATCGCCCGTATATTGCTGAGGATTTTCGTGTGGCGGGTGCGTGTCGTGATTATCTACAAAGGTAACGGCATATTGTTTCATTGCGTTATCCTGTATCAATCCTTTGGGCTTTGTGCCATTGGCGAGGGCAGAGTAATTTGTGCCGCCGTTCCACGAGTTTATCGCGTATTTATTTGCAAAATCGAAAGTAGAAACGGCAGTTTCCGCTGCATTTACCCAATTTTTAAGTTTATTTACGTCTCCGTCCCAATACTCACTGACAGAAAAATAGCAACCTCCGTTTGCCTGCGAATATTCTTTTGCATAAATTGGATTGTAGCCTTTTGTCATATCATAACGCCATCCGTCATAACCAAATTCGTTTTTGAGATATTTCATATACTCTTTGATAGCGTTTCGGACATATCCTTGCAAATGGTCAAGGTCGCGGGCTGCGGCATAGGTGCCGCCTGAATAATCGTTGTTTGTTCCGAGAGTACATTCGCTGCGGCTGCTTGCCTCGTCGTCTTTGCATATATGCGAGGCGGTAAGTTGATAAGTGGTATAGCCGCTGCCGTAGTTGTCGGTTATAAAATTTCCGCACCAGCCTGTACCTGTTGCGCGGTGATTTACCACAATGTCGGCAATCACTCGGCAGTTGTTGGCGTGCAGCGCATTAATAAGTGCAACAAGTTCTGATGAACTGCCCCAAGAACTGCTTTGCGAACTCCACGCTCGCGGGTGATAACCCATATTGCTGCTGCCTCCGCCTTCCGCTGCCGATGACGGCGGAAGCCAAATCATATCGAAATATTGTCCGATTTCTGATGCTTGGCTTGTGAGTTGCGCCCATTTTGTACTGCTAAAAGAGTTCCACGCAAAGCCTTGCAGCATTACATCGTCAAGCGAAGAAGAGGGGTCGCCGGGGTTGAAAGGGTTGAGCGTGTCTGTGCCGCCTTGTGGTTGCCCTGTTTGGCAATTCAGCGTTATAACGTCAAAATTTGCTTTTACGGAATAACAAATATCGCTGCTGCTCGACAGGTCTGCGGTTTGCGTGCCGCTGCCGTTGTTGAAGATAAATCCTGTGGGCGTTTGCGTAAAGGTTTTGCTGTACCAGCCATCAGAGTTGGCGGTTACAAGTTCGCCTTTCCACGCGCCACAAAGTTCGGTAACAGTTCCGCCGTTGTTAATCCACGCATAGATGTACATTTGCGGAACGCTCACACCATCAGCCAAACGCCATTTAACCGTTATAGCAGCAATAGCATTGGTGAAAGAGAATACTAGAATTAAAGATAGAAATAGAAGTTTTTTCATTTGATTAAAAATTTTTTTTTTGCCACAGATAACACAGATTAATTTTTCTGATTAAATTAGTGTTTTCTGGGGCTAATTATTCAGTTTAATTCCTCAATTTCCCCCCTTAAAAATAAGGGGGGAAAAGCGCGGGGAATTAAAAAGTTATTATTTTGCAATAAATTTTTCACAAACAACTCTGTTCGAGTATATTTTTCTTACAATATAAATATTGTCTTTTTGCGGTTCGTTAATTTTTACGCCATGTAAAGTAAAATACTCGGTTTTTAGCAGTTCATAATTTTCAAAGTTATTATCGATGCCTGCACCTTCTCCGAGAGTGCTGCAATCTGTGCTTTCGATAATGTTTAATTCTTTGTCGTTGAGCGTTTGTGTTGCTGTGGAGATGTTGTAGCAAACATCGTTAAATATGCCTTCGAGGTTGACTGTCTGTTCTCCGCCGATAGTGCTTGTAAAAATAATATTCACAGGTTCAACTTTTACAAATGTTTGTGAATAAATTCCGTTTATATCGGGAGTAACAATTTTTCCTGCCCAGGGACCAAAAATTTGTGTAATTCCGTCTGTGCCGAACCAAGCGTAAATAGACATATCGCTCCAAGCATTTAGATTTACCCATTTTACCTCAAAAGTGCCGTATTCGCTGCAAGGAGCAACTCCTGTTTGGCAATCTGCCTCGCAATAATAGTAAGAGTGAAGTTCCAAACATATACTTGATGCAGGGCTAACAGGACCATTTACTTGCAAGCCTCCTGCTTCTGAGGTTGAAATAAAATTGTTGAAAATGATATTTTCGGGCGTTTCTGTAAAAATGTAAGAATACCAGCCGTCGCCATCTGCGGTTACCTGTATTCCGGGCCACGTGCCGCAGAGTGCTCCGCCGCCTGTTGACCATTCATAAATACCCATTTGTTGCCAAGTAAGGTCATCGCCTTTTTTCCACCTGACAGTGATTGCGCCTGGGGGAACAGGATTTACCGTAACGGTTTTTTCTGCAAATGCAGTAATACCTGCATCGCTGCTCTCTACCGCAACTGCTTTGATAGCGTAGTTGCCTGTGGTTGCAGGAGTGTAGGGCGAAGTGATTGCAGCCGCTTGATAATCTGCTGCATTCGGCAATTTTACATAATAAGTAATTACCGCATCGGTAAAATTGAGAGCCTCAGCCGAAAAAGTTATATCGCTGCCGATAAAAACAGATGCGGGAGCGGTTAATGTTACTGAGGGTACTGTCGGCGTTGTGCCTTGACAACAGTCGGCGCAGATATTCATACTACTGCCTGATTTTTTGAAAGCAACATTGTTGTTATTGTTGCCTTGCCACATAATTTGTGCAATTTGAGTGCCGCCAGATACCTCTGTCCAGAGTTGCGCCTGCCAACCTGAAATTGTACCGCTTTCAGAAATTGTGTAAGAGTAACAATTTCCACCTAAATAGGTTGCTTGAGTGCGGTCTTTCCAACCTTGCCAAGTACCT
>JAISYF010000173.1 GCA_031270065.1 Prevotellaceae bacterium | reverse complement strand
ATATCCGAAGTCTATTTCTGATAGGTTGCTCCCCAGCAGAGCCTGTTTCCTCTTCAACTTCGCCGCAAATATACAACTTTTTGGGCATTAAATTACCAACTATTTTTGGCATCATTACCCAAAAAATAGAACAACGGAAAATGTAGTTATTCCGAAAATTTTATTAGAACAATTAATTATGCAAGGTTACCACTTGCAAAACGCTGATTATTACCTATTTAGAAAAAAATCTGTTACAGAAAATAAACCTTTCGGAATGAATCATTTTAACCGCCTCTTCGCTGATGTACGCCGCGAACTCGGAATTAACCCTCAATGTAAATTTTATTCTTTCAAGCACACAGGCATAATTACAGCGTTACAAAATGGTATGCACCCGTTTGATGTAATGAATCATTGCAGGCATAAATCTTTTGACACAACGGAACGATACATAAAAAAACGCACCAAAATTGCAAAGGATAATTCACAATTTTTTGGTACAATATAAAAAAATGGAAACCCGCAAAGGCGGGAATCCATTTTCACATCATCTACTCAAATATTTCAAAAAAATATTTTTTAAATGTGCGTACAAAATTACATTTATTTAAATTATGAAAACCTAATCTTATGTTATTTTTTTTCGGAATTTTCAAAAATTCATTTCGCATACTCTTTTGTTATTTGATAAGTGCTATCTGCCTTTACTATCATCGCCTTACCGTCCAAAGTGAAATAATATTGCAATGTTACATTTTTTGTACTTCCAAAAGCAGAAGTAACCTTGTTGGTTATTGTCGGCTGTATGCTAAATTTTATTGACGTTTCGGTCTTGTTTAGTGCCTTTTGAAGTGCGCTATCGAGTTCCAAAATTTGCACCTGTTGCGCCTGTGTATGCGCTGCCGTTTTACTGTACATTTTCCACAAGAAACCGATTGAAATACAGCAGATTAGCAATAAAACAGATAATATATAAATTGCATATTTCATAATTTTTTCATTTTTTTTTAATGAAACGCCCACGTTCATCACGCTGCTGTTTTTTGAACTTTGCCAACCCGCCATTTAGATATTTACCAATAATTGTAACCTCATACAATAATACATCAAGTTTACTTTCCACATCATCGTGGCGTTTCTCGTGCTCCCCCATTGAAGATAAAATAATAGTGTTGTATTTCTGTGCTATCTCATTGGCTAAATCAACGGCATTTTTTGAAGCCGATAAAGTAGCATTGTCGGCACTTGCGCTTTCGATAGTTTTTTTTTGACGATAATTAATAAACCATCCACCTGTTGCAATTAAGGCTAACAGCCCTATGATTGCTGAAATAATTGTTTGAATTTCCATAATTTTATTATTTAATTTTTAATTTTTAATATAATTTTTTATCATACAATCAAAATTGTTTTTGTTTTTATTATTTAAAAAATATAATCCTGCTAAAATTCCAATTATTAAAAATTCTGAACCACCAGCGAAGTTTTTTTTTTTGCCGAATTTGCCTTTACTTGTTGCCAATCAAGAGGCAGATAATTTATTACCTGTTCGGTTGTGCTAATTAAACTGTTCGCATAGTTTGTAGCCGTTGCGTACCCCGCTGCCGCAATATCTCTGCAATACGCCTGCCAGTTGCCTGTGTTTTTGTAATTTATAACCGCATTGTTATATCTTGAGTTACCCGTTATAAATGCTCCATAATCCATAAAACCCTCTTCCGCTGTGTCGTAAGCCCGAAAATAATCACGTACATACCAATCATACTTACCTGTGCTTGTGGGTGTTATGCTAATCACTTCCGGGAACGAATACCCGCTACTCTTTGGCAACATTTCGTGTGTTCGCAAAAGTTGCTTCTTGCCTTTCCACGCACTATTTGCCTTTATGCCAAAAAAATTATTTTGATAAACAGAAGCACCCCAACCACTCTCAAGCCCCGCCTGTGCCAAAATAACCGCTAACGGCAACCCGTATGCAGTCTGACAAGCAACAGCGTGTTGCCAATAGGTAGATATGAATTGCTGTTTAGTCATTATTCACGTCTGTATAATTTGAGATTAAATTCCAAACAAAATTATATTCAAAAGAAGGATAACCGTTGTAATGGTAGGGAGTTTGGTCTCCAATTACTTCTATCAGTCTACCTACGGCAGCCCTCGTTCCTGTGATGGTTATGCCGTTAATTGCTGCGGGTGAATATTCTTGCACAGCTAATGTACGCTGCAAAGTTCCTGTCGATACAGGCTGACTCTGCGGAATTATGTAATCGCCAATTACAAATTCTTCTAACGAATTTGCAGCAAAGGCAATTCTATCGTTCCAATAATATCCATGTATAAATTTATCCAAATCAATAGTTGCCAATTTAGATACGTCAATACGTTTGACAGAATAGAGACGCGATAGACAAGAAACCAGATTAAATCCAGTAGTCATTTCGTTATCAAGAAAATCTAAAGAAACATTCGATTGTAATTGCGGAAGGTTTTCAAGAAACATTTGAAAGCTTCCTCCTAACTTTACTAACTTACTCAAATCTAATTCTAAAACATTATTCCAATTTGAAATGAAATATAAATCTGCTTCTTGCAAGTTAGAAAATGGCGTCAAATCAAATTGAGTTCCTCTAAATTCTGAGAAGAAACTAAATCCGACTTTTATAACATTCGTAAAATAAGTTGCGGGATTATTTGCTGCAATGCTTGCAAAAGATCCGTTGCCAAAATAAGTAACATTTCGCAATCCGTAAAAATCTACAAAAGTACAATTTATAAAATTTGTTATAAAACGTTCGCTAATCGTCGTGTTTACGCCATCCGCCAATGCTGCGGGTATAATATCATCGTTAATTACAATACTTGTTACTGCGGACTTGGCAACAGAAATATTCTCAAAAACGATAACAGTACTTTCGTCGCCAAAGTTAAAGAACTTCGCAAAGTCAGAAGCAACTAATTTCACTATTATAGTCCCGCCTTCCCCCTGATTGGCAATGATGTATGACTTGCCAAAGTTATTTTCAGTTACATCGCAACCATAAAATATTTCGCCTTTGCAGGCAGCAGGTATAGTGATAGTTGTTTGCGTCTGCCCTATTTCGGGTGTAATTTCTACAATCTGTGCTACTCCATCGGCATCGAAAACAACGTTATTTACGCTGCCTACTTTAGCCCCAAAACCTAATTCCGCTGTAATTACAAGTGAATCCTCACTTTCATTATTTACGCATAATTTTATAATCGGGTCCTTAGTGTTGTAAAATAGTGCCGAAACAAAATTTTCAGTTGTACTTTCCCAATCAAACATATTGTACGCATCAATAACTATTGACTCCGGTATTATCGGAATATCTGTTTTTAGCGCAAAATCTTTGTTTGCATCATAAATAGTCAAATACCTTTGATTCGCACCCGCTATATTACTTTGTATGATATTCATAAATTTAATTTATTTTTGTGTAATATTTTTTAATAATTAACGCTGAAAAAGGACCAGTAGAAACTATTTTAAAACTTTGATTGAGAACACAATAAGGCTCTAATTCTATTTCAAATTTATCTTTATAACCCAAACTTATAACATCATTAACAACAATACCTTTACTGTCTAAATTCTGCACTGAAATGGAAGTAAAACCATCATTTTCAATGATTGTACTTTGAGTTATTAGCTCACAGCGTACCGTACAATTATATTTTTGTGATGTTATCATTTTTCAAAATAAACCTGCTTTGTGAGTAACATATAAACCAATTAATAAAGATAATAAGTTTTTTTCTTTTTTTTCTTCTATTTCTTTTGTATTACCGTTTTCACCATCATTAAAATTTTGTTTATACAGTGATTCTAAATATTCTGCCGAAATATCATTAGTTACAGCAATCAATCTTACCCATTGCGTAATTTCCGGCGCAAAATATCTAATATTACGATATAATACTGAACCGTCATAAGAACGTTTCACAATAAATTCCCCATTTTGCAAATCAACAACATAATAACCGCCAAGTGTTAGAAGTTGTGCGTTCATTAATGTTAAATCGCTAATTGTAGCAATAATGATTGAATATGCCTTCTCATCATTTATATAGCCACGTTTCCATGCTTTTAGAGTTAATCCATTTTTATTTCGGTCTTTCTTATCGACAATATATTCAGTTGCAAAAAATTGTTCCATACCGGGCAAATAATATTCCAACATCATTGTATATTTTTTTCCAAATTGTTCGGAAAAACAATAATTTCCTGTTGTTACCGGCAAAATCCATTTGTCTTTATCTACTGTAACTTGATTTTGTTGCAAAGTTTCATTTGCCAAACTCCAACAACCAACAAATAAATCATTTTCCAATTTATAAGTGTTTGCATACTTACACTTCACAGCAAGAGCCTTGTCTTTTATATTTTCATCAAATTTAATTTCCATTGTTTTTTTCATTTAAAATTGAGGGTAGAAAAAATAAACCTGCTGCAATTGCAATCAATCCAAAAGATAAACCTCCGGCAATGGATTTTGTTTTTTCTTTAATCCTTGCTGCGGTTATAAGTCCTGCCGTTTCGTTATATAATTGTTCGCGCTCCTCTTTGGTAAGTCTTGATTCCAAAGTGCGCGTTAAATTTTTTGAAAATTTTACATCATTCTTGCTTTCAGAATAAATCTTCTTGTAAAGAACAATACTTGTTATTGTAACAAATAGAATTACGCACGAAATAATAATCAAAGTAGTTACAGAATTAATATAGGGATCTTGCATAAAGGCATTTAACTGACTTTCCCATTTAATATAACCGTTCGGGTATGATTCAACTTTGCTTTCAATTTCGGCAGAATTTTTAATCATTTCATTGCGCTGCATTAATCTTGTTTGCAGCCCAAAAAGCACTTGTTTTTCGCTGTTATTTAATTTGCTTGCAAAACGCGCGCAAAACAAATTATTCTCAAAAATAGAAGCATTATTCGCAAGTGTCGCATTTATATAATCTTGTGCGGTTGTGATACTAATCGCGCTGACTGTTCTGCTGACAAACTTCCAATCATTATTATTTTGTCTAATATTTGCCCAAAAGCCGCCTTCTGTCTGGTAAATTGTGCTGCCGTCATTAAGTGGAATATATGCACCTGTGCAATTTACGATTGTGCCAATTTCACTACTTCCTAATTCTTTGTCAATGTAATTATTGTCATTATACTGCACATAGATAATTGCACCTGCATTAACAACTTTAACAGCCTTTGACTTCAAAGAATTTTCTACTAAAATTCTATTGGAATTAATATTATATATTGAAGATTCAAACATTTTAATATTCTAAAATTATTGATTTTAATTTCTCATATGGCAATTTCACCATCCCCCCCATCACATCAATTTCGCGTTTATCTTCGCAAATTTGTACAATTTTTTCCATTATCATAAGCCAATCGGGTTCGGCAGCGTTCCAACGTTGCAACAAATCATTAATTCTTGTTTCAAGTTCGTTATCTTCCAAAATCTCAACTTCTACTGCTTTTTCCTGAATTTCTTCCGTGCCTGCAACTTTTGCATACAGTTCTGCTGTGCCTGCGACCTTGTCGCTCTTGTCGCCTGAAATAAAACGCTTTACTTGCGGATACGCTTTTCCCAAAGATTGCAAAAACATTTCTATCCCGTCACCTTTGCGTTTGTCAAGTTCTTTGCGTTCCTCTTTAATTTCGCGTTCTTGTTTGTCGAACTTCTCTTTGAGTTCCTGCTCTCTACGCCTTAAAATTTCTTCCTGCATCTCTGATTTTACTTTTCCAATCTCAACAGCAATCATTTTTTGCACAAAATCATCTGTGTAACCAATATTTGCGCCATGAACACCTGCAACTTTCGCGTCATTAATGCCGTCTTTTGAAAATTTAAAACAAAAAATTTGCCGATTTGCATTTTCTTTCTTTTTCCCAAACAAATAAAACGCTCTCCCTGTTAGTGCAGACATTACCATATCTAAATCTTGTATGTTTTCTTCAACATCTTTTGTGTCATCATAAACAAACACAAAATCTTTGCCACCTGCGGAACTGGTGGAAACATTAAAGGTTTCAAATTTATTTAACCTTATCAGATTCGGTATCTCTTCCCAAACGGTCATTTGTCTTCAAATTCAAATGTGAGTAAAATTCTTTTATTTAAGTCTGCAGAAACATCTAAATTTTTCGCAATTTGTATAAATGAATTGTTAAAATCAAATTCCAATTTGTCAAAAGTTAGATGTTCGTACATTAATTCTTGCTGCAAAGCAATTAGTGGCATTTGGTCAAAAACAATTTTTGTACCTTTTTGCAAAGTAAGATATGCAGCATTTAGCGTTATTGCGCTAACAATATCCACACTGCTTGGTGAAATCAAAACGTCAGGTAAAATAATGTTTTTCACCGAATAACCTACAAACGTCTTGTAATCGGGGAAAAGGTTATTGTAACCGTTGCCCTGTTTTAAAATCAATTCTACATTATCAAAAACAGATAAAGTAGCCTGTTGTTCTTTTGTCGCCTGTTCGCTCCACCATACCACAAATGTGATACTGCCTGTTTGCACAGTCGGATTATAAATATAACAGTCTGCAAAGTTGATTTTGCGGTTTATATCAAGCTTTAGACCGCGTGTATTTTTGATGTTAATTCTATCAAGAGGGTAATTCAAAGTGAAATATTTTTGTCCGTTTTCGGTCAAATTTAAAAATAAATCGGAAAAATCTGTTGGCTGTTCCGCGCCAGAAAAATTTGTAATATCTTGCATAAAATCAATAGAAATTACATTCTTTCCTGCCAATTCTAAAAGGGCGGGAAAATATACCTTAACTTGTCCTGCAAGGTCTATTTCTATTGATTTACCATATTTTAAAGTCAATTTTTTATACATGCTTTTTAAAAATAAAGATTTAATTTTAATTCGTTTGAATCTGTTATTACTTCGGAATTGTCCCAATTTACATCTTCAAAATTCAATAACCAATCATTTTTTACAATAATTTCATCATCTATATTTGCTTGGAAAATTTTTGTATTCAAATATTCCAAGCAATTCTCTTTGTTTTTTGCTCTAAAAGTTAAAAAGGCATTTGTCCCCTCCTCTACCGAAATCCATTTTAGAGTAACAAAATTTCTCACGTCCCCGACTATCTGCTGTAATGTACCTCTGTAATTTGCGGGTACGTTAATAGGGAAATTAACACCCCATTCGGAAGAGTGTTCGGTTAATTTCCCATAGAAAACGTACATTAAAAGTATCTTATTTTGAAAAGTATTATTTATTGAAACATAACAGTTTTTAAGGTCTAAAACGCGGTTGATTGGTGCTTGTACAGAATACATTTGCACGTCTAAATTTTGTACCGCAAAATTTTTTACAACAGTTTTTTTTTCGTTTTGTAGAGTTAAAAAAATTCCTTTACATTCTGGTTTTTCCAACAAAATGGTACCTGTTGTTAAATCGATTGTTGAATTTGTACCAAAACAAAATCCAAAAAACAAAATATTCTTGTCTTTAAAATTCACATTTTCAGACAAATAATAATTGCCTGCATTATCTAAATGAATTCTGATTAAGTCTATATTTTCAACAATTTTTGCCATAATTTTTTTTATTACATCTTGTAATTTTTGAAACTTGGTGCCGACCCAACGGCACCAAGCCACTAAATAATTTTTTTCATTTTTTTTGCTACCATTTAAGACGTGCAGCAATAAATGATTCAAGAGAATTCTTCACATCTGCATTTGCTGCTCCTTTCATCAGGAAGCCAAACTCTTCATACACAAGATAAGGTTTGTGTGTGGTACTTACAGTTGTTTGGTCTGCTTCGGCAACGGCAAAGTTTGCATCGGTGCCGTTAAAGTCAAGTTCAATCATATTGCTGTCTTTTCCGTTCATTACGAAATTGATAGCAAACCAATTAATAGCACGTTCGTAATCGTACTCAGGCTGCAATCCCAAAGAGTGAGAAACTCCATCTGCATCTATAATAAAGGTTGGTTGTGTTTCCGGCGTAACGCGGAATTTTGCAACTGGAAAACCTTCATTAAGTTGTGTTTGTACAGTTCTCCTCGTGAGAATACCATAATACAAACGGAAAATATCTTCGGCAATAAAACCACGACTTGCTGCACTTACAAGCAATGGGTATGTGAGAATTGGTGCTGCACCTGTGCGAACAGGGTCTGTGTCGAGCATCAAACCAACAATATTTCCTAACCCGAAAAATACATCGCCTTCGGACAACGATTTATCGCCCTGTACAATCGCCTTTACAGACGGGTCAAAAGTGTAGTGTCCAACTCCATTTTGCAACGGTTTAGATAGACGCAAATAACTTTCTTGTGGCACACAATCGTTCTGCTTGCCCCATTCAGACAATACGCTGAATATTTTCTTTCTTACCTCATACGAGGGTGAATTATTAATTACATTCATTTTTTTATAAAAATTTTAAAGTTTAACAACCTCTTACAGAGCGACCTACGCCTGCACCTGCAATTTTTCTTTGCGAATTCTCAATGCCGCGTACCCTGTGCGCGTATGCAGCGAAAGGATTAATTCTACCTGCTCCAATACCTGCAACTCCGCTACCTGTTGTAGTTGTTGTTGTAGTAGTATCGGTAGTTTCTTCAAGTTTGCTGCTAATAAAATTAGCCAAACCTACCGTCATCAAGCCGTCTCCGAGTGAGCGACCTAAATCGGACTTCATAACAGACGGAATAAACGCGCCTGCAACAATCTTAGCAATATCGGGTGAATCTTGCATTGATTCGGGTAAATAACCTGTTACATAAGTGTCGAACACAGCAGATGCTGCGCCACCAATTGCCGAACCAATCAACCGACCTTGCAAACCATTTTTTACATTAATTTTTTTCATTTTTTAAAAATTTAATTTAAAAGTTCTTACCTTACTGGTTTAAGTCCAGCAATCTTTTTTGACAAATCCTCGGACTTCTTGTTTTCTGATTTTCTTCGTCCATTTTCCTTGTCAATTTCCTTACAGCGTACCAAATATTTTTCTTTGGACGCAACGCTCGCCATTGTTTTCGGCTTGCGTGGGTACTTCAACATTTTTAATTTTGCCATTGTTAAATGTTTGATTTTGTTAATAATTATTTTGTAACAACCAAAGCAAAGATATTTTGCTTCAATGTCAGTGCTTACGATGCTTATTTAGTACTCAAGGATAATATTTTTCTTTCCGTTATCTTTGAGTGCTAAATAAGCAATACCACCAACAAGTAATATTGTAGTCAAATCCATTGTTGATTTATTGCCGTTATTCCACTTGTCAGACTGTCCGTCTTTACTTCCCCATCCGTCTCCTTGTCTTGCGCCTGTGTTCATTCCTGTTGCATTTTTACCCAAAAGCAAATTGCCCAGCCACTCTAATAAACTCATAATTGCAGGCAAACAAGATTGTAGAATTGTCCACCATTCCGAACTTTGACCACCACCAGAATATGTATTAGTTTGTTGATTATACGTAGACAAAATATTTCCGGTTTTATTGTCAACAATATTTAAAACAGTATCTTTCTCACAATCAATAATTCTGCTATATCTGCCATCTGTGGTGGTGTCGTTGTCAAATGTACCTTTGTAATTGTTCGGTAATCCTGTCTGTGCATTAATTGACGTTGCACCAATGCCAACGCTACCTATTTTGCTGCCATCTGTTGCATATACGGTAATTCCTTGTGCCAATAATTTTAAACACTCCATCGGCGTTTTGCCGTACTTCGATTTTATTTTTCCAGAAATAACAGTCGCAATATCATTGTAACTCAAAGAACTTAATTGAGCGGATTGAATTACATACTCAATCTGATTCAAACGTTTTTGTTGAATATCTTTATTAAATAGTGGCGCGGCATCGTCCAATATAAAAATATATACATAACTGCCTGCATTGTCCTTAAAATATTTTATAATTTTATCTTTCGTACTCATTATTTTTTGTTAAAAAAATTAAACCTCCAATTAATAAAATAGGTAATAAACTGCTCTTCTTTTCGTCTGTTGTTCCGCTTCCGCTACCACTATCACCTTTTAAATCTTCGGCACTTAAATAATCATCATTGTTCGGTGGAATATCGTTTGGGTAGTTGGTCGGACTTTGCATTGATTTTTGAATTAATGCAATAATCATATTTAAGACAGTTGTTACTACCGCTGCTACCGCTGCTATAATTGCGGCTACAACAGATGCTGCTATACCAATATTTGGGGCAGAGGGTAATTCTCCCTTTTTAATACCCGCTAAAATGTAATTCTCGGGCGTCTGATTTGTCTGCTTTATAAATCCATCCTTTAAATAATTCAATATTGTTTGCTGTGTAAAATATTTTGTTAAGGACGTGTACCATTGCATGAACAATCCATTTTCATTTTGTAATTTACGTTGCATTTCCGGGTATTTCTCCGACTGCTTAACAATCCACATCGGATTAGCCAAAATGTAACAAAAGCCCCAACCTGACTCTTTCATTTTTGCGATTAATTCATTTTTTTGCTTTGTTGTAATTCCAATTTTATTTTCACCAACTAATTTTTCATATTCTTCAATTCCCTCTTGGTTCCGCCCTTCAATTACATTTTGTTTCAAAATATCATTATACCAAATAGCAACTTCTGTATCTGCGCCAATTTTAAAATCTAAAATATCAACATTTCTTGCTGTTTCAAACAATTTATCTAAATGTACCACGCGCTCTTTCTCGTTGATACTCAAATAATTAAAATGTCCTTCGTCTTTCATTTTTTGCAAAATCAAACCGCCTTTCTCGTTATCGTAACCATTTTGTAATAAATATAATGAAAGTGCCATTGCATCGCACTGATTAAAATTCTCGGCTGTCGGCTCTATGGTTAAAAGCGTTGTAAGATAATCAATTTCGCTACACAAATAATTCTCGGCAATAGAATTCTCTAAAAAACTCTTTGCGCCAGTGTAGGGTGTGTAATCAATCGTTGTCGTTTCATTACTGCCAATCCCTCTTAATTCATATATATTTGTAGTATTCATTATCTCTATTTTAGTATTATATTCTTGTGCATAGTTGAATTTTGGTTGTCCATTTACGCGCTCCACAGGGTCTATTATTATATTGTCGTAAGTTACAATATAGACGTGTGTAGGCGTTTTGCTTTTGCCAAAGGACACAAACCGAAAATAAGCATCTATTCCCAGACAGCGCAAACAACTTGCGATAAAAATTGCCATACTTTTACAATCGCCTTTGCCGTCTGTAATCAGTCGCGCGGGGGTTTTAATCCATTGCACGCCTTGCGGGTCTGCTACATATTCAACATGTTTAAGAACGTAATTAAATATATTTTCATAAGTCTCAATATTACTTTTGCCTTGCAGTTCCTTTGCAACGTCTACACATTGCAAATAGTCCTTTTTAAAGGTATTAATTACCTGCGTGATAATATCTTTTGTAATACCTTTCTTTTTGAAATTGTCTTTATTTTCTGCAATAAAACGCGCCATAAATTAAAACATCATAAGTTGCCAGCGTGTAAAAATTTCCTTTGCGATTTTGTCCGTTTCCGATTGCCTTTTCTCAGACAAAACCTGCAAATAGTTTTCTTCCATCGCATTTTTTGCCTGTTTCTCGGTCAATCCTAAATCAATCAATTTATGTAAAATTTCTGCTTTGTCAACAGTTCTTACAGCGTGTTCTGTGCCGCTGACAAAATCTTGGAAGATAAATTGCAGTGCCAAAGGTATGTTTATATTTTGTACATTTACAGTCCCTTTTATATTAATTCGCCAATCGTCAATTCGTCCTCCGCTTGTAATATGTTCCCAAAGTTCCGTTCCTAAATCGCTGTAATTTAGAGTTATAGACATCGGAATGATACTTGTGCTATTGGCATAAATATATCTATTGACCGCGCTTTTAATATTCCCAACTGCTTTATCATTGAAAAATATTTGTGCGTCTATCTCATAAAACATCAATGTAATATTGTACGGATTAAATATCTTAAAATCAATGTTTAAAAGGATTGTTTGCGCGGTGCTATCAAAATTTACAATATGCAAACCATCCAAACCAAAACGCAAATTATTGAGGTTGTTATAAAGTTTCTTTCCTTTATTAAATAGCCACAACAAGCCTAAACCGCCCAATATTAAAGTACTATCTTTCATTAGTGCAAAATTAAATAATAATTTATTTGTACAATCTTATTTTAACTTTTATTTTGAAAAATCCGAAATTTTAATATTGTAAAATTCACAAAATCTTTCAATAGTAAGAAATTGTGGTTTTACAATATTAAGTTCCCTTCTTGCCGTATTTATCAAATCCCAAGCACTTGTAGTGTGCAAATTAGGAACGAACAACTGTACATCTTTAATTCTAATTTTTGATTTTATTTCTATTTTCATTGTTAAATAAAATTTCGGCAAAGATACAAATATATTTGCAATAAAAAAAACAGCGTGAAAAAATCACGCTGCAATCACGCTGCAATAACGGTGCAAATACATTGCACTTTACTCTATGGTTATTGACTTACTATAAGAATCAATATAACCAGTAACGCCGTCCATTACAAATAAAGTCATTTCTAATTTTCCACCGCCTGTCAAAGTGAATGATACATTTTTGTTGTTTGTCCAGTTGTTTGGCGTATCGTCAATAATAATATCAATCGGACTGCCAAAAGGTGCAATTCTATTGTGTTCCAACGTAACAAACCATTGATATTTTAAAGGAGCATTGCCCGTTGATGTAGATTTTAATTCTACATCATAATTTTGAATTGTGTAAGAAAAAGAAACTTTTAAAGGTTGTGTTCTCTTTGGTACTGGTTCTTCGTTACCGCAGCCTGTAAATAAAATGGGCGCAAGGAATAATAATAAGATTAATTTTTTCATACGAAACAAATTATTTAGTTAGTAATTAATTTTTGCAAAAGTAAGTAAAAAAAATAAACAAAACAAGTGTCAAAATCTAACAAAATCTTTTGTAGATTTATCTGTTTTTTTTAAAACAGATTTTTTGCAACATAAAGTACTGTAAATTAAATATTTAACTAACTTTTTTATGTATTATATAACAGCGTTATTTTCACAACTTATATGTATTGAAAAACAGCGTGTTACTTTACGCTGTCTATTTTACTTTGATTGTTTTTTAATCATTTTTATAGTTTGTTTGAGGGGTTTTTGAGGCATTTGCAAACAGGCAGGTGAATGAGGCTTTTAGAGCCGTTTTAAGCGCATTTGTCTGTTTTTGGAAATGGAACTTATATTGACAAAAAAAATAGTGCACAAGCGTTCTATACCGCGTTGTGCATATTCACAAAGTTAAATTCTGCCTCTGTTGGTTATTTTATCCCTGACGGGTCGCACCCCTGCGTTGCCCGTTTCCGTTTCAAATAACGGCGCAAAGATACAAAAAAAATTTAATATACAAATATTTTTGAATGTTTTTTTTAAAAAAAATGTAACTTGTTAATTTCCAACAAGTTACACCCGCGCCCTGTCCGTTAAAAAGACAAGTAACATAAATTTTGAAAGTAATTCACAATTTCAATTTTGACCCCGCTGTTGTTAATTTATTATTTCAAGAACTGTTGTGGTTAAAATCTCCCTGCAAATGTTGGCAGTTGCTTTGCAGTTGGAATTATAAGCAATATTATAAGCATCAGCAGCAGCAGAAACAGCAGCAGAAACAGCAGCAGAAACAGTAGCAGCACGAGCAACATCAAGATAAATATCATCAGCATCAAAAACAGAAACAGCATAAGCAGCATCAGAAGCAACATACGCAGTATAAGCAGCAGCAACATACTTATCTAACTCAACTCTTGTCATATCGCCGTTGGCGTATCGCATAGCGGCGTCAATGGCATCTATGCTTCTTTTGTCTTCCAAAAGATGCCTTATAGTATTCAACACAAGGATAAAATTTTGTAATATCAAATTTTTTCATTTTAAGTGCGTTTTTTCTTAAAAAGGAACTTCCTTTATTGGTTCGGGTGCGTCTGATGAAACTGCATCGCGCATAAATTCCGGTAATTCTTCCGGACTAACTTTGTCGGCTGTGGTCTCTTTTATTTCAAAAACTTTACCACTACCTACATAAACATTTGCAGTATCAAGCTGCAATTCCTCTGCGGTCTTTGATATTTTAACCGTGTGAGTATTTCCGAAATGGTCAATTTCTTTACGTTGCACTACAAGCAAATTTACATAGAATTTGCCATTTTTGCCCTTGCGGACAAACTGCTTCGGAATATCCGAAACACATAAATTTAAAGATAAATTCTGCATAAAATAATAAAATTATTTAGTTATTAATTATTTATTAACCGCCTTTGCGCTTATATGCTTCATTTCGCACATAAGTCTCCAAAGAGGGTTTTACTTTTTCCTCTATAAATTTTGTCAAATTAAACTCATTCGCATACATTTTGCGTTTGAGTTCTGTGAAGTTATTGTACATTTCTAACATTTCATAACCGTAATTACTTTTAATAATATTCTCAAATTCTTTGTAACTTCTCAAAGATTGGTCATTAGTGTATTCCGCACGTATGTATATTTTGTTTGCGCGGTTGCTCGTACTCTTAATTTCTATTCTTTTCAATTTTATTTTGCCGTCTAAACTTTGTCCATCAAAGAGTTCTATTCGTTTCCAATCGCGCGCCTTGTTCTGTGTATTTGCTGCCTCTCGAAAAGTAAATTTATTTTCAATCAAAAATTCAATCATTGCAGTGATTCGCGCACCGTTGCAAATATCTTCTATCTGTAAGGGCATTTCGTTTGATATTTCTTTGTTATTTGCTTTTATTTCATTATCTACCACAGTTAGCATTGCGCCCTTTAATCTGAACTCTAAACGCCAAATTTCGCGCTTGTTTCTGTCCGAATTTATTTTGTCGTGAATTTCAGTTAAATAAGGCTTTTCCTCGCGTTGTTGTTCTATTGTCTTATTGTATAACTGCCTTTGAATTAAACTACTTTTACTACCAATAGTCAAAGTGTTTATTCTATTTTTGCCGTCAATTTCATTACTAATTATTTCAAATTCATATTGAAACTTCTTTGATTTTACATTTTGGTTAATTTGCGTTACCTGTTCTTGCAATTCCGCGCCTTCGTAATATATTTTTGTGCCGTTAAATCTTTTGGGAATACGTCCTTTTTTGCCCTCCAAATAAATTTTATCATTAAAAAAATTGCGTATAAATGTTTCAGGCAAAAGTCCATATTTAAATTTCTCAAAATCTCGGCACAAGTCCAATCTAACTATATGGTGTTTTTTGAAACAAAAATCGTTTTCTAATTGTCGTAAAATTTTAATAATCAACATTTCATTATCTGAACAAACAACATATAAGGCACGATTTTTAAATTTAAAAGTGCAATAATCTTTCGGCAGAAATAGTTTGTCAGTGCGTAATTCGCTGCATAATACGCCAATTACTCCGTTCTCGGAGGACCTTACACAATCCCATCGCTTATGTTCTTCGGGGGTAAATAATAACGAATTGTCAAAAATTACCTCTTCCACGCGATTAAACATCGGTGTAGAACATTCTAAATTGCGTGTCATAAACAACCGATTTTCTATCCCGGCATGCGCCGAACTCTCAAAAGCAATTTGCAACCAATCTATATTATCAACAAATAACATAAAATCATAACTTTTTGAATTTAATTTTGTAAATTTTACAGGTAACCGCGCCTACGTTTTTAAAATAATTTTTTTTCTATCAAATCCGCAAGTTGTATTTTTTCCATTGCAGAAATAATTTGCAAAGAGGAAAAAGTCGTCAATTTGTTGTTTTCTTTGTTTTGCTTCAAAAGCAAATACAACCCAGACCGCGACAAAGGTATATCAGACATCAATTTGATGCGCAACTTCCTATTTCTTCGTATCCTAACAATACATTGGTCAGTTAGTTTCATAATTCTTTTTAAAATTATTTATTATACACTGTTTTTTTTTGTCTAAATAATAGACTGCAAAAGTATCACAAATTTACGATAAAAAAAAATATTTTCAGATATTTTTTTTAAAAAAATCACAACTAATTAAAAATCAATTATTTAACTTTGAAAAATTATGAATATATTAGCAAATATTGAGGCAATCCGCAAAGAAAAGCGTATGAATCAAGACGTTTTAGCGGAATTATTGGGAGTAAAACAGAATACTTATTCTCAATATATTAATCGTTCAAACGATATTCCCTTTAAAAGATTATCACAAATTGCAGATAAATTAGGTGTGTCTGTGATTGATATTATTACTTACCCTGAAAGATATGTGCCAAAATCGGAAATTTGCAAAGCGTGTGCTGACAAAGAAGAAATAATAATAACTTTAAACAAATACATCAAAATTTTAGAAAAAAAATGATAGAACAATTATTTACAGATATTGCATCGGTACTCGGTATTTCCGTTAGTGCGCTTTTGCTTATTATTTTCTTTGTGATTTTTTATAATAAAGAATCAAACAAAAGAATCGCAGAGTAAAAACAAACCGCGCAAAAAAAGCACAACAATAAAACGTACTATTACGGAAAAAATAGAAATAAAATGATTTCGGAAAGAATAAGAGAATACGCACAAAATCAGGGCGTTAGCAAATACAAATTATCAAAATTGCTAAATGTTTCAACCTCTTTTTTTGACAAAAAGAGAAATAATGTATCGGGGGAAATATTACAGCGTATGCTGGAACTCTACCCTACTATTGACTTGTACCACCTTGTTACAGGTGTATCAGAAAATGAATTTTTAAGAAATAAACTGCAACAGTCGCAACAGGTAAAAAATCAATAAAATTTTTTGTGGAATTTCCCGTCAGTTCCACAAAAAAAATGCAGGGGCAAGTTTTAAACCTGCCCCTGCATTTTTTTATTTCAAAAACGCTGCGTATTTTGGAAAAATACCTGTGGTTTGTTTCCAAAGTTGAACGCCGTCAGGCGAAAAACAGAAAACTTCGCCGACAGAGGTGCCTCTTTTTTGGTCGGTTATCAAAATCTCTTTCGTAACAGGATTAACGGCAATGCCATACGACAACTGAATTTCGTGCTCTGTGCCGTCTGTGATAAAGTTTTCGGAAGTAATGCGCTTGCTGTCAATATTATAAACAACGTATTTTTTTGCAACGGTTTCGCCAGTTTCCCAATTTGTATTATTGCTTAAAATATACAAATTGCCGTCAGAAATGCAGAAATTCGAGGCGAAAATATCAATTTTTTCGATGCTTTCGGTTTGCATATTAACCTTGTAAATCGCAGCATTTACATCAGCGTAATTTCCGTTGGAAATCATAAAAAGGTTGCCGTTGTTGTCTTGCTCAACTATCTGGCAGTTGAGCGCGGAAACGATTTTTCGTTCCGTAAAATTTTCAATATCAATAATTGAAAGCGTATTTGCGTATGTTTGGCAGTAACCGCCAGAGTTGGCAACGTAGATTTTTCCGCCAAAAACCGCTAATCCATCGGGCTGGTAACCCACTTCAATGGTGCGTTTAATTTTTAAATCAGCAGTATCAATTTCCGCCACAAAACCATTGTGTTCGCCATCGCCGTAAATCGCATCTCCGTAGGAAGTTATGTAGGCTTTGCCGTTGCAGAAGGCGATTTTTCGGCAATTTTTTACCTCAATCTCGCCGATATGACGCCCTTTTAAGTCCATTACCTCAACATAGTTCGAGTAGTTGATAACGGCATAAAGACGCGAGCCGTAAATCTGCAAATCATTGCCAACATCACCCAATCCGCCGACAATATTTGGATTGATACGCGAAAAAATATTTTGCAAATATTCACCTGTTTCGCAGTTATAGAAGTCAAGCGAGGCGTTGTTTGCGCCCCAAGCACCCTCGCTAAGCAGGAAAAAGCCTTTTTCTCCTACTAAATTTTCCTCTTTTGGCTGCACAGGAGACTTGCACGAGGAAAAAATTAACGTAATCAGCAATGCACTGACAGTCAAAAGATTAACTTGTATTTTCATCTGTTTAAATTTATTTTTAACCACTAACCACACGAATAAAAGTTGAAAATGAAAAATTCATAATTTTACAGATAACTATCGGTATTAAAATTAAAAAAAATTCTCAATCTTTCTACTTTTAATGATTTTAGTTTTTCATTCTCAATTCTCAATTCTCAATTCTCAATTCTCAATTCTCAATTCTCAATTCGTATAAGGTTTGTGGTTGTAATTAATCATTATGTTATGGTTTTATTTTACAAATTTTTCGGCAAAATTACCTGTTTTTATTAAATAAACGCCTTTGGGCAATGCGGAAATATCAATTTTTAATTGAAAATTAAAAATTGAAAATTGAAAATTATTTAGTTTTTTGCCTGAAATATCGAAAATTTCTACATTTTCAATATTCAATTTTGCATTTTCAATTTTTAGTTCTACGCCGTTGTTATAAATAAAAATTCTCGGCTGCTCAATTTCTTTTACAGCAAGATTATTTTGATTGTGAATAACACCGATGCCTGTGAGGTCGAACCCGCCAGAGCCATACCCGGCAAACGCAGTCGGGTAAGGGTCGTTAATTATGTTGTTTTCGGAATCGTGCGAGGCAAATTCGGGGTTGATTGTGCCAACAACGTCAATAATTTTGACGTGCGTAACATCGTTTTTGTCTAAATTTTCGTTTTCGGGCAATTCCTCCAAATCGAACGGCGTACCCCAGCCTATACGGTATTTTCCTGCAAGATTGTTGATTTTCGTTGCGTCAATCAAGCCTGAACTTGTGACCTGCGTTTCTGTTTGCGTGTTAGACGTTGCAGGGAAACGAAAATAATGCTCACCGTCAGAGGAGATTTCCACAAAGGCGAGTTCGAGAAAGGCGTCGCTAAACGAGTTTTCAAACACTGCAAAATCTGCGCCCTCACCGTTGACAATCGGCGTTTGAAAGGTGAGAACGGCAGTGCCGCCATCTCCCAAACTCACCGCCTCAGTGGTGGTTTTGCTGGCTTTGCCAATGGCAGATTCCGCATCGCCAAAAAAGACGAAACCGAGTTGCTTCCGCGCAATATCTTGATAACCGCGCATAATTTCGCAGTCCGATGCCCATTCCACAAACCGCGCATCATCAACGTGAATTGCTTTACAACCCACGCTGCCGACAATTCCGTCAAATTGCGCAAACAATGACAATGGAAAGATTGTTGAAAAAATTAAAAATAACGGTTTCATTTTTGAATATTTTTTTGTTTAACAGTTTTAAAAAAAATCTTTTTTTCTCATTTTTTCGGTAATATCAATCAAATTTTCATTTTCAATTTTGTATAATCTTTGATTTGTCGTTACCGAATTCAATCCGCCTGATTTTTCCACATACGCGCCGATTTTGATATAATCAAAAATTTGTTCTGCACCGCTGAAAACGGCAGGTTTGCCAGAATACCACGCGGTTTTGATTTTTAAACATTCCATTTTTTTGTAAAATGGAATATTTTTAACAAACCCTGCCAAACGCAACACCTCTTTCGGCTCATTGTCGCCGCCCATAAAACAGACGCAGGTAACAGCATTGCCGTATTTTTCAAGCAAAGCCGACAATACATTTTCAGTCAATTCCTCGCCTGTGTCCTGCTGCAAATGCTGACTGTGGCAGCCTGCGCAACGATTAGGGCAATTTGTAATGTTTATTGCAAGTGTGGTTTCGTTGGGAATTTCTTGAAAAACAATGTCGTGAGAGTGGTATTTGAGCATTTTTATTGCTTTTTATCAATTTTAGACGGCAAAGTTACAAAAAGTTTTTGATATGACAATACGTTGGAAATTAAAAAAACTGTGTCGAGGTTACAGTATTTAAGCATAGCGTCTGAAAATCATAGAATTCGGGGTTGAATAATTTGGGTTGATTATGATGATTTTGCCCGTTCAACTAATTTTAGCGCATTGAATTTGCATTTGCTCAAACAATCGCCGCAAGCGGTACATTTGTCGGGGTATTTCACTATGGCAAGAGTTTCCGTTTCGTTTTTCACTGTTTCCAATACTTTGCGATTGCATCTTTTGACGCAACGCCGACAGCCCGTACAATTACTCTCAATCACGCAAATGACTTTATTTTTGTTCTTTTGCCTGCGAAACAAATTACCAATAAACCATATCAATATTACAATTCCAATGCTGATGTAAAAGATATTCATTTTTTTATTTTTTTTAATGATATTCTGCTAATGTAGACAAATGAAATAGAAAAATATTTTATGAATAGTGTCAAGTTTCACAACGTTGTTGATAGCAGCAACGTTGTGAAACTTGACAGGTATCCATATTTTTTTATCTGAAAAACGAAAAATGCACATTGCCGTAGTTTCTCTGTTCGAGAAAATTTTTATGTTCGGAAAAATCAAGGTTTTTTCCATGTTCAAGCACAAATATTCCACTGATTTTCAACAAGTTATTATTAAAAATTAGAGCAGGAATTTTATCAATATCGAGCATTTGATAGGGCGGGTCGGCAAAAATCAAATCATAACTTTCGCCACATTTTTCCAAATATCTAAAAACCTCACTTTTGTAGACACGTAAATTGTTGATTTTCAGATTATTAATCGTTTTTTTTATAAAATTAATCTGCGTGTTGCTCATTTCGATAGCGGTAACGGATTTTGCCCCGCGAGAAATAAATTCGTAACTGATGCTGCCCGTTCCTGCGAACAAATCCAATACCGTAACATCCTCAAAATCAATGTAATTACCCAGCACATTAAACAAACTTTCCTTTGCAAAATCGGTTGTCGGGCGCGCCGTAATGTCCTTCGGCGGCTCAAACCTCAACCCTTTAAATTTTCCGCTGATTATACGCATTTTTTTTTATCTTAAATTTTGTTTTTTTTAAAATGCAAATTTAAGAAAAAAATTGTACTTTTCTCCTATAAATTTTTTTATTACTGTCCGCTAAATATTTTTTTGCTCAAAAAAATATTTAGCGGACAGTAATAAATTTGAAAATTTGAGGATTTGAAAATTTGAAAATTCAATTTGAATATTTGAAGATTTGGGGATTTTAATTTCAAATCTTCAAATATTCAAATTTTCAAATTGCATTTTTGTATTTTCAAATTGAATTGTCCCAAGTTTGTGTGTAATTGAAAATTTTATGTTATCTTTGCAAAAAAATATTTGCAAAAATAAAAATATGAATAACCAATTTTTAGAACTTGAAGAGCGCATTGCGGCAGTGCTGAAAACCGTTTATGACCCGGAAATTCCTGTTGATATATACAATCTTGGGCTGATTTATGGGGTGAATTGCACAGAAAACGGCGAGGTAGAAATCACAATGACTCTTACCGCGCCGAATTGTCCTGCCGCCGACTATATTTTAGAAGACGTTAAAATGAAAGTGTCTGCTGTTCAAGGAGTTGCCTTTGTTGAAATAAACCTCGTTTTTGAGCCCGAATGGGACAAAGAAATGATGAGCGAGGAGGCAAAACTTGAACTTGGGCTACTATAAATTTTCTATAATCACTGCCGTTCCCATTCCGCCGCCAATGCAGAGTGTTGCAAGTCCATTTTTAGCGTTTCGGCGTTTCATTTCATAGATTAGCGAGGTCAAAATCCGCGCGCCTGACGCACCTATCGGGTGTCCAAGAGCAATTGCGCCGCCATTGACATTTACGATTTCGGGGTTGAGTTTCAAATCGCGCACAACGGCGATTGACTGCGAGGCAAACGCCTCATTCGCCTCAACAAGTTCGATGTCCTCAATTTTCATTTCTGCCATTTTCAACGCTTTTTGCGTGGCAAAAACGGGTGCGTAACCCATAATTTGCGGGTCAATCCCTGCTGTGCCGTAAGATTTTATCTTGGCTAACGGTTTTAAGCCGAGTTCGTCGGCTTTTTCTTTCGACATAAGTACGAGAAACGCCGCGCCGTCATTAATGCCCGATGCATTGCCTGCGGTAACGGATCCGTCTTTTTTGAAGGCGGGGCGCAGTCTTGCCAAAGCGTCAAGCGTTGTGCCTGCACGCGGAAATTCGTCTGTATCAAAGATTTTCGGCTCACCTTTTTTTTGCGGAATTTCCACAGGCACAATTTCCTCTCGGAATTTTCCCGTTTTTTGCGCTTGCTCGCATTTCAACTGACTTTGCAGCGCAAATTCATCTTGTTCTTCGCGCGAAATGCCCCATTTTTCCGCAATATTTTCCGCCGTCATTCCCATGTGTACAAGCGAAAACGCCTCTGTCAAGCCGTCTTTTATCATAGAATCGACAATTTGCCCATCGCCCATTCGATAGCCGTTGCGGGCGTTTGGCAGCAGATACGGCGCATTGGTCATACTTTCCACGCCGCCACAGAGAATAACATCTGCATCGCCGAGTGCGATAATCTGCGCCGCAAGCGACACCGAGCGCAAGCCCGAACCGCATACGATATTCAAAGTCATTGCGGGTTTTTCCACAGGCACTCCCGCGTGGATTGCTATTTGACGTGCAGGATTTTGCCCTGCGCCTGCTGTAAGCACGTTGCCCGCTATGGTTTCGTCAATAATTTCAGGGGAAATACCTGCTCGGCGGATTGCCTCTTTCGCCGCTATCGTGCCGAATTGAACAGCCGAAAAACCACTCAAAGCACCATTAAAACTGCCAATCGCAGTACGCGCAGCAGAGAGAATTACAACTTCTTTTTTCATCTGTTTTAAATTTATTTTTAACCGCTAACCAGACTGACTACACGAATAAAAGTTGAAAATGAAAAATTCATAATTTTACAGATAACTATCGGTATTAAAATTTAAAAAACTTTCTTCTTTTAATGATTTTAGTTTTTCATTCTCAATTCTCAATTCTCAATTCTCAATTCTCAATTCGTATAAGGTTTGTTATTTTGCAAAATTAATACATTTTTTTGAAATAAAAAAGCGCAAAAGGATTTTTTCATGGCAAACGCATTAAAATTGTATAAAAGATATTACTGTCCGCTAAATATTTTTAGAACAAAGAACAAAGACCGCTACGCTAAAAGAACAAAGACTTGTGCAAGATTTTTTTAAAATTCTATCTTTATTCTTTTTAAATTATTACTGTCCGCTAAACATTTTTTTGCTCAAAAAAATGTTTAGCGGACAGTAATATATAAAAGATTAAAGAATAAAGATGTCAGAATTTTAAAGGCAATGCCCTGTAAATCAATAGAGTATAGCAACGCAATACAAAAAAAACAGTTTAAATTTTAACTCTCCGCGCTACCGCGTCCCCCCCTTTATTAAAGAGGGGAACAGGGTATAAACAAAGTTAAAGAATACAATGAAACACCCATTTCTCCCCTTTAATAAAGGGAAGATGTCCAAAGGACAGAGGGGTTTATAGTTTCAATCCTACGGATTTACGGTTGCTGAGCCTGTCGAAGCAAGGTTGCTGAGCCTGTCGAAGCGGCACTGCATTAATTAAATTTTTTTTTTGCAAAAATAAAACAAAAAAAGTTTTCTGCAAATGACAAAATAATCGAAAAAAAATGCCCAAAAATTTTTTTATTCCCAAAAAAAGTATTATCTTTGCACAAAATAAAATCAATAAGTTATGTTGTACTTACTTATCATATTGTATGTTTTGGGCTGTATAATTTTGCCGCTTCAAGAATATAAACGCAGTAAAAGTATCTTTAACACTATGTGCATTTTATCTGTTTGCATATTTTATACTCCCATTAGTGCTTTTATTGCTATAAAATTATCTAATAAGGTCGTTTGATTTTGTCATTTTTAAATTAAACTAATCTAATTAATTTTGTGTCATAATTTTTTAATTAAAATATTATGGCAGTTTCAAACGACAAAATATTATTAGAACTTGGTTTTAAACAGGCATCTGAAAGTCAAAAAGCAATTAATGACTATCAGAAATCAATCAATACGATTACTTTGGAAAATCGTAAATTGCGCACAGAACTTACCGAACTTGCAAAGCAAGGCAAAGGAAATACCTCTGAGTATAAAAATCTTTCCGCGCAAATAAAAGTAAATAATCAAACCGTTAGTAATTATAACACTAAAATTCATGATTTGGAAAAATCAATGGGATTACAGTTTTTGACGACGGGGCAATTATCAAAAAGGTTAAAAGAATTAAGGCAAGAACAGAATAATGTAAATAAAACCCTCGAACCAAAACGTTGGAAAGAATTAAGCGACCAAATTTCCCAAACGCATCAACGCATTTCAAAATTAAATAGCGTATTTCAAGACACGCAAGCATTAAAAAAGTGGCAAATGGCTTGGGGAGCTTTTTTTGGCGATATTTATACTAAAAGTTTAGATTTTCTTATTTCTTCCATAAAATCCGCCATTTCTAAAATTACCGATTTTGAATATGCCAACGCCAACCTCGCCGCCGTTCTTGGCACTACACAAGACGGCGTAAAAGAACTTACCGCCGATGCCAAACGGCTTGGCGAAAGCACAGAATACACCGCCTCTCAGGTTACGCAACTGCAAACCGAACTCGCAAAACTCGGCTACGGACAGGAGGATATAAAAAATATGACACAATATGTTTTGCAATTTTCCACAGCCACAGGCGCGAACTTACCGCAAGCGGCGGCATTGGCAGGCGCGGCGTTGCGAATGTTTGGTGCAAATACAGAAGAAACACAAAGATACGTTTCTGCAATGGCTGTTGCAACTACAAAATCGGCTCTCAATTTCAGTTTTTTGGAAAATGCAATGAGTACAGTTGGACCCGTTGCCAACGCATTCGGATTTTCGATAGAAGAAACAACGGCGTTGCTCGGAACGCTTGCAAATGCGGGTTTTGATGCAAGCAGCGCGGCAACGGCAACGCGAAATATTTTGTTAAATCTCGCCGACTCCAACGGCAAACTTGCTGTTGCGCTTGGCAAACCGATTACTTCGCTTGATGAACTTGCGCCTGCGTTGCAGGAACTCGAAAACAAAGGAATTTCGCTGAATGAAACCCTCGAACTTACCGACAAACGCTCTGTTGCTGCCTTCAATACTTTTTTGACAAATGCCGAAAGCATCACAATATTAAAAGACAGCATTACAGATGTAGGCGAGGAAATGGAAAATATGCAGAAAACTAAACTCAATACTGTGCAGGGCAGCGTACAACTGCTTTCATCAGCGTGGGAGGGTTTGATGTTGAGTTTTTACGACAGTAAAGGATTTATGAAAATCGCAGTTGATATGCTGACTTCATTGGTTGGTTGGATTACTCGAAATTTGGCTTTGATTGGAACAGCGATAAAACTTCTCGGCATTTATCTCGGCGTTAGAAAATTAGTAAATGTCGCAAATGCGCAAGGCGTTACAGGGCTAAAATCACTTATTACTTTTCTCGGAAATTACATAAAAAGTATTGGTGCTGCAATAAAATCGCTTTTTGCACAAAAAGTCGCTACCGATGCCGCCGATGTTGCACAGTCAAAACTAAATGCAACAATGAAAAAAAATATTTTCATTTTGATTGCCACTCTCATTATTGCTGCTATTGCTGCATTGTTAAAATATATAAAAACGGCAAACGAAGCCACCGAAGCCGAAAAAATCCGAAACAGCGTACAGGAGCGCACAGTCGAACTCGAAAAAGAGAAATCCGCATCCATTATGGAAGAAAAAAACCGTTTGAATGGACTTGTAAAAGCGATTATAGAAACAAATGACAATGAAAAATTGCGTGAAAGTTTGATAAAGCGGCTCAATGAAGAGTTTCCCAATTTTTTAAAAAATATTGGTGATGAAAAAATTTCAAACGAACTTTTGAAAACGGCGTTAGAAGATGTGAATTATCAATACCAGATTAAAATTGAGAAAATGCGGAATGTCGCAAAACAGCAGGCAATTTCAGATGCTATTACAAAATCGCTTGAAAGACAGTTGGAAATTGAAAACGAACTTGCAAAAGGTGGTTTAAGTAATAAACAAATTGAAAAATTGAATTCTGAATACAAATCTTTGACAAATTCGATTTCATTTTTTGAAAAAAAATCGCAGGAAGTTATTATAGAACTTGAAAAACAAGAGGCGCAAGTTAAAAGACTTGGCACTTCTGATTATTATGCAAGTCGGATTGAAAATGCAGAGGGATACATTCAAACGCAGCAAAGGATCATTGATAATGAAAAAGATATGGCTAAATCGCAATACAGAGATGTTAATTCTACTATTATTTCAGATGCGCAAAAAAATATTGACGAACAAAAGGAATACATTGAAGGTTACAAAAAATTTCAGGAAAATGCTTTAAAAGAAGAAACAGCAGTAGTCGTAGCAGAGCAGAAAAAACAAAATAAAGAACGCCAAGAACTCACAGAAAAACAAATCAAAGCCAAAGAAAAAGCCCGCAAAGATGCGGAAAATGCCGAACTCGAAGCCGAAAAAACTGCTACGCTCAAAAAACTAAACAATAAAAAAGAGGAGTTGAAAAACAGCAAAGATTATGACGAAAAAATTAAAGAGGAATCGCTTAAAATTGCTATTGAATCGTTTAATGCGCAACTTCAAATTATAAAAAAATATCATGGCGAAGAATCAAAAGAGTACGAAACTGCGCGGCAAAATATTATCGACAAAGAACAGGAACTCAACAAATTTCTCACAGATTCGGCAAAGAAAAAATCTGATGCCACAAAAAAAGCAGCCGAAGAAACTGTAAAACAACTGCAAAAAAGCACCGATGCGCAAATAGAAACTATTAAGAACTCTCGCGAGGAAGAACTCTATCAACTCGAAAGAAAGAAAAAGCAAGGCATTATTACCGAGAAAAATTACGAAAAGCAGCGTTACGAAATCAACAAACGCTACAACGAATTGATTGTTGTCTCACGTCAACTTTTGTACGCAGAAATTCAAAAATTGATTGAAAACGGCGCACCGATTGATGATGCTGTTTTGGAACAAATTCACGCAAAAATTGTTGAAGTTATCAAAAAAACGGAACGCGCCACAACTGATTTTATTGATAACTCAAAAAAATCGCTCAGTCAACTTGCCGAATACTTGTCTGATATTGACTTCGGCTCTGACTTGGCAAACTCTTTCCGCGATGCCTTTTCTACTGCTTTTTCGGCTATCGACCAATTGCGCAACAATCAAAATAAATCTTGGACAGATTGGGCAATGGGCATTGGCAGCATTGTGCAAGGAGTGGTTGGCGCAATCTCTGCAACTGTTACGCAGGCGCACGAACTCGAAACTGCCTCACTGGAAGTAGAAAAAAACAAGCAACTTGCGCTCGCGGGCGACAATGCCGACAAACGCTCTGCCGTAGAAAAAGAGTACGCGCAAAAGGAACTTGATTTAAAGAAAAAACAGGCAAAGTCAAACCTCGCAATTCAAATAATGCAGGCAATCGCCAGCGGTGCAATGGCAATCATTACTGCATTTGCCCAACTTGGACCCATTGCAGGTGCAATTGCCGCTGTAATTGTCGGCGGAATTACCGCACTGCAAATTGCCACAATGTCAAAGCAAAATCAGGCAATTCAAGCCCAAACGCTTGACGGCACAGGCGGCAACACTTCACCGCCAAAAACAGGCACAGTGCAACTCAAAGAAGAATTTAAAAACGGCGGTTACGCTGACGGCGGCTACACAGGCAACGGCGGAAAATACGAAGTTGCAGGCACAGCATCAGACGGCTTACCTGTGCATAAAGGCGAGTATGTTATCGCACAGGAAGAGATGCACAACCCTTCGCTCGTGCCGATGATACGCGCCATTGATGCCGAGCGCACCAAGCGCACTCACGGAAATTCTCTGCCATCCAACTACGGCGGAGGTTACGCGGCAGGCGGTTTTGTCGGCAGTTCTCCAAACGCCGCTCCGCAAGCAAGCGGAATGTCGCAAGAGCAATTTATTAAAGCAATGCAGCAAGCAATGAACGGAGTGAAATTAGATTTCAATATGAATGAATTTAAAACTGCTGATAGAGATTTTCAAACGTTAGAAAATTTTACTTCAAAATAATAGTGTTCATTTATTTTGTCATTTGCAAAGAAATTTTTTTGTTATATTTTTGCAAAATAAAAAAAAAGAGAATGGAAACTATCACAGGAACTCAGGCAATAGAAAAAATGCGGCTGCTAAAAGGAGTGCAAAATGCAACTTTTGGAATAATATTTTTTACACATACGCATTTTAAAACTGAATACACAAATAATGCCAAATTGCGCAAATATGAAAATTGCCGACTTCGCGCTGCCAAACGCGCCGAAGGCACATCTACAAACAGCGACCATTACCTTTTTTTCACAGATTTAGACACCAACGAGCCGCGCACTTGTTGGAAAAAACTTATACGACAAGCGCGTTTTGGCAACACTTGGAATAAAGTACAATGGTTTTTATAAAAAATAAAAAATAAAAAATATGGGAAAACTTTTTTGGCAAAGTTATAATAAAATCGAGAGTGTTTCTGTTGATGAAAAAATTATTGTCGGCAGAAATCTTGACGGCAAAACAATGTATGCAGATATTGAGCAACTTAAAAATCTTTTGCAAACATTAATGCTTTCGTTATCTGGTACTACTGAGCCAATGACAGGCAGTATAGAATTTAATTCTAACACTTCGCCGCTTGGTTTTAATTGGAATGCTTCGAGTGCCTATTTATACTACAACAAAAGCGCGAATAGAATTGAGGCAGATGCAACTGGTTGGGAAATTCGCAGAGATGGTAAGACCATAATCCGTTCTAATCCCAGCGGCGACCTATCTCTGCTGCGCGGCAGCGATAGTGTGAAAATGTTAGGAATTGATGCAAATGGACTAACTTTAAATTGGGGGAATCTCATCGGCACAATTCCAGTGGACAAACTTCCTGTTGCAGATATAGTCAATGCAATCAACGAGGGAAATACAAAGATTTCTGCCTCAAAACTATCAGACTTAGACATTCTCGGTTCATTGATAGGCAACGTGCCTTATAATCATATTTCCAACCCGCAATATCTATCTTCTTACATTCAAGCAAGTTGGTTGTCTGGCAATATTCCGGGCAGCAAAATTGATTTCGGTGTCAGAGCAAGTTTCATAGAGGGAAATTTAGACAACGCTACTATTTCAGGCTCGAATATAGACAACATTCAAGGAATATTCAACCAAATAACTGCTCTTTCAATACGTGATGTTATAATAGATAACCATAGTGCTGGCAGCGGCATTTTGAAAAATATTAACGTAATATGACTATGAAAAAAATATTAATTTGTATACCGCATTACGACCATAACATTGACCCCCGCGTAATCGAGGCTGTTAAGGATAACGTCTATTCTTTGGACAAAGACAAGTACCAATGCGACATCTTTAAGATTGGTAATTACTCGTGCCACCACAGCCGTAACATCGCGGCGCAGAAATGCGTAAAAGAAAATTACGATTGGTTGCTGTTTGTGGATAGCGATACAATTTTGCCGACAAATTTTTTGCGAAAAGTAATTTTTGAGTCAGAAGCAAAAAACATCAAAATTATTTCGGGGTGGTATTTTAGCAAAGACATCAAAAATCTGACGACTCACTGTTTGCCGATAAATGTGGATTTTAAAGAGGAAAATAAAATCAAAATTTTTGATGTACAAAACGAAACGCCGATGGAAGTTGCAGCCGCAGCAATGGGCTGTTGCTTAATCGACAGCGAAGTTTTTTTTACTAATATGCAATCCGAGCCGTTTCAAACTCAAATCGGAAATTCAAGCGATATTTATTTCTTTTTAAAATACGCCAAAGAAATTAAAAAATATGTTATTCCGTCATTAAAATGCGGACATATTGCGAAAATTATTTTATAAATCTTTTAAAAAAATATCATTATGTATAAAATTAATTTAGATATAGAAGTCCTCAACGGCTGGCGCGACATCAGAAACGGCGAACTTGTAACCGTTGGCAGCATTGTGCCTTTGAAATTGCTTGTTGAAAAAGAAATTGCAAACAAGCACACGCGCAATCTGTCGGAGGTGCAGACTTTGACCGCGCTCTCTAACAAAGTTGCAAACGGCGGCGAAGTGGATTTTACCGCCGAAGAATTTGCACTAATTTACGGCGTAATCAATCGCCTGTCGCAGTCGGAAAAAGAATTTTTTACCAAAAATGCCGCAGTGCTGGAATATGAGGCAACATTATAGTAATACAACCTTTCGCAGAATATGAGTAGAAGTCTTATAAATATCTTTTTCTCTTTGAAAAAGAAATTGAAGGTCTGCGGATTAATCCTTGCGAAGAAAATAGCCATCTCCTATCTTGCGAAAGGTTTTTTAATTTAATAAAAAAAAATGACCAAAGAGGAACTTCAAATAGAATTTTCGGGCAATCACGGTTTTGCAGTGGTAAAAACAGGCGTGGTTACTTTTGAAATTGATGGCAACGCTGATTTTGAGCGCGAAGACAAGCGCGTTTCACAATTTCAACAGATCTATCAACGTTACGCATCGGAAAATATGTCAATGCGCATCGGAGAGTATAACGTGCCTCTTTGGGGCAATCGGCACAATCTTTATCCGCAAGAAGTCCACGCGCTTATTTCCGACAATAAATTGATGCCTGGAATAATTCAAAAAAGGATTGATTTTCTTTTTGGAAAGGGTCCAATTTTATACAAAAACAACGAAAACGGAGAGCGAATACAGGTGCAAGATGCCGCAATTTCCGATTGGCTTGAAAGTTGGGAAACAAGCGGATACGAGGACTATCGCGACTATCTGCGCAGTTTGATAACTGACTATTATCACGTCAAAACCTGCGTGTCGCAATATCATTTTCGCCGCGCTCGGCGGCTTGGCGAGCAAAACAGCATTATCGCACTCTCCTACATCGGCGCAGATGAAGCGCGTTTGGCTACAACAAAAGAAATTTTGCTTGAAAGAATAAAACAGCAAGATTGCGACCACGTTATTGTCGGCGATTGGTTTGTTGCTAATGGTCGCGAAATGCAGGTTTATCCGCGTTTCAACCCAAAAGAGCCTTTGCGCAAAGCCGAAGCAATCGCTTTTAATTCTGAAAAAACTTTTGGAAAATGGGTTTATGCCTATAATGATTGGTTTGCAGGGCTTTACGAATGGATTAAGGCGAGCAATCTTACGCCGCGCTATCTTAATTCGTACCTCAAAAACGCACTCAACGCACATATTCACTGCAAAATTCCTGCGGCTTGGTACGGTCAAAATAAAACTATTCTCGAAAGAATGTGCAATGAAAATTGCGCTGCGGGTCCAAATGACAAACTGATTTCGGAGTTTATGGGTATAAAATTGCTTGACGAACAAGGCAAAGCATTTCGATTTAACGAAAATATGATATTGGAGTTAATCAAACTTGAACTTGAAAAAATTACGACATTAATGAGTGGAGAAGGAAAAAATCAGGGCAAACTCTACGCCACTTTGAAAATTGGACAAGAGGGTTGGGAGTTCGAGGAATTTCCGAGCAAATTCAAAGATTACTTCGAGAGCGTTCTCAAATATGACCGTCGTGCCGATGAGGTGGTTTTGGCAGGTATTGGTATCAACTCTTCGATTACCAATGTGGAAAAAGACGGCGTAATATCAAAGTCGGGCAGTGAGGTCTATTATAATTATATTGTGTATCTGAATACTCTCTCTTTTCCTGAATATTTTATTTGCAAAGAAATCAACCGCGCCATTCAAATGAATTTTCCGCGAGCAAAAACCGAAGGAATACGGCTCGGTTTCAATATAGAAATTCCGTCAAAACAGTCGGAAATTTCGCCAAACGATAGATTAACCGCGCAAAATCCTGTTTAAATTTTAAAATTATGATAAAAATTCCGTTTGAAAAAAGTACATTTGCCAGAGAAATGAAACCGAAAATTTCAGGAAATAATCTCACACTCGAATTTGACAATTTGCAAAGCACTTTGGCAAAAATCGCTGTTGAGTTTTACGATTTTTTTTCAAAAAATCTTTATGAAAAAATCGTTGAAAAAACAGCAGCAGAAGGCGAACATTCCGCAGAACTTAATGCTCATGCACTCGACTATTTGCAACGTTCAATGTTGCATTTTGCTCTGTATCAGCACGTTATCTATCTTATTGCCAACATCGGCAACGATGGAATAACAGTCAAAAAATCTGACGACAAAACCACAATATTCAAATATCAGCAAGACCAACTCGAAAATAAATTGATTTCTGATGCGTGGTTTTGGCTAAACCGCCTAATCGCTTTTTTGAATGAAAATGCCGAAAATTTTCCTGATTGGCAAAATTCTGAACAAAAAAAACAGGCGGATGAATTGCCTGTTGCAATTTCTGATTTCAAAAAATGGGTAGGAATTTCTGACGATGCTTTTATGCTCTTTGCACGTTGGATTATCAGAGAAGTGTGGGAAGAGTGTGTTTTGTCGCGAATTTCTGCCGACAAAATTGAGGAAATAAAAGACAATGCGATGCGCCCACTGTGCTACGAAGTTGTTGCTCGTGTTTGCAAACGACTTGCCTACTATTGCCTGCCTGAACCGATTCGCCTTGACATTAATAACGAAATGGGCAAAAATCACAACGCACAGGCAGACACATATATCCGCGAAAAAGTTGCGGAAATTTTTGAACAAAAGGCGCAAAGTTATTGGATTGCGCTCGACGCAAAAATTGAGCAAAAAAAAGATGAACTCGCAAAGGAAAATATTTCAGAGCAGCAGTTTAAACCGTCAAAAATTACCGAAAATCACTCATTTGCATTTTGAAAATGAAAAAGATTGAAATAATATTGCAGACCACTTGGGAAAGTTTGTCGCCGAAAAATCGCCGATACGCTTTCCGTTTGCTAATGTTGTTGATGGCGAATATTATCACGCCGTTTGAATTTCAACAAAAAATGTTTTTTGCAATTTGTAATACAAATTTTATTAAACCTAAAAAACAGATTTCAAGGCGATTATGGTATTTTTTTACAAACAAAACAAAATTCAAAAATCTTGTTTCGGCATATAAATACGATTTAGAATTTTCAAAAATTTTAATGATAAATATTGCCGAAAATCTTAATTTTGCTTTTAAAATTGACGGCAAAACAATAAATATCAACTACGATTTTGCCGAAAATCCTTTTCCGAACATCGCCGCACACACGCCGACATTTTCGCGAAATATTACTGTTGAAACAAACATTACGGCACGTCAATTTTCTGACACACTTGACACTTTGAGAGCAATAAACGATGATGTTCCTGCCGAAATGCGCCGTTTTTTGCTCATAAAAATTGCGGAAATTCTTTATAAAATTCCAAACAAAACAGCGGAAAAATTGCCCGAAGAGGTGCTTTTTGGAATTTCACTGTGGTTTAGTTCTATTTCGCTTTTTTTTAAAAACCACCCAATTTACAGCATTTTATTTCGCAAAAAAGAGGGAGAAATCGAAACTGCAAAAATTTCTCTCGGAATGAGCGAAACCATTTTGCACTTACAAAAAGAGGGCTACGGAAAAATTGACGAAATGAACGTGATTGATTTTTTTAACGCACAAATAAAATCGTTAAAAGACTCGCTTTCAGCATCAATCGCAAGCGGCGCAAAAAAAGACGAAATCGTGAAAAACACAGGGCTTGATTACGCAACAATCGAAAAATTAATTTAAAAAATTATGGATAATTTACTTCAACTTTACAAATATTTTTCAAAATTTGTGCCTGCCGAAGTGCTGCAACAGTCGGCGGTTGCCGTTGCAGATGGGCGTGAGGCATACAACGAAATTTTTACAGAAATAATTAATAATCAGGCAGATACGCAAATTTCAGAAATTAAAAAATTTGTTTTTTCAGCAAATTCAGAATTTGTGTCCGACAATATCCGCAACTCGAATGAACTATTTTTGTTTGTTGAATTTGGCGAAGCGGAATATAATCCCGAAAATACGCCGATGCTTACTCAAAAAATCGCCGTTACCATTGCGCAAGAGTACGCAATGCGCAACAACGATAATCTGTCGGAACTGCTGCGCTCGAATGTTTGCAAAAATATTCTGATGCAGATTGTTCAGAAAATTCAAAAGGACTACAACGATGGCTGTGATGATTGCCTTTCGGTGAAATTCCCTGCCCGCTTGATGCCCGTTGAGCCAAAAACTTTTTTTGGTAATCTCGGTTGGACTGCATTTTTAGATATTGATTTTGAAATCGTTACAGACTAATTTTTGCTAATTCTATAAAAATCAAGAAAAAATTATGACATTCAAACAAAAACAGGATAATTTTGTAGAAAATCTTACCGCGTTAGGCGATTGGCAAGAGCGGTTTAACTATATTATGGAACTTGGCAGCGATTTGCCCGAAATCACTGCGCAGCGGCTCACGCCCGAAAATCTGATTGAGGGCTGCAAAAGCCGTACTTATATGCGTGTGTTTCTTGATGAAAACGGCAAAATTTCCATTCAGGGCAAAAGCAATTCGCCTGTGCCTGTTGGTTTGATTGCCGCTTGCGCCGAAGTTTTTTGCGGACTTTCGCCTGCCGAAATCGCAGGCGAGGAGATTTTTTTTCAAACACAATCCGAACTTCTACAACACCTTTCAATCACTCGTCAAAATGCGCTATGCAAAATGATTAAGAGAATACAACTTTTATCACAAAATATTTAATACTTTTGCGGACACAAAAATGAAATGTTTAATTTGCGTTAAGTTTGAGTGAAGTTTTTGGTGAATTTTGAGTGAAAAACATTAAGTTTAGTTTAAGTTTAGTTTAAATTCGGTTTAAGTCGCGTTTAAAAAAGCGGTCTCCTTGTATAAAATGGGGGCATTTAATTTTTTTGAAAATAATTTTGTCATTTGCAAAAAACTTTTTTTGTTTTATTTTTGCAAAAAAAAAATTTTAATTAATGCAGCTTATAAAAAGTCCATATATCTATTCTTTTGCAGGCAATCCGATGCGGTTTGTCTGTCAAGTTTCTGCCAATGAAAACGTATATATCAGGTTGCGAGTGAGAAAAAACTCGCCTGCAATTAATCCCGAAAATTTTGAATATTCTAATTATTTTCGCTATTTTTCTTACAAAAAAGGCAATGAGTATTTTGTAGATTTTGATGTTTCGTCTATTTTACAGAGTTATGTCCGCAACTTGATGGCGATGAGTAATTATGATATGGGCGAAGAAAAATACGAAGTGGCGTTTTATGATGAAAATAACAACAACGCGCTAATCACAACTTTTATAGGTTACGCCATCAAAGGCGGCATTCCGCTCGAAAAGTTTTTAGAATTGGAACAGCAAAATATCAATATTTTTGAAAGTCGATTTCAAAATATAGATTCACTGTTTTTTTTTACAAATCGCCAATTTAAAGATAATACACTCATTTTAAGACAGTCGGAATTAACAGATATTTGTTTTTTTACAAAAAACAGTTATTATGTTAGTGGAGAAAGTTATCTTTATCAAATTCGCGCAGGAGAAAATTTTTTTGAATTTGGTTTGAGAACTTATTATGATGAAAAATGGAAGTTTATTGATTTAAAAGCAATTTACAGCGAACTTGCTCCTTCGGACAATATTCTGCAAGTTTGGACGAGTCCGCGTACAAGCTCCAATCCGTCAGTTTATGACGATTGGTCGAAAAAATTTATCATACAGGTTTTGCCCGACCCGATTTCAGAGGAGCGTTACCTGTTGGAGTTTCGCAACTCAATCGGGGTTTTGGAAAAAATTTTGCTCAATGGTGAAATAGACAAAAATCCCGAATTTTCAGATACAGAATTTTATCAATCTAACGAAAATAATTTTTTGCAAAATAAATATTTTAGAGGCAAAAAACGCGAAAAAATCAAAATTTCGACAGGTTACAGATTGGCGCAAGAAATAGAATTTATGCAAGATTTGCTACTTTCTGACGAGGTTTTTTTTATTGACGAAAATACGGGTGCAAAACGCGCTGTAAATGTTACAGCCGAAGAATTTAAGTGGAAATACAGGCAGAATGTGCCTGAATCGGTTATGCTAACAATAGATTTTCTATATGATGAAAATTATTATTTGAGCGAATCTCAAATTTTTAACACCGATGTACTGATGGATAGTGATGGCAATATAATACTCGATAGCGAGGGTCAGCCTATTGGCGTAAATATTTAAAATTATGATTTCCGATGCAATAGTAAAAGAAAAGTTTTTGACCGACATCGCCCTCGAAGAACTTAAACGGCTCAAAGGCGAGCAGGTTAGTATTTTGCTTGAAAATCAATCGAAATTAGAGCGGCTCAAATGGGATGTAGAAAATCTGTATGAATATATTGTCAATCGCCGCATTATGATTTCGCAAGGCAATGGCGGTGTTACATTTTCTTTTGAAGTTGCAAAAAAATTGCGGTTTATAGATATGAAACGCTTTAAAAATGGCAAAGAAGCACCGCATATTTTGATTTATAACCGCCCAACTTGGGGCATAATTTTCGGCTCGCGCTACTCTATGATTACGCGGTTGCGGTCGGAATTTACACGCGCAACACAAGAAAAAATACGCGAACAAATGAAAGATTTTAATAGAGAAAAATTTGTGACGGAGATTTAATCGGGTATTTCAAGCCCAAAACTATCAATCAACATTTGATTGATAACTTCGGAAGTTCTAAAATCTTTCAGGTTTTTGTAGCCGTCTGATTTTCCGTTAATTGTCTGCTGCAAAAGAGCATCTTCAATATCTGATTTTGAAATAATTTTTGACACAACCATAAAATAAAATAAAAAAGTGTATATTTTCCGAACCAAATAAAATCTACGCTTTGCCGCATTAGAAGTGAAAAATACACACTTAAAATTGCGGCTCCGTTTTTGCGGTCGCATAGATTTATTTGGTAATGCAAAATTACATAAATTTTTATAAATTACAAAATTTTTTATTTTATGGAAAATTTAAAATGGCACACCGAGCAAAGAGTTGTTAAAACTCTTATTCCGCTCGACTTTAATCCGCGCAAGCGCAACGAACAAAAGCAACTCGAACTTTTGAAATCTATCGAGGATTTTAACCTCGTAGATACGCCTGTGCTTAATCTTGACGGCGTTTTAATTTCGGGACAACGGCGGCTCGAAGCGTTATTTGAACTCGGCAGGGCAGACGAAATTATTGATGTTCGCCTGCCGAACAGAATGCTCTCCGCTGACGAGGTAAAACGCTACTGCCTTTTGGCAAACACTCATTCGGGCGAATGGGATTTGGTAAAATTGGAAACAAATTTTACCGATATTTACAAAGAAATTCTTGATTTGCCAGATATTTCGGCAGAACTCAAAAATGCCGATTTACTTGATAAATCAAAAGAAAAAAGCGGTGAAATTGTTGATGACGGTTTCGATGATGTGCCAGATGACACTCCCGCAGTTGCAAAACTCGGCGATATGTTTGAGTTAAATCAACACAAAATTATCTGTGGCGACTGCACCGATTACGCTGTAATTAAGCAACTTATGAACGGCTCGCTTGCGCAAATAGTTTTTACCGACCCGCCGTACAATGTTCGCGTACAGGATATTGTGAAAACCAAACACAGCGAATTTCAAATGGCATCGGGCGAAATGAACAAAAATCGCTTCACGCGCTTTCTCGAAGATGTTTTTTTGAATTTAATAAAAGCAACTTCTGACGGTTCAATTCACTATATTTGTATGGATTGGAAGCACGTTAATGAACTTTCTACTGCGGGAAAAATCTACACAGAATTTAAAAATCTGATTGTTTGGAAAAAAGACAATGGCGGAATGGGCGCGTTTTATCGCTCTCAGCACGAGTTGATTTTTATTTTTAAAAATGGAAAAGGTAAGCATATCAACAATTTTCAAATGGGGCAAACAGGGCGATACCGCACAAATGTTTGGGAGTATTCGGGAATGAGCTCGGTTGCCAACAAAGAGCGCGATTTGCTTGACGAACACCCGACAGTTAAACCTGTAAAACTTGTTGCAGACGCACTTTTGGACTGCTCAAACTATGGCAATACTGTGCTTGATGTTTTTCTCGGTAGCGGAACAACACTCATTGCCGCAGAGCAAACAGGCAGAACTTGCTTTGGCTCGGAACTCGAACCTAAATACATTGACACCATTATTCGCCGCTATCTGCGTTTTATGAAAAACTACAACAAACCTGTGGTAATCAAGCGAAACGGCACAGAACTTTCAGACGAAAAACTTAAAAAATGGCAATAATGTATTCTGAACAATTTTTAGATAAAGTGCGCTCATTTGGAGTTTTGGGATATTCTTGCGAAAAAATTATTGACTTGGTTGAGCCAGATAATATTGTGCAGTTCCGCGTTGATTTTCATACCGAAACATCGGAAGTTTTTCGCGCCTATCGCAAAGGCAGAACAACGGGAGAATACAACGCAGATAAAGAACTTTTCGATCAATCGGTAAAAGGACATAATCTTACCGCAAACAATATTTTGAACGAAAGAAAGCAGAAAAATAAGATTAACGAGTTGATTAACTGTTATTTTGGACTATGAATTGAAAATTTTTTCCATCACTTTTTCGTTCCAAAAAGCCACTTGCGAAAAATCTTTTTCGATGTAACTGCGAGTAACTTTGTGCGCCGAAGCGTGATTGAGGCAAAAAGCCACTTGCTCGTCTGTTGCACCACAAAGATTTTGCGCAACGGTTGCCCAAGTATGCCGAAGCCAATATGATGTAATTATTTGTGTATTAGCGCGTTGGCACAACGATTTTAAACCCTTATTAAAACAGATTGTAAAATAATTTGACTTTGAAAATTTCTCGGTAAAATTAAAAAGATGCTGTTTTTTTCCTTTGTATTTTTCAAAAATTGGCAAAATTTTTTCAGGAACAGAAATTTCAAAATACGCTTTATCAAGTCGTACTGTCTTTTCTTTTGTGCGGTTATAACAAAGTTTTCCATCTTTAAAATGCTGATTTTCAATATTATACAAATCAATAGTGTTAATTCCCGCAAGACACAAAGTCAGAATGGAAATATCTTGCGCAAGTTCTTCTTGTTGGGAAATTGGCAAAATTTTTAAAATTGCCTGTACGGTTTCAACCTCTGCATAACGCTTTTTCGGCAGGACGCCACCCGGAATTTTAATAGGTATAAATGGCTGATTTTTTATTCTCAAAATATCTCTGTCGTAGTCGTTGTATTCAAAACAACCTTCTTTGAATAGTTTTCTGGCAATTTTTGGGTACATCTGCTTTGCTCGTGCCGTATTTTGCAATGTTTCAATCCATTTACGAATGTGCCACGAAGTAATTTCGTGAAAAAAGATTTGCCTGCCGAAATATTTTTCAAGCGATTTTAACGAACATCTGTAACTCTCCGCCGATTTAATTCGCCCTGCAACCTCCATTTTGTCAATATATTTGCGCGCAAATTCAGAAAAAGAAATGCCGTCAGTGTCGTTTATCAGAAACTTTTTCAAGTCTTGTATAGTCCAATTTTCAACGTTAATATTGTTGATTTTTTCGATGTACGACTTGATTTTCAGCGCACAGTTACCGATAATTGAATAGTCGGCAATCGCGCCTTTTTTGATACCCGACTTATGAATTATCATATTTGTTTTGATGTAGTCGGTTTTGCTATGGTGGCTGATGCGGATATACACATCATTATATTCGTTGTGAGAGCGCACCGTTGGAGTAAATTTTGGCATAATGTTTTATTGTAATTTATTTGTAATTTTTTTTTGCAAAATTAATCAAATAATTTGATTAATTTAATAAAATTACAAAAATATTTTATACATTACTCGCTGATTATTAACTATTTATCTAATTTTCAAATAGTTACAAATAATACATTATAATTTGTATGTCCTGTCCGCTAAACATTTCCTGACTTTGACACTGGGACACCCAGGACACCTTTAACCTCGCGAGAATTGAATATTTGCATACTTTGAAATAAAAAAATGCCAAATATAAGATTCTCAGCACCTCAAAATGCGTA
>JAISYF010000180.1 GCA_031270065.1 Prevotellaceae bacterium | reverse complement strand
TTATTAAGTGATTTAACAGTGCTAAATTACTAATAATCAGCGATATATGCAACTTTTTTAAGAAAAATTAACAGAAAAAATAATATAGAAAAATGGGCTTTTCAACCCGTGATTCGCATTAATAATTGTTAATTATATTTCGTATTTTGCATTTTCAAATCTTCAAATCCTCAAATCAGATTGATTATGAAGAAAAAAAGAATGAAATGATTTTTTTTTATAAAAAACATATAATTTTACAAAAAGTTATTGTAATTTTGCAGCGATTTTTTTAACAGAGTTTAAACGGACTTTGGCTTTGTTGAAAAAATTATAATAAAAAATCAAATTTTAGAAGTCCCCAAAAATTTAAAATATTTTTGAAAGTTATTTGTCTTATATTAAAAAAACTCTTTGGCTCTTTTCTCTTTTCTAATTTCTAATTTTCTAAAAATATGTTGCGTAATATCGAAATTTTTATATTTTTTTTAATTTTCTTTGGGCTGAATTTTTACGTTTTTATGAGGCTTTTCACAATGATGCCTGCGGTTATGCCGATGCGTATATTGTTGATAATCAGTGCAGTAGTTGTACAGTTGCCGTTTTTTGTGTCATTGATATGGGGAAATTCTCTGCCGACAAAACTGACGTCAATTCTCTACATTATAGGCACAAGTTGGATTATAATTTTTCTCTATTTACTGCTTATTTTCCTCTTTTTAGACGTTGTCCGCCTTACGCATTTGATTAATATTAAGCCGTTTATGGTGCATAATTGGTATGGTTTCGGCGTTTTTACAATTATTATTTCCGTACTTTTGACTGTTGGAAATATTAATTATTACAAAAAAACAAGAAAAGAAATTAATATTGAAATTTCAAAATATATTCCGCAAAATCAACTTAAATTAGTAATAATCAGCGACTTGCATCTCGGTTATAATATCGGCAAACTCGAACTTGAAAATTGGATTAGCCTTATAAACGCAGAAAAACCTGATGCAGTGCTTATTGCTGGCGATGTGGTTGATAATTTTATACGACCGTTAGAGGAGGAAAGACTCTACAAAACCCTGCGTAAAATTATCTCGAAATACGGTGTTTTTATGGCTCTTGGCAACCACGAATATATCGGAAATATTGAGGAAAACCTTGATTTTCTGCGGCGTGCCAACATCACAGTTTTGCGCGATACGGCGGTGTTGATTAACGACAGTTTTTACATTATCGGCAGAGAAGATTATTCGCGCAAATACCGCAAACGACTCGCAACAATTACAGACGATTTAGACAAGTCAAAACCGATTTTTTGCATTGACCATCAGCCAATTAGACTAAAAGAAGCGCGGCAAAACGGCGTTGATTTTCAAGTGAGCGGACACACGCACTACGGGCAGGTTTTCCCTATAAATTGGCTGCAAAAAATGATGTTTGAAACGCCCTACGGTTATAATAAAAAGGGCAATACGCAATATTTTGTAACCTCAGGCATTGGTATTTGGGGCGGCAAATTCAGGCTCGGCACAAGGTCGGAGTATGTGGTGGTAAATATAACGCACGAAAGCGCGAATGTTCAAAAACACGAATAAAAACGAAGGTGTGGATTACAAAAATTCACGCCTTCGCACTTTCGCGTAGAAAATTTTAATGCTGTACAAAGTTTAAAACAAATTCCGCAGTTTTTTCAATGCCCAAAATTGACGAATTTATGCACAAATCGTAACTTTTGGCATCGCCCCAAGTTTTGTCGCTGTAATAATTATAGTATGACGAGCGTTTTTTGTCGCATTGTTCAATAAGATTTTTCGCCTCTTTTTCAGAAATGTTTTTTTGTTCGGAAATCCGTTTTATACGGTCTTTGAGATTGGCGTAAATAAAAATTGTCGTCAAATTTTCTTTTTCCCGCAGAATATAATCGGCGCAACGACCGAGAAAAATCGCCGACTCCTTCTCTGCAATTTCTTTAATAACCTTGCTCTGAATATTAAACAGCATTTCGTTGCTCAAATAGTTGTTCGATTGTCCGCTGCTGAAAATACCGCTAAAAAAACCGCCGAGAACATTGCCCAAAACGCCAAAAATGCTGAAACTGCTTTTTTCGTCAGCCTTTTCAAAAAATTCGCTGCCCAGCCCGCTTTTTTTCGATGCGAGCATTATCAATTCCTTGTCATAGCAGGGAATATTCAGTTTTTCGGACAAAATTTTACCTGTCGCCATTCCGCCCGCTCCAAACTGCCTGCCGATTGTTATTGTTTTCATTTTTTCATCTTTTTATTTTTTATTTTTTATTTTTTTTTAATTCTATTGTTAGTAAAATTGTAGCCAAAATTACCGAAAGCAAATCGGAAATTGACATACTCGCCCACACGCCCGTTACGCCGAAATGGTTGGGCAAAATTAGCAAAAGCGGTATCAAAATCAGCACTTGACGCGACAGCGACAGGATTATCGACTTGTTCGCCTTGCCGATGCTCTGGAAAAACTGCGTTGCAACCATCTGAAAACCAACAAGCGGGTAGAAAAGGAAAATCCAATGTAAGCCCTGCGCCGCAAGTTTTATCTGATTTGCATCGGGCGTAAAAAGCGAGGCGATTTGCTCCGAAAAAGCCTGTATTATTACAAAACCTGCAAGCATAATTATTGTGGCGAAAAGTATCGCTTTTTTCAGTACCAAACGCACTCTGTCAAAAAGTTTTGCGCCGTAATTATAGCCCGCAATCGGCTGCATTCCCTGATTTAACCCCATCACAATCATTATAAAAAGGAACGCCAGCCGATTGACAATCGCATACGCGCCAACGCCGTCGTCTCCGCCGTTTTTGAGTAGTTGGTGGTTGATAAGCAGGATTATCACAACGCTTGCCAGATTCATTAAAAACGGTGCTAAACCTATTGAAAATGAGTCTATTACAATTTTTTTCTTCAATTTATAAATGCCTCGTTGAAAATGAATAAAATAATTTTTATCGCTAAAAATATAAAATTGCCAGCAAAGCACCAAAATTTGCGAAATGATTGTTGCACAAGCAGAGCCTTTTATTCCCCAATGAAATCCAAAAATAAATAAAGGATTGAGTATCAGGTTGATAACTACGGTAAAAATTGTCGCAGTCATTGCTTTCATCGGGTTGCCAGATGAGCGCAACATAGCGTTTAAGCCGTAGTAGAGGTGCGTAAAAATATTTCCAGCCATTAAAATCAGCATAAAATCGTAGGCGTAGGGTAAGGTTTCGTTGCTTGCGCCGAAAAAACGCAAAATCGGTTTGAGAAAATTGATTGTGAAAACCGCCAAAAGTCCGCCCATTATCACGTTGAGGCTCACCACGTTGCCGAGAATTCTGTTTGCCGTCTGATAGTCTTTTTGCCCCATTCTGATTGACAAAAGCGTTGATGCACCTGCACCAATCATAGAACCGAAGGCGGCGGATAAATTCATTAGAGGAAAGGTAATTCCAAGCCCGTTAACCGCCTCTTTTCCAACGCCGTGTCCGATAAAAATGCTGTCAGTAATGTTGTACAGTGATGCCGCCGTCATTGCGATAATGGCGGGCAGCGCGTATTGAGAAAGGAGTTTGCCGATATTTTCTGTGCCGAGCATTAGCGGCGCGTTTTGATTTTGCATTTTTTACCTTAAAAATTGGAGTGCAAAGGTAGTCAAAAAATTTATTCAGTCAAATTTTTTGCAAATAAAAAAAAATGAGTACCCGAATAATTTACCCAAGTATAATCATAATTTGCTGATTTTATGGGCTTTATTCTTTTTAGAACAAAGAACAAAGACAGGAAGATTTGAAAATTTGAAGATTTGAAAATTCAATTTGAATATTTTGGAATTTTAATTTCAAATTTTCAAATTGCATTTTTGTATTTTGCATTTTCAAATCCTCAAATTTTCAAATTGTATTTTTGTATTTTTGCATTTTCAAATTCTCAAATGGGAATTGAAATGTATATAAATTAAAAAAAATCGTAATTTATAATTCATAATTAAATAAAAATTTGTACCTTTGCACCCCATTTTTTATAACACTAAATTATATAGTAAAAAAATATTTAACATTTATGGAAATTGTAAAAAGAGTTTATACCTTTGGTAACGGAAAAGCCGAAGGTCGCGCAGACATGAAAAATCTGCTCGGAGGCAAGGGCGCAAACCTCGCCGAAATGAATCTTATCGGCGTGCCTGTGCCGCCTGGATTTTCAATCACAACCGACACCTGCAACGACTATTATTCTATCGGAAAAGAGGAGGTTGTAAAATTGCTAAAACCCGATGTAGAGGCTGCAATGAAAGGCGTTGAGGTATTGATGAACAGTAAATTCGGCGATGTGGAAAATCCGCTTTTGGTGTCTGTCCGCTCTGGTGCAAGAGCCTCTATGCCTGGTATGATGGACACAATTTTGAATTTGGGACTGAATGACGCGGTTGTGGAAGGTTTGACGAAAAAAACCAACAATCCGCGTTTTGTTTGGGACTCATATCGCCGTTTCGTACAGATGTACGGCGATGTTGTTCTCGGAATGAAACCAGCCAACAAAAACGACATCGACCCCTTTGAGGAGATTATTGAGGAAATAAAAGAAAAGAAAGGCGTAAAACTTGATACCGAACTCGGTGTTGAGGATTTGAAAGAATTGGTCGTAAAATTCAAAGCCGCTGTAAAAAAACAGACAGGCAAAGATTTTCCGAATGATTCCTATGAGCAACTTTGGGGCGCAATTTGCGCTGTGTTCGATTCTTGGATGAATGAACGCGCTATTCTTTACAGAAAAATGGAGGGCATTCCTGCTGAATGGGGAACTGCCGTAAATGTGCAAGCGATGGTGTTTGGCAATATGGGCGACACTTCGGCTACGGGCGTTGCTTTCAGCCGAGACGCTGCAACGGGAGAAGACCAATTTGTAGGCGAATATTTGATTAACGCTCAGGGCGAAGATGTTGTAGCGGGAATTCGCACGCCGCAGCAGATTACCAAACTCGGTTCGCAGCGTTGGGCGCAACTCGCGGAAATTTCTGAGGAAGTTCGTTTTGCTCAATATCCGTCAATGGAAGAGGCTATGCCCGAAATTTACAAAGAACTTGACGCTTTGCAAACAAAACTTGAAAACCATTATAAAGATATGCAAGATATGGAATTTACCGTTCAAGAGGGTAAATTGTGGTTTTTGCAAACAAGAAATGGAAAAAGAACGGGCGCGGCTATGATAAAAATTGCGATGGATTTGCTCCGTCAAGGAATGATTGACGAAAAAACCGCTATTTTGCGCCTTGAACCGAATAAACTTGATGAACTTTTGCACCCAATTTTTGATATAGACGCTTTGAAATCGGCGACAATTATTGCAAAAGGTTTGGCTGCAAGTCCCGGAGCAGCGTCAGGAAAAGTTGTTTTCAACGCTGATGATGCTGCTGAATGGGCATCTCGCGGCGAAAAAGTGATTATGGTTCGTATCGAAACTTCGCCTGAGGACCTGGCAGGAATGGCTGCTGCACAAGGAATTTTGACCGCTCGCGGCGGTATGACTTCACACGCTGCCGTTGTGGCTCGCGGAATGGGCAAATGCTGCGTATCGGGTGCAGGTGCATTGGTAATTGATTATGTTGCAAAAACAATGAGAGTCGGCAATTTGACATTAAAAGAGGGTGATTTTATTTCGCTAAACGGCTCAACAGGCGATATTTACGAAGGAAAAGTTGCTACAAAAGAAGCTGAACTTGACACTGATTTTCAGGATATTATGGCTCTTGCCGACAAATATGCGGGAATGCTTGTGCGTACCAATGCCGACACTCCGCACGATGCCGAAGTTGCACGCCGTTTTGGTGCAAAAGGCATCGGACTTTGCCGTACCGAACACATGTTCTTTGAGGGAGAAAAAATCAAAGCAATCCGCGAAATGATTTTGGCAGAAAATGTTGAAGGACGCCGCGTGGCTTTAGCAAAACTTTTGCCTTATCAGCAAGCCGATTTCGAGGGCATTTTTGAGGCAATGAAAGGTTTGCCTGTAACTGTCCGCTTGCTTGACCCGCCTTTGCATGAGTTTGTTCCCCACGATGACAAAGGTCAGCAAGAAATGGCTGACACAATGCACGTTGATGTAAAAATTATCAAAGAGCGTGTTGATAAATTGCACGAACAAAACCCGATGTTAGGTCATAGAGGTTGTCGTTTGGGCAATACCTACCCCGAAATTACCGAAATGCAGACCCGCGCAATTCTCGGTGCAGCGTTGAATTTGAAAAAACGCGGCGTTGAGGCGATACCTGAAATTATGGTGCCGCTCACAGGTATTTTGTACGAATTTTTGGAACAGGAAAAAATAATCCGCGCAACCGCTGCAAAACTTTTCGAGGAACGCGGTGAGAGCATCGAATTTAAAGTCGGCACAATGATTGAAATTCCCCGCGCAGCCCTTACTGCAAACCGTATTGCGAGTGCAGCAGAATTTTTCTCTTTCGGCACAAATGACCTCACGCAAATGACTTTCGGTTACAGCCGAGACGATATTGCATCGTTCCTGCCCGACTACTTGGACAAAAAAATCCTCAAAGTAGACCCCTTCCAAGTGCTTGACCAAAATGGCGTTGGGCAGTTGGTAAAAATGGCGGTTGAGAAAGGTCGTGAAGTGCGCCCCGACCTCAAATGCGGCATCTGCGGCGAACACGGCGGCGAACCAACTTCGGTAGAGTTTTGCCACCGCACAGGTCTTAACTACGTTTCTTGCTCGCCGTTCCGCGTTCCAATCGCGCGTTTGGCGGCAGCACAAGCAGCGTTGAGATAAGATTTAGAACGCAGATAATGCGGAAAAATGTAAATAAAAACGCAATTTTTTTAGAAAAGTTGCGTTTTTTATTTATTGTAGATAATTTTGTACCTTTGCGGTTTAAAAATTTGTAAGGGCAATTCCGACAGTTATCGGAAAAATTTTGCCCCTGCGCAAACAATTTTTGTTTTAAAAAATGAAATTAATATCAAAAATATTGCTTTGTATTTTGACGGCGGGCTTGTTGGCGGGCTGCTCGCTCGAATCGCAACTTGCAAAAGCCGATAGAATGTACGCTGACGGCGCGTATTTTCAGGTTGAAAAGAAATACCGAAAACTTTATAGAAAAATTAACAAAAAAAATAAAGTGAAAAAAGCCGAAGTCTCTTACAAAATCGGCGAATGCAACCGTATTCTTTTTAATACTAAAAAAGCGGTAAACAGTTATAATTCAGCCGTTAAGTACAATTTTCCTGATTCAACTATCTATTTAAATCTTGCAAAAAGTTATCAGATTTTGGGCAATTACGACCAAGCGTCAAAAAACTATTCACAATATTTAACTAAAAATCCGTTAAGCGGCGAGGCGTTGGCGGGGTTTGCTGCTTGTGTTAAGGCAAAGGAAATGTTGAAAAATCCTACTCGTTACAAAATTCGTTTGGCGAATGAATTTAACCTGCGCAAAAGTTCAGATATGTGTCCTACATTAAGTGCAGACGGCAATTCAATAATTTTCACCTCAAACCGTGATGTTTCAAAAAAGCAAAAAACGAGCGTGATTACAGGAAAATTTAATTACGACATTTATACTTCAAAAAAAAACAAAGACGGCAAATGGGAAAAACCGCAATATGTTAAAGAATTTAACACTTCTGATGATGACGGCACAACCACTGTAACGGCAGACGGGCGCGAAATTTATTTTACTCGCTGTTGGGCAGAGGCGGGCGCAACGCGCGGAGGCGAAATTATGTCCGCAGTGCGCTCTGGCGGACAATGGGCTGAACCTCAGGCAATTATCCTGTTCAAAGACAGTTCGATAACGGCGGCGCACCCTGCAATTTCGCCTGACGGCAAATACCTTTATTTTGTGTCTGACGATAAGGGCGGTTTAGGAGGAAAAGACCTTTACCGCGCTGAAAAAGACGGCGAAAATTGGACTGTGCCTGAAAATTTAGGCGAAAAAATCAATACTTCCGGCAACGAAATGTTTCCCTCGTTTTCACCAAACGGCACACTGTATTTTGCCTCTGACGGACATCAGGGTTTCGGCGGACTTGATATTTTTTCGGCAAAAAAAGACTCTCTCGGCGAATGGGTTGTGCAAAATTTACTTCCGCCAATAAATTCCTCGTTTGACGATTTTGGAATAACTTTTGCGCAATCGGAAAAAGAGGGTTATTTTACCTCAAACCGCGGCAACGGCAAGGCTTTGGATAAAATTTATTATTTTGAATTGCCCGAACTTACTTATGCAGTCGAAGGAAAAATTTGCGATGAAAACGGAGTTCCGCTCTCTGACGCTATTGTAAAACTGGTCGGAAATGATGGAAATATCGTTAAACAGCGCGTTAAAAAAGATGGCACTTACCGCATAAAACTCTCAAAAGATGTTAATTATGTGATGTTGGCGTCAAATCGCGGTTACCTGAACAGTTCGGAAAAAGTTACTACTTTTGGCGAGAAAAACAGCAAAAATTACACTAAAAATTTTCGTTTGCCGAGTATTAGCAAGCCTGTAAAAATGGACAATATTTTTTACGAATTTGCAAAATGGACACTAACGCAAGAGTCTGAAACAGAGTTGAATAACCTTGTAAAACTGCTCAACGACAACCCTAATATCACGATAGAAATTTCGGCGCACACCGATATGATTGGCTCTGATGCTGCAAATAAGGAACTCTCGCAAAAGCGTGCGCAATCGGTTGTGAATTACCTGATTAAAGCGGGCATTGCTGCCGACAGGCTTACTGCGGCAGGTTACGGCAAGAACCGCCCCGTTGAGGTTGATGACAATATTGCAAAAAAATACAGATTTCTCAAAGAGAGCGATATTCTCAACCCCGAATTTATTGAGGCTCTGCCCAAAGAGCAGCAGGAAATTGCTAATCAGATTAACCGCAGAACAGAATTTAAAGTTTTAAGAACAACATACGGACTTTATTAATTAAGAGTTTGTTTCAGGCAAAATATACGGGTATTCCTAAAAATTAATTTTTGAAAAATTTAAACAGACTCTAATTAAATTTTTCAAAAATTTCGCTGTCAGCAATTATCGCCATAATTTTTTTGCCGTCTGTGGAAAAATTAGGATTTTGACACTGAAAAAGTTTGTTGATAAAACTCTCTGTCTCCGCTTGATTATGAGCCGATTGCGAAAATTTTGCATAGTTTTTCGCTACTTGCGCAGCAATTTTTTCATAAATTTCTTTTTGTATGCCGTTTTCACCGACAGAGGCAAGAATATTTTGCAAAAGTTCGATTATATCGGGCGTTTCCGTCAATAGCGAAGGTATTCCTGTAACGAGATACGAATTTTCGCCCTCTGTCTCAAACTCAAAGCCGATTGCGAGAATATCTGGCAGAATTTCTTTGAAAAGCAGGTTTTCGTCAGTGCTAAGTTGCAGATTTTCAGGAAATAATACCTTTTGCATTGCGCTTTGCTGCTGCTCCATTTGCAGCAGGATTTTTTCATAAACAATCCGTTCCTCTGCCCGCTGCCTGTCAATAATCATAAGCCCAGATTTAACGGAAGTAATTAAATATTTTTCTCTAAAACGAAAAAAATCTGTGAAATTTTCATTTTCCGAAATCAAAGGCTGATTTGAGTTAATCGGTTTAATATCAATATATTGCGGTTCGTTTTTTTCATAAAGTTTTTCCCAATTTTCAAAACTTTTCGAGTAAGAATTTCGCGGCGAATGGTTTGCAAAAGGATTGTAATTCGGATTAAAAACAGGTTTGGGCATTTCAAAATTGCGGTTTTTACCCAAAACGGGAATATCAATCTGCCCTTCGGTGTTAAAATCAATAGACGGAATTATGTTAAATTTCCCTAATGATTCTTTAACTGCTGTCATAAGAATTGACCAAATTTCGCGCTCGTCTTCAAATTTTATTTCAGTTTTTGTCGGGTGAATATTCACATCAATATTTTCTGGATTAACCTCAAAATAGATAAAATAATACGGTGAAGTATCAGGCTGCAACATATTTTCATAGGCATTCATAACCGCTCTGTGAAAATATGGGTGGCGCATAAAACGCCCATTTACAAAGAAAAATTGTTGCGTGTTTTTTGCCGATGCCTGCGGTTTTCCTACAAAACCGAAAATATTTACAATACTTGTTTTAACTTCAATATTTAACAAATTTTGTGAAAAATTACGAATTTTCTTGCCGAAAACCGCTGCAATTCTTTGCTTATGGTTTGTGGCAGACAGTTCGTAAATCATATCATCGCCCGAAAAAAGTTCGAGTGCAATATTCGGATTTGCCAGCGCAACCCGCTGAAATTCAGTGATTATATGCCTGAGTTCTGTTTCCTCTGTCTTTAAAAATTTTCTGCGTGCAGGCACATTAAAAAACAGGTTTTTCACTAAAAAAAATGTTCCTTCGGCGCACGAATCCATCTCCTGTTTGAGAATTTTCGAGGCTGCAATTTCGATAAAAGTGCCAAAGTCGCTGCCTTTTTGCCGCGTGCGCAACTCCACACTCGCCACCGCCGCGATTGATGCCAACGCCTCGCCGCGAAAACCCATTGTGCGCAAGCGAAACAGGTCGTCTGTATTCTGAATTTTCGATGTGGCGTGCCGCTCAAACGCCATTCGGGCATCGGTTTGCGACATACCTTTGCCTGTGTCAACAACTTTTATAAAGGTTCTGCCCGCATTTTTTACTACTACCGTAACCCTGTCTGCGCCAGCGTCAATCGAGTTTTCCATCAACTCCTTAACCACAGAGGCGGGGCGTTGAATTACCTCGCCAGCCGCAATTTGATTGGCGATAGAATCAGGCAAAAGATGTATAATGTCCATTTTTTGTTAAGTTAAAAACCAAAAACTAAAAGTTAAAAATTCAAAATTTTTGCCCGATAGGGCAATATATTAATAACCGTATGTGAAACTTACGGATATTAACGGATAAAAAGTATAAACACCCTTTGTGCATTATCTAAACCGTTGAAACACAGCGCAATCACAATATTGGTCTTTGTGAAAAAACCAGCGTTTGAGCGTTGCGCAGTGTTCAAATTTTGCGTGGCGAAACAATTTTACCGCAGAGCAATTTTCTTTTAAAATATATGCGTAAAGTTGCTCAATATTGAGAAAATGAAACGAATAGTCGGTTAAAAGTTCCAACGCCTGCAAGCCAAAGCCTTGATTTTGAAACTCTTGAGAGATAAAAATGCCGACTTCCGCCCTGCCGTTATGATAATCGAAATCGAACAAATCCACTGCGCCGATTGTACGGTTATTTTCATTCAAAGTAACCATAAACCTTAATTGCCCCCGCTCGTAAATGGTTTTGTCGCAGTTGCTTACATACTCTTTTAGCGCGAACCGCGAAAACGGCTCTTTGCGCGAATTGCATGCCCAAATTTCAGGCAAATTTTCGTATTTATACAAAAATTCCAAGTCCTCAGGCTCAACAGCACGCAGTGATATTTTATCGTTTTTTAACATAAACTAACTTCCAGACAAAAACCCGAATTTTTTTTTCTCTGTCTGGCTTTCTCTGTCCATAATGTGCCGCTGCCATTTCCAAGCGGAGGCGAGAGTCTCCTCAATCGAAATTTCGGTTTTCCATTTGAGAATTTTGTTCGCTTTTTTTGTTTCCGACCATATCGCCTCAATGTCGCCCTCGCGCCTTCCAACAATCTCGTAAGGCACTTTTACGCCTGTGGTTTCCTCAAATTTTTTGATTAATTCCAACACCGAAGTTCCTGCGCCTGTGCCAAGGTTAAATATCTCCGTATTAGTGGTTTTGTCCTCTAAAAGCCGTCTTACAGCGGCAACGTGCGCCATTGCCAAGTCCGCCACATTAATATAATCGCGAATGCAAGAGCCGTCTTGCGTATTGTAGTCGTTGCCGAAAACGCGCAATTTTTTGCGTATTCCTGCGGCGGTTTGCACAATATAGGGCACAAGATTTTCAGGCACGCCGTTGGGCTGCTCGCCGATATACGCCGTATGATGCGCCCCAATAGGATTAAAATATCTGAGCAAAATGCTGTGCAAATCCTTGTTGGCGTGAATGGTGTCAGTTATAATGTCCTCGCAAATTTGCTTGGTGTTGCCGTAGGGCGACTCCGCTTTTTTGCGCGGCGTTTCCTCTGTAACAGGCATCTTGTCGGGCTGTCCATACACAGTGCAGGACGATGAAAAAACCAAGTGAGGAATTTTATGTACAGGCATAAGTTCGAGCAGATTTATAAGTGAAACAACGTTGTTCCGATAGTACGGAAGCGGTCGATTTACCGAGTCGCCAACCGCTTTTAACGCCGCAAAATGAATAATTACCTGTATTCCCTCGTGTTTCGAGAAAAACTTGTCCATTGCTACATAATCGGTGCAGTCGATATTTTCAAAATGCGGTTTGCCGCCGACTATTTTCTCAATTCCTTTCAGCACATCAACGTTAGAATTCGACAGATTATCAACGATATAAACCTCAAAACCTGCCTGCATCAGTTCCACAACGGTATGCGAGCCAATATAACCCATTCCGCCCGTAACCAAAATTTTTACAGACGATGACGAAAATTTATCAATAAATTTTCTAATTTTTCTTTTAACTTCCATATATCTTTATTAATGTATATTTTTTTTAGAAAAAATGAGGTGCAAAGGTACAAAAAAATTATGAAATTCGGAATTGAACTATTTTTTTAAAATTTTATGCAAAAAAACATAATGTAACTTTACAGAAATTTTTAACCTGCCTTTACTATTTCCAATCCATTTACAATTAATTGATTATCAATCTTTTGCAATTTTCTTGGCGGAATATTTGCAACGTGTTTTTTGATTTCGGAAATATGCTCGGCTGTTGTTCCGCAGCAGCCGCCAACAATGTTCAAAAGCCCTTTTTGCGCGATTTTTTCAATTTGCAAGGCGGTAAAGCAGGGCGTTTCGTCATATTGCCCCATTTCATTGGGCAAGCCCGCGTTAGGATAAACGCTTAAATAACAGGGAATTATCTTGTGCAAACGCTCAATCAACGGCATCAGCATTTCCGCGCCGAAAGAGCAATTTAGTCCAAAACTCAACAGCGGAAAATGTGAAATTGAGTTAAAAAACGCCTCCAAACTTTGCCCCGTAAGCGTGTGTCCGTACTTGTCATTCACCGTTGCCGAAACCATTACAGGCAACGTAACTCCTTTATTATCAAATACTTGCCATATTGCATAAAGAGCCGCCTTTACGTTTAATGCGTCAAAAGCGGTTTCGATTAAAAGCAAATCTGCGCCGCCGTCAATCAAGCCGCAGACTTGCTCGGCGCAGGTTTTTGCCAAATTGTCAAAAGAGGTTGCGCGAAATTCGGGGCGGTTGATGTCGGGCGACAGCGAGAGCATTTTTGAAGTCGGTCCAATGCTGCCCGCTACAAAAACTTTGTGGCAGGCTTTTTGCACCTCGCTTTTGGCAATTTTCGCACCCTCAAAGTTCAGCCGATACACCAGCCCCGACAATCCGTATTCCTCTTGCGATAATGCATTGGAATTGAACGTGTTAGTAGAAATTATATCTGCGCCAGCGTTGATATAATTTCTATGAATTTCTGCGATAATTTCGGGTTTCGTCAGGTTTAGAATATCATTGTTGCCTTTAATATTAATATTGTGTTGCGTAAATTCCGTACAGCGAAAATCCGCTTCACCAAGCCCAAATGCCTGAATTGCAGTACCCATTGCGCCGTCAAGAATAAGAATGCGCTCATTAAGAAGTTTTTTTATCATAAGGTAAAAATTGACAGTCTGCAAAGTTAACATAAAATTTTCAATTATACACAAACTTATAAAAATTTTCGGGATTATCAAGCGTAATCGGATTATCAAAAAACATCTAAACCTGAATTTTCGTATATTTGAAGAATAATTTTAAA
>JAISYF010000161.1 GCA_031270065.1 Prevotellaceae bacterium | reverse complement strand
AACGCAGGTTCAGGTTTAGTTTCCACCAAGTCATACGGTCAGTGCGTGCGCTGTGTTGCAGATTTTTGAATTTGATTAATTTGATAATAAAAAAACAGGCTGTCCGCTAAACCTTTTTTGAGCAAAAAAAGGTTTAGCGGACAGTAATAAATTTGAATATTTGAATATTTGAAAATACAAAAATGCAATTTGAATATTTTGGAATTTTAATTTCAAATTTTCAAATTGAATTTTCAAATCCTCAAATCCTCAAATTTTCAAATTAATTATTATGTGTTTGTGTGTAATTGAAAATTTTATGCTACCTTTGTGTCCTTTGAATTTATCAGTGGTTAAAAAAATAATATGCTATTAATTTTCTATTACTTAATGAACTTGCGAAAGTTGAATTAATAATTTATATATCATAAAAAAATCTTAAATATTATGCAAAAACAAGGAAATAAATACGGTATTCACCGTGTAATTGAACCGAAAGGCGTGTTGCCGCAACCCGCCAACAAAATCGACAACGATATGTCGGAAATTTACGACAACGAGATTCTCATTGACGTAAAAACACTGAATATTGACAGCGCGTCATTCACCGATATTTCGGCTCGCGCAGGCGGCGATAAGGCTAAAATCGCCGAAATTATGCTTGACATTGTTGCAAAGCAGGGCAAGCACCGCAACCCTTGGACAGGCTCTGGCGGAATGTTGCTCGGCGTTGTTGAAAAAATCGGCGATGCGCTCAAAGGTAAAATTGACTTGAAAGAGGGCGACAAGATAGCGACGCTTGTGTCGTTGTCGCTTACGCCGCTCAGAATTGATAAAATAAAGGAAATTCGTGCGGAAGTTGACCAAGTTGATATTGACGGCAAGGCGATTTTGTTTGAAAGCGGCATTTACGCAAAAATTCCCGCTGATATGCCCGAAAAACTCGCCCTTTCGGCTCTTGACGTGGCAGGCGCGCCTGCTCAAACGGCAAAATTAGTTAAACCGGGAGACACCGTTTTGATAATCGGCGCAGGCGGAAAATCGGGTATGCTCTGCTGCTACGAAGCGAAAAAACGTGCGGGCGTTACAGGCAAAGTTATCGGTCTGTGTGGCAGTCCGAAGTCGGCTGACAGACTGAAAAAATTGAATTTCTGCGACAGCGTTTTTGCCGCAGACGCTACCCAGCCTGTGCCTGTTTTGGAGGAAATAGAAAAACTTACCAACGGCGAAATGTGCGATATTACGATTAACAACGTCAATATTCCCGACACCGAAATGACCTCAATTCTTTGCACCAAAGACACAGGAATTGTCTATTTCTTTTCGATGGCAACCTCTTTTACAAAGGCTGCGCTTGGCGCGGAGGGAGTTGGCTCTGACGTTACGATGCTTGTAGGCAACGGCTACACCAGAGGACACGCCGAAATAACGCTGCAAGAACTGCGCGAAAGCCCCGAATTGAGAAAAATTTTTGAGGAAATGTATGCGTAAAAAATAGTAGGTGCGGGTTTTTTAAATCCGCCCCTGCGTTTTTACAACAAATGCCCTAAAATTTTTTTCAATTTATCTTCGTCAATTTGCTGGCGCGAGTTTGCAACTCGTGCCGTTGCATAATACGTAAATTGCTCATTATCAATAGAATGAATATTGAAATATTTTGCTTGCGGGTGGGCGATAAGCATTCCGCAAATGGAAGTTGAGGGCGTAATACCGTAAGTATCAGAGAGTTGCACGCCAATTCGTTGCTCGGCTCGAAGAATATCAAATGTATCGCGTTTCAATGAATGGTCTGGGCAAACCGCGTAGCCAAAAGCAGGCGCAAGTAGTGGCGAATTATTATTCGCCCTTGTTTTGCTTTGAATTAACTTTGAACAAGCCTCTGCCAACCTTGCGCAAAGCGTTTTTTTGAGCAAATATTCGTAAGATTTTTCGTCTTGCAGGAGTGAAAAATTATTTGCCCTTATATAGTCTGCCGAAACGCAAAAAAGCCCGATTTTTGAACGCATTTTTAATTTTTTGTCAGGAAAATAATCTGCCAAAGAAAGAAAATCGTTGTTTTGCTGCCTAAACATCGGAAAACAATGCTCTTCCCTGTCATTGTTGCTTTGATTGGATTGTTCAAGCCCGCAACAGTGTGTTTCGTTTTTAGCCGTATTATTAGTTGTGTGTAAAACTATCTGATTATCAATAGAACAGGCATCAAAAAACTCAACAATATACGAAACTTCAAAATTATTTTTCTCTGTTTTTAGAATATTTTTTGCTTCTGCAAGTAATTTTTCTTTTTCGCTGTCTCGATTTTGTAAATTGAGCCTTTGCGTTTCAGGTACGGATTGAAAATCTGCGCCAGCAGTATAATTATTTGCCCCTACATCACGCGCCGCCGAAGATGCAAACCAAAAATGCAAAAATTCATTCCATTCAATAAAATTTTCTAAAACGCTGATATTCATATTTTTACAAAAAATATTCAATGCTCCGAAATTTTCGTTTTGAATAAAACTCGCTTTCTCAAAAACAGGTTTTTTGTTTTGACTTTCGGCAAAAGTTGCGAGTTTTTCTTTTTTTGCCAAATATTTTTCTCTGCTATATTGCTGGTTTTCAGCATTTTGCAAAGTAACCAGCTGCGGATTTTGCAGATATTTTTTCATTAACGCAGTTGATGCAGAAGCGTTGCCGCCGTGGAACACACCAAAAGAGTACAACGGCGCAAGTTTTACCGCAGTATGCACTGCCGATGCCGCCGCTCCGCCGACAAAAAATGGAATATTAAGCTGTTCATTTTCAAGCATTTGGCACAAATCCGCCATTTCGCTGAGTGAGGGCGTAATCAACCCGCTCACGCCGACAATATCAGGCTTGTGGAGTTTTGTTGCATCTATAATCGCCTGATTTTCAATCATTATTCCCAAATCCACCACTTCAAAATTGCTGCACGAAAGCACAATGGACAGAATATTTTTGCCGATGTCGTGAATGTCGCCTTTGGCAGTGGCAATCAGTATTTTCGGGCGTTTTTTAGCAACGGTTTTGAGGTTTTGCCGTTCGATTTCTGGCTGCAAAATTTCAATCGCGTTTTTCATTACTTTTGCCGATTTAATCACCTGAGGCAGAAACATTTTACCCTCGCCAAAGAGTTCGCCGATTTTGTCCATCGCGTTCATAAGCGGCTGTTCGATAATTTCTACCGCAGACGAATATTTTTGCAACGCTTCGCGCAAATCCTGCTCCAAGTTTTCCGAATTTCCAAAACGCAGAGCGTTTTCGAGCCTTTTCTCAACGGTGTCGGTTGGCTGGGGCGAAATTTTTTTTGTCCCTACGCTATTGTCGCTGTCATTGCGGGCTTGACCTGCAATTTCATTTTTAATTTTCTCCGCCAATAAAATCAATTCCTCAGTTGCATTTTTTTTTCTGTTAAATATCATATTTTCAACGGCTTGCAACAGATTTTTCGGAATATCGTCATAAATTTGCAGCATTGCAGGATTGACAATCGCCATATCAAGCCCCGCCGCGATTGAGTGGTAGAGAAACGCCGAGTGCATCGCTTCGCGCACCGCGTTATTGCCTCTAAATGAGAAACTTAGGTTGGAAACTCCTCCCGAAGTGAGTGCGCCTTTCAGATTATTTTTAATCCAACGCACCGCCTCAATAAAATCAACTGCATAATTATTGTGTTCCTCAATTCCTGTGCCTATTGTGAGAATATTCGCGTCAAAAATTATGTTATACGGCTCATAATCAAGCCTTTGCGTAAGCAAATTGTAGGCACGTTGGCAGATTTCTATTTTGCGCTCAAAAGTTGCCGCTTGCCCTTTTTCGTCAAAAGCCATAATGATAACTGCTGCGCCCAAACGCTTAATTTCCAACGCTTTACGTAAAAAAATTTCCTCGCCATCTTTAAGTGAAATAGAATTGACGATAGATTTTCCCTGAAAATTTTTCAAGCCTGCCAAAATCGTGTTCCAATCTGACGAGTCAATCATAAACGCTGCTTTGGCAACATCGGCATCATTGCTGAGAATTCGCACAAAAGTTTCCATTTCTGCTGCGGAGTCAATCATTGCATCGTCAAGGTTGATGTCGATAATTGATGCGCCGTTAATTATCTGATTTTTAGCGATTTGCACAGCCTCGTCATAATTTTTTTCACGAATAAGCCGCGCAAATTTCGCGCTTCCCGCCACATTTGTCCGCTCGCCGATATTGATAAAAGTATGTTGGTTTTTAATCATTTGCATACCTACTCCCATAACTTTTTCGGGTAAACGCCACTCTCTACCAATTCATTGATTTTTGCCACAACCATTTCCCTGTCTTGCGGGTAGGTAACGCCAAACCATTTTGAAGGCGTGTCTAAAACTTTGCAAGTTGCTGATTTTGAGAGAATTAAGTCATTAACCATTGTGGGAATGTAAAATTCGGACTTCAATTCGTTGCCGCGATTTTTTAGAAATTCAACAAAACTTTTTTTGGAATATTCAAAATAATCGGGCGTAAATCCCCAAAAATTCATAGAAACAGGAGTATCTGCATTTATTTCAACTTCTTGATTATCAAGGGAATAAACAATTTTATTTTTTTTACGAATAATATTTTCGCGCTCGGTTACATCGGTCAGCAGATTATTTTTATCAACAAAGCATTCGCCTCGGTTTACCGCGCCATTTTCCGACATCGTGTTGTTCAAACGGTATGCCACCATACAGTAATTGCCTGTTTTTTCTGCTGCATTTTTCAGAAAATCCGCCAAAATTTCAAACGACTCACGCCCGTAAAAATCGTCAGCGTTTATCACTCCAAACGGCTCATTTACAACGTTTTTTGCCATAAGAACGGCGTGATTTGTTCCCCAAGGTTTTTCACGTTCAAGGTTAAAAACGCAACCATCAGGCACAGCGGAAATATCTTGAAAAACGGTTTTCACCTCAATTCTGTCCTCAAATTTTGAGATAACTTCGCGGTAAAAATCCTGTTCAAAACTTCGGCGTATCACAAACACCACTTTGCCGAAACCCGCTCTTAGAGCGTCATAGACAGAGTAATCCATAATGGTTTCGCCGCTTGCGCCAACCCTGTCGAGTTGCTTTAAACCGCCGTAACGGCTACCCATTCCCGCCGCAAGGATTAATAATGCAGGTTTCATTTTTTTTTCAGATTTATTTATTTTTGACCACTAACCACACAGACTGCACGAATAATAATATTTGTATCAACAATTATTTTCATTTACACAGCAAATTTGTATTTATTTTCCACCAATCGCTATTAACACTGCTTGCAAAATTATCTGCTTCATTTTGCTCAACGCTGTAATTCAACGTCAATTCCTTATAACACAGATAATCATAATATCTTGCAATCGCTCAATGTCCACGCTCAATGTCCATTGTAATCGGCAGGCGGACAACAAATTTATTTACATTTCTTTCGATAGAAATAATATTTTGATTTTTAAATGATTAAAATTTTCGGCAAAATTACAACCTTTTTTTCTATTTTGCAAAAAAATTAAATGAATATCCGTCTATTTGCCTGAAAATTATTATTATTTTTTTTAGTACATGACAAAAATCATATTTTGTCGCTGTAACCATTTGATATTTAATAATTTATTGTGAAACTTGTCAGTTAATCCCTTACATTGAGCCGACTTTTAAGGCGGAATTTAGAGACGCGGAATATAAAAAAGGAGGGAGTTTATTACGTTACAGGCGCGGAAACAACATTTAGCGCGAGC
>JAISYF010000160.1 GCA_031270065.1 Prevotellaceae bacterium | reverse complement strand
AACGCAGGTTCAGGTTTAGTTTCCACCAAGTCATACGGTCAGTGCGTGCGCTGTGTTGCAGATTTTTGAATTTGATTAATTTGATAATAAAAAAACAGGCTGTCCGCTAAACCTTTTTTTGAGCAAAAAAAGGTTTAGCAGACAGCAATATTTATAAAAAGAGTTTAAAAACTCCTAAATCCCATTATTTCCCTTACATCTTTCAATGTTTTGGATGCGCTTTCGCGGGCTTTTTCCGCGCCAATTTCAGTAACGCGCCGCAAAAATTCGTCATCATTTTTAATGTCGTTAATTTTTTCGCGCATTGGCGAGGTAACCTTTATAATGTCCTCAGCCAACTGCGCTTTTAGTTTGCCGTACCAACGCTGTTCGCCGCTGTTCCACAGATTTTCGTAAAACGAGACAACCTCTTCCGTAGAAACCACTTTGAGAATTGTAAATAGATTTTCAATATAATTGGGTTTGGGACTGTTTTCTCCTTCGGGTCCATTATCAGTTAAAGCACCTTTTACCTTTTTTTCGATAATTTTCGGTTCGTCAATTAAATAAATACAATTTCCCTCCGATTTTCCCATTTTTCCACTACCATCAAGTCCGGGAATTTTTATTAATTCCTGCCCAAAATTAAACGGTTTCGGTTGCTTAAAATATTTTACGCCGTATTTGCTGTTAAAGCGGTTTGCGTAGGTGCGCGTCATTTCGAGATGCTGCTCCTGGTCTTTGCCCACAGGCACATAATCGGCGTTGTGTATCAAAATATCAGTCGCCATAAGCACAGGGTAAGTGAGCAAACCAGCATTAACATTATTCGGATTTTGGCGCGCTTTTTCCTTAAAAGAAACGGTTTTTTCCAACTCCCCAAGATATGCGTGCATATTTAGCAACAAATAAAGTTCGGCGATTTCAGGCACATCAGATTGAACGTAAATAGTTGATTGTTCTGGGTTTAGCCCGCACGCGAGATATTGCGACAGTACATCTTTTACATTAATGTGCAGTGTTTTTGGGTCTGGGTGCGTGGTAAGCGAGTGCCAATCGGCGATAAAGAAAAAGCACCGATTTTCCTGCTGCATTTTTACAAAATTAATTAATGCGCCGTAATAATTTCCAAGATGCAGATTGCCTGTCGGGCGTATTCCGCTTAAAACTGTTTTCATCTATTTTAATTTATTTTTGGATACTTCTAAAATTTGATTTTTTCATTATGATTTTCTAACAGAGCCGAAGTCCTATAAAACTCTGTCAAAAAATCGGTGCAAAGTTACAATAAAAATTTGAAAATACAAAAATACAATTTGAATATTTGAATATTTTGGGATTTTAATTTCAAATTTTCAAATTGCATTATTATTTATTTAATTCAAATCCTTGCGAGCCAACTAAATGCCCGTCAATAAAAATATCTACCCGATACGCGCCTTTCCACAATGCCTCTTCTACTGTCCAATAGAGCGTTTGCAGAGTTTCTTCGCCCGAATATTCAAAATTTTTGCGGGCGGAATAGACTATATCTTTGTTTTCATAAAGAAAAGTGTCGGTAGGTTTTTTGAACAAAACTGCGCCTTCAGGTGTTTCAATCCGAATATAAATCGTCTTTTCACCAACTTGCGAAGTGATATTTTTGCCAATGGTAAAACTGAATTTCAGCAACGCCGTTTTGTTGATTTTATTAGTCTTCTTACCGCTGCCTGTTTGCCGTTCTACAATAATATTGCGCGCCTCTAACTGTGCAGCGCGGGTAACTTTTTCGGTCAGTTGTTCTTTTTCCTCAGTGAGCGATTCCACAGTTTGCGCTGCCTCGTTATATTTTTTTGTAACTTCCTTATTTTCAGAATGTAAGCGTGTATTTGCCTGATTTAGCGAATCGACCTGTGCAACATAATAATGCAGCACTTTGCGCACAGAGGTGAGTTCATTTTTGAGATCGGAAATTCGGCGCAAGTTGGTCGCTTTTGTTGTGCGCAACTCCTCAATAAGCAGTTGCACGCGCTTTTGCTCCTCGTCAAGTTTTTTGAGGATTGAATCATTGTCAATTTTCACGCTAAAACCCTGCAATTCCTGCGAAAGCGACATATAATCGCCTTCAAGTTGCCGTTTGTCCTCCTCCAAACGCTCTTTTTCATAACCGATTTGTTCAATTAACTGAGTGTTTTCGGTTTTGGCTGTTTTTAGTTTTAAAACACTGATAATCAACGCCGCAACAAGCAAAAGCATCGCCGTAACGCTGACTATAATTAATACTGAATTATTTTTTTTCATATAAAATTTTCCGTGTAAAAATAATGTGCAAAGATAACATAAAATTTTCAATTATACACAAACTTGTAATAATTAACAATTAACAATTAATTATTAATTTGAAAATTTGAAAATTTGAAAATACAAAAATGCAATTTGAAAATTTGAGGATTTGAAATTAAAACCTCAAAATATTCAAATATTCAAATTGAATTTTCAAATTTTCAAATTGTATTTTTGCCTTTTGTGGTAAAGCCCATAAAATCAACGAATTATAATTCTGCTTGGACATATACGGGTACCCATCTTATACTTTTAATCCGTCTTTTTTCTCATTCAAATCAAGTGTAAGTTCTTTGTTTTCAGGGAGTTTGTTTAGCAGCATCACCTCAGAAACGGTGTCCTCAACGTAGTTTTGGATTGCACGTTTCAGTGGGCGTGCGCCGAACTGCACATCGTAGCCTTTTTCAAAGAGGAAATTTTTTGCCTCTTCGGTCAAAGAAAGTTTCAAGCCGATAGATTGCAAACGCTTTGTTAGGTTGCTGAGTTCGATTTCAATAATTTTGTACAACGAGGCTTTGTCAAGTTGCTCAAATATCACAACATCGTCAATTCTATTGAGAAATTCAGGCGAGAAAGTTTTTGTCAACGCCTTTTTAATCACGTTGTTAGCGTGTTCTTTTTCGGTTTTTTCGTCAGGAATTACAAAACCAATTCCGCGCCCAAAATCTTTTAATTGACGAGTTCCGACATTGGAAGTCATTATAATTATAGTGTTTTTGAAGTCGATTTTTCTGCCCAAAGAGTCTGTCAATCTGCCTTCGTCAAGCACTTGCAGCAAAATATTAAATACGTCTGTGTGGGCTTTTTCTATTTCGTCAAGCAGGATTATGGAATAGGGTTTTCGGCGCACTTTTTCGGTAATTTGCCCGCCCTCCTCGTAACCAACATAGCCGGGAGGTGCGCCGATAAGCCGCGAAACGCTGTGTTTTTCCATAAATTCGCTCATGTCAATTCTAATAATTGCGTCTTCATTTCCAAAAACATATTCGGCTAACTTTTTGGCTAACAGAGTTTTACCTATACCTGTGGGACCCAGGAAAATAAACGAGCCAATTGGGCGGTTTGGGTCCTTTATTCCGACACTGTTACGGCGGATTGCTTTTACAACTTTATTTACGGCGGCGTTTTGCCCGATAATTTGATTCTCGAGAGCATCGCCCATTTTCAAAAGCCGCTCGCTTTCGGTCTGTTCCAATCGCTTAATCGGAACGCCCGACATCATCGACACAGTCCGCGAAACATCGTCAAGCGTTACCGTGATTTTATTTGCATTCTCTATCGCCAACCAATCTTTTTTTGCGGTATCAAGTTTTGAGGTTAGAGCAAAAATTTTGTCGCGCAATTTTCCCGCATCTTCAAAATTCTGAACTTTTACAGCCTCCGCCTTTTTCGCTTCGAGTTTGTCCATTTCGTTTTCGATAGATTCAACGCTTTCGGGGGCTTTCATATTGGTAACGCGGATTCTTGCTCCGACCTCGTCAAGCGCGTCAATCGCTTTGTCGGGGAAACAGCGGTCTGACACATAACGCCCTGTCAATTTTACACAAGCCTCCAAAACATCTTTCGGGTAAATAACCTGATGGTGTTCCTCGTAACGAAATTTTATATTTTCAAGAATGGTAACGGTTTCCTCTGGTGAGGTCGGCTCAACCATCACTTTTTGAAAACGGCGTTCCAGCGCGCCGTCTTTTTCGATGCTTTCGCGGTATTCTTTGAGCGTGGTTGCTCCGATGCACTGCAAATCGCCTCTCGAAAGGGCGGGTTTGAAAATATTTGCAGCGTCAAGCGAACCAGACGCGCTGCCTGCGCCTACAATCGTGTGAATTTCGTCTATAAAAAGGATTATATTTGAAAATTTTTCAATTTCACTGATAACAGCCTTTATTCTTTCCTCAAATTGCCCGCGATATTTTGTGCCTGCCACCAGCGATGCCATATCAAGCGAAATCACTTTTTTGCCAAACAGCGCACGCGACACCCTGCGCTGATGTATTCTGAGGGCAAGTCCTTCCACAATAGCGGTTTTGCCCACGCCCGGCTCGCCGATAAGAACGGGATTGTTCTTTTTTCTACGGCTGAGAATCTGTACAACTCGCTCAATTTCCTCATCGCGCCCAACAATCGGGTCAAGTTTGTTTTCGGCAGCCGCTTTTGTCAAATCTTTTCCAAAAGAGTCAAGAGCGGGCGTATCGCTTTCGGGTTTATCTTTGTCGGCGGGCTTTTTTGTAGCCGCTTTTTTGTTGGAATTGCCGTCTTTTTCAGACTTGTCCTCTTCGTCTTCTTCAAAATCAAAAATCGCTTTTATGGCAGTGTCTTTTTGTGCCAAACTCTCTTTAATTCGTTGATAACCAACGTTTTGCTTTCCAAGTTCACACGCTGCAACGCTATTATTTTCTTTTAAAATAGCGAGTAGCAAATGCTCGGTATTAACAGTTTCCGCTTGCATATTGCGCGCCTCTAAATAAGCGATACGCAACAAATTTTCAGCAGTATCTTTTAATACCTGCGCCGTTTTTTCGTCATTTTTATCCGCTTGCATTTTTTTCTCAATTTTTTCTTTTGCATCTTTTGTATCAAAAGCAAAATAATCCAAAATTTTCATTGCTCTGCAATTTGGAATGCGGAAAAGCGACAATAAAAAATGGTCAGGCGTAATTACGCGCTGCTTCAAACGGTCTGCCTCCTCCGAACTGTATTGCAATATGTTTTTTAACTGTATTGAATATTCCATATATTTTTTTAGTTGAAAGCAGAAAGTTGAAAGTTGAAAAAACTTTTTACTTTCTACTTGGAATTTTTTTCTACTTCTTCTTTAAAATTTTGTGCAATTTTTGTCAAACGCCATTCAATTACGTCTTTATAAACTTTTTTTGTAATAAAAATATTAAAAAACCAACCAAAACGCACCGAAACTGACACCGAAATCTTAATTTCCCTGTTGTTGCACTTCTCTACAAAAATCGTGCCGTATGCTTTTTTTAGCAGCATATTTGAATAAAAAATATCAACAAAAACGCTTGAATGTGTCTTATTATTGCCAATTTGAGTAATTTTACAAGAGATAATCACGTCTTTAAAGCGTCTTGTGCCTGACACAAGAATATCAGCAGTAAACGTAGTAACTCCTGTCATTTTGTCAAATTCAGATGATTTTATATCTAAATAAAAAGCGTCTTTTTCTGCCTCTTTTTGTTTGCCAATATCTTTGAAAGTCCATGTAAATAACTTGCCAAAATCATTATTAAACTGCCTGACAAACTCATTTACAACACTTTGTGCAGACGAAAAATCTGAATTCACAACCGTTGTAGTAGTAGTAAAAAATTCGCCCTTGACATATTTTGTCCAAGTAGAATCTTTCCCGCACTCTGCAAAAGCCTGCGCAGAAATCAATAAAACTGCAAAAATGGCATACTTCCTCATATAATTTTTCATTAAGAAACGTGCAAAGGTACAAAAAAATCACTGTAAAAACATATAAAAAGGCAAATTTTGCTAACATTTTTTATAAAACAACAAAAAAAGCAAAGAAAAATTCCCGCTTTCATTGTTTGTTGCACAAATATTTTGATTATCAGGCTGTCAATGTGTATTCATCGGAAACTGTGAGTTTCTTTCTGCCTTTTGCTCTGCGTGCAGCCAAAACGCGCCGTCCGTTTGCAGACGACATTCTTTCACGAAAACCGTGTTTGTTTTTGCGTTTTCTGTTTGATGGTTGAAACGTTCTTTTCATTGGTTATTCAACTATTTATGATTTATTTTTTTATTTCTTGTTACTTTCAAAAAATGGACTGCAAAGGTACAACATTTTTTTGAACTGACAAAATATTTTTAAAATTTTTTTTTGGAGATAGATTCAACCACATAATGCAACTATTTAAAACAACAAATTATATGTACGATAATCTGTTGTGCATTTAGAATTTTATTATAAAATCTTGATTTTCAATAAAAAAAATTTTTTTTTATTGAAATTTTTTTTTTTTCAATAATTTACAAAAAAAATTATTACCTTTGCAACTGAATTATAAAAACAAAAAATATCTAATAAAAAAAATTTAAAAAAAGAGTACTCTTTTTTTAAATTGCGGGCGAAGCCCGCAATTTAAAAAACGCTAAAGACCAATAAAACGCCCAACTTTGGAAAAGTTCAAAAACTTTTATCAAATGGGGGAACAGGGTAGAAACAAAATTAGCGGGGAAAACAATTAAGAAATTAAAAATGCAATTTGTATTTAACTTGTGTCTTGTGTCTAATTACTTGTGTCTGTTTAAATAATTATCATTAACTAACTAAATTTTGATTTTTATGAAAAATTTAAAAAAAATTAATTTTCCAACCGCATCAATATTGATGCTTACGTTGGCTTTGGCGATGTCGGGCAATGCCCGCTCGCAGGTAACAATGGGTGCAAACCTTGAACCGCAGTCTTTTTCAGTTCTTGAACTGATTAGCAACAACACAATGGGTTTGCGACTGCCTCAAATGGACAGTCTCCAGCGCAACGCAATGATGGAAACACAGGCGTTTAAGGACGAGAAAAAAGGCAAGGCTCTCGGCTTGCAGATTTTCAACACCTCTACGCTTTGTGTCGAAACGTGGAACGGAACAAAGTGGATTGAGGCGTGTGCGCCGCTGTCATTCCCCGAACCTGGCAGTATTACAGCACCAATCAACATCACAACTTTTGTGAATGTGATGTATGATTTTCAGTATCAGGAAATGTACGTTTACAACACAGGTACGCCTGTTTCTTATCAGTGGTTTGCCAAACGTGTTGGACAGGCAGACACGGAATATAAAGCCATAATCGGTGCAAAATCTGCCACTTACACTATTCCCGTTGATTTTGTTAAAAATGTTTATCAGCCTATGGTAAATGACAGTGATACGGATTATAACGACAGCATTGTGTTTGCCTGTGCGGCTAAATATTCAGACGACACATTCAGAACCGCAAATATGGATATTCTCTTTATCGGAACCAATACTGCGGGTTACGGCATAGACCCAATTACAGGCGTTAGATACCTTACTCTCGGCATGGGTTCTAACAATCAAACCGTTCTTGGTGGCAGTACTGCAACAGTGAAAGTGGCTCTGCTCAACCTCGGACAAAGCGCAGACTGGCAAGTCGGAACGGTTTATAATCCCAACAACAATGCTGGCGACCTTGGCGACTTTTACCAGTGGGGGCGCTTTGCTGACGGACACCAAAATACTGTTTGGAGTAAAAACACAACAGACCACAAAAATCAAATATTGCCTTGCGGTACAACTCCTGACAATACTTCTGAGTTTATTAATTTTGATACCAACAATCTTCCTGTTTACGATCCTGTTACTCATCAAGTAGTGGCAGATAATGAATATTATGGTAAATTTATCATTAACATTCCGACTGGTCGTTTCTGGTATTATGATGGTCTCGACAATGGGTTGTGGGGTACTGAATCAGGCAATAGTCGTGATAAACAGGGTTCTCTTACTTTTTATTGGGATAAACCTGCCAACAATCCCTGTCCTTCTGGTTGGCGTATTCCTTCCCAATGGAATTGGTGGGATATTGTCAGTGGCAACGGTAGTAATGGTGTTGCAACCATAAACTTGACTACTACTACTACCCAAAATAATAATTGGCAAATACGCAGCAAGTCATCTAATGGTACCACTTACGGTGGTATCATCGTAACTAACTACTCTGCTAACGAAAAAATGTTTCTGCCCTTAAAGCACTACCGCGAAATTATTAGCGGTAACATAGTGACCTACGACTCAAATACTTACTGTAGCAGTACGTACGTCAACGGCACTTCCATGTATTATTCATTCAGTATACAACAAAATAACCAACAATTATCCTTCCCCATGATGAACAGGTCTCTCGGAAATTGTGCGCGCTGTTTTAAAGAACAACCTTAAAATTTGACTTATTGGGGCTGTTTCAAAAGTTCATTTTCACGCAAAAAACACAAAGAAAACGCCAAGAGCGCAAAGTTTTTGATATTGATTATCAATGCTTTGCGCTCTCTGCAAGTAGATTTGAAAATTTGATGATTTGTTGAATTTCAAATTGAATTTTGAATTTCTAATTCTCAAATCTTCTAAATGCACAAAGGTTATCATTGATTTCATCAATATTACAATAGATAAAATTAATAAAATTTTTTACAATCATATCAAAAAATATTTCTAATTTTGCAAAATATTATCAAGAAAAACACTATTCTTTTATGGAAAAAATTAAAAATATTGCAGATTTTTTTAGAATGTACGTTGAGGGATTTAAAAAAATGACGAAATTAGGAAAAATGCTTTGGGCATTAATTCTTATCAAACTTTTTATTATGTTTGCAATTTTGAAAGTTTTTTTATTTCCAAATTTTTTGAATAGCAAATTTGACAACGAACAGGACAAAGCGGACTATGTTGCAGAACAATTAGTAAATAACGATTAACATTTAATGCTTATTAATCGTTATTTATTGTTATTTATTGTTTTTTATTGTTATTTATTGTTTTTTTAGACAGTACAAAAACAATAAATAACTCCATAGGCAAATAACAAACTTTAATATCTAATATCTAATATCTAATATCTAATATCTAATATCTAATATCTAATATCTAATATCTAATATTTAAACTCTAAAAACAATGGATTTATCATTAATTGACTGGTCGAGGGCACAGTTTGCCCTGACAGCTATGTTCCACTGGGTTTTTGTTCCACTCACGTTGGGGCTTGGTGTAATTATGTGCATCTACGAAACCATTTATTACCGCACAGGCGATGAAAAATGGAAACGGCTTGCAAAATTTTGGATTAAACTTTTCGGAATAAACTTCGCGATTGGCGTAGCAACGGGAATTATTCTCGAATTTGAGTTCGGAACAAACTGGTCGAATTATTCCTACTTTGTGGGCGATATTTTCGGCGCACCTTTGGCAATAGAAGGCATCGTGGCGTTTTTCCTCGAAGCAACTTTTATCGGGGTGCTGTTTTTTGGTTGGGACAAGGTTAGCAAAGGCTTTCACCTTGCATCAACTTGGCTCACGGTAGGCGGTGCAACGCTGTCGGCGTGGTGGATTTTGGTGGCTAATGCGTGGATGCAATTCCCCGCAGGAATGGATTTTAACCCCGACACTGCGCGCAACGAACTGACCGATTTTTGGGCTGTGGCTCTGTCGCCGGTGGCGGTAAATAAATTTTTCCACACCGTACTTTCGGCTTGGATGCTCGGCGCAGCGTTTGTTATCGGCGTGAGCAGTTATTATTTGCTAAAAAAACGCGATACGGAATTTGCCAAAAACAGCATTAAAATTGCTACTTTGGTGGGAATTGCAGGCATCGTTCTCACGTTTTGGACAGGACACGGCTCTGCTCAAAAAGTGGCGAAACATCAACCTATGAAACTTGCCGCAATGGAAGGTCTTTACGAGGGCAAAGCAGGTGCAGGGCTTGTTGGCATCGGCATTCTTAACCCCTCAAAAGAGGCGTACAACGACAGCGAAAATCCGTTTTTATTCAAAATCGAATTTCCGAAAATGCTTTCGTGGCTCGCGTACAGCGAAACAGACAGTTATGTTGCGGGAATTAAGGATTTAGTTGATGGAAACGAGGCGCAGGGCATTATTTCCGTTGAGGAAAAAATGGAAATGGGGAAAATGGCTCAACAAGCGTTAAAAACCTATCGTACAACCGAATGCGACAGCACAAAGCAAGCCGCTTTAATTCAACTTGACGAGAATATCGGTAATTTCGGTTATGGATTTTTCAAAGAACCGAAAAACGCTGTTCCACCTGTTGGCATTACCTTTTACGCATTTCACATTATGGTTTTGCTCGGCGGTTATTTTCTAATTTTCTTTATCGCTTATTGGTTTTTCAATAAAAAAGGAATTTTAGAAAAAAATAAATGGTTGCAAATTTTGGCTCTGATTTCAATTCCGCTGGCTTACATCTGTTCGCAGGCGGGCTGGGTTGTGGCAGAAGTAGGCAGGCAACCTTGGGCAATTCAGGACATTTTGCCTTTGAGCGCGTCTGTGTCAAAAATACCGACAAGCTCGGTACAAATTACGTTTTTTGTATTCCTCGCAGTATTTTCGATTTTGCTAATCGCTGAATTGGGAATAATGGTGAAAGCAATAAAAAAAGGAGTAGATAATGAATAGTGATTAGTTAGCAGTGATTAGTTTGGGTGCAAAAATTATTCACTAATCACTAATAACTATTTACTCAATTTATTAATTAACAATTTAAAATTTAAAATTTAAAATTATTATGAGTATAGTTTTTTTTCAACATTATTGGTGGTTTTTGGTGTCGCTTTTGGGGGCGTTGCTGGTGTTTCTGTTTTTTGTGCAGGGAGGTCAGTCATTGATTTACCAAATCGGCAAAAAAGACGATGAGTTCCAACTTTTACTCAATTCATTGGGCAAAAAATGGGAACTGACTTTTACCACATTAGTAACATTCGGCGGCGCGTTTTTCGCGTCATTTCCGCTGTTCTACTCAACGAGTTTCGGTGGCGCGTATTGGGTTTGGATGCTGATTTTGTTCAGTTTTATCATTCAAGCCGTATCGTTTGAGTACATTCACAAACAGGGAAATTTGTTGGGTAATGGAACGTACAAATCTTTCCTTTTCCTCAATGGTTTGCTTGCGCCTATATTGGTTGGCGCGGCGGTGAGTACGTTCTTTTTCGGTGCGGAATTTGTGGTAAATAAAGGCGGAATTACAGACCTCGAAAATCCTGTAATTTCGCAATGGACAACGCAATGGCACGGATTAGAGGCGGTTGTGGGCAGCACAACGCAGTTCCATTTGTGGAATGTTGTGCTCGGTTTGGCGGTATTTTTCCTTGCTCGTTGCTTGGGAAGTTTGTATTTTATCAATAATATAAAAAATGATGAAATACAATCACGCTCGCGTAAACATTTATTAATCAACGCAATAGCGTTTTTGATTTTATTTTTGCCGTATTTAATAAAATTACTGCTAAAAGACGGCTATGCCGAACAATCTGACGGCACATTTATTGTTGAAAAATACAAATATTTCAACAATTTTTTAGCAAATCCGTACTTGATTGTAACGCTGCTAATCGGTGTTGTCGGTGTTTTATACGGCATTATCACAGGTGTTTTCTGCAAAAAATCAACACGCGGAATATGGTTTGCGGGCATTGGCACAGTGCTGGTAGTCCTCACGCTGCTTTTGCTTGCGGGCTGGAACGGCACATCGTATTACCCCTCACTCTCCGACATCAATTCCTCGCTTTCGATTGTCAATAGTTCGAGTTCGCTCTTTACGCTCAAAACTATGAGCGTGGTGTCGTTGCTGATACCTTTTGTGCTGGGCTATATTTGGTATGTGTGGCGGAAAATGGACAAATAAAACTAAAAGTTTTAATGTCATTTTGATAGTTCAATAAACGCACTGACCTCTTCGCTAAATGATAGCGTAGAACATTGATAGTAATGGTGGCTGAACAAAGTTGAAGCCAAAATAAACTAAAAGACAGGGACGAAAAAATTTCGTTCCTGCTTTTTTTATGTGAAAATAATAAGAAATTTTGTTGATTTTTAGGCAAATATACGGTTATTTATATTGCTTTTTATATTAAAACTTCTTGAAAATCAACCTGATAGAATTTAGAATTGCCAGCAGTGCAACGCCCACATCGGCAAACACCGCCAACCACATTGTTACAATACCAAATGCGCCCAAAAACAACACAATAAATTTTATTCCAAGTGCCAAAACAATATTCTGAACAACAATATTATGCGTTGATTTTGAAATATTTATTGCAGTAAAAATCCTGCTCGGCGCATCGGTTTGAATTACCACGTCTGCAATTTCAATCGCAGCATCAGAGCCAAGTCCGCCCATCGCAATACCCACGTCTGCAAGCGCAATAGCAGGCGCATCGTTGATGCCGTCGCCTACAAACGCCACAACCGAGTTGTTCTTACCTTTGGTTTTTTCAAGTATTTCCACTTTATTTTCGGGCAGCAAATTTCCGTAAAACTCACTTATATTCAGCGTTTTAGCGGTATATTCGGCTATGGTTTCCTTATCACCCGAAAGCAGAATAGTTTTAATTTTATTATTATTCAACTGATTTACAGCAGTTTGAGAGTCGGCTTTTATTTCGTCAGCGATAATTATATAGCCTGCAAATTTTCCCTCTATTGCAACTAACACAGTGGTTTCCAATATGTTGTCAATTTCAACAGGGTAGGGGATTTCAAATTTTTTCAACAGTTTTCCATTTCCGACAAGTACGGTTTTATTATCAACTTTTGCAGAAATGCCATGTCCCGAAATTTCTTTCATTTCGACCGCAGAGGCAAGTTTGCAACCATCACCGTTTTTTTCTGCATAAGCAGTAACCGCTTTTGCTATCGGGTGATTTGAGTGTTTTTCAACCGCAGCAACAATTTTTATAAATTCGTTTTTGTCAAAATTTTCCTCACATTCTACTTTTTTTACCTCAAAAACGCCCTTTGTCAAAGTGCCTGTTTTGTCGAAAGCGATATGAGTAATTTTGGTCATTAACTCTAAATAATTTGCTCCCTTAAATAAAATTCCGTGTTTTGACGCTACGCCGATGCCGCTAAAATAGCCCAACGGAACAGAAATTACCAACGCGCACGGGCAGGAAATTACCAGAAAAACCAAACCGCGGTATAGCCAGTCGGCAAATATGTAGTTTTCTACAAAAAGCGCAGGTAAAAGGCTGATTAGCAATGCCAAAGCAAACACAATCGGAGTATAGATTTTTGCAAATTTTCTAATAAAAAGTTCCGTTTTTGCTTTGCGGGAAACCGCATTTTGCGCCAAGTCAAGAATTTTTGCAAGCGAACTGTCAGAATACAACTTATCTACCTGAATTTCAGCGACATAGTCGAGATTTACCATTCCTGCCAACGCCTGTTCGCCTTGTCGGATTTTGCGCGGAACGCTCTCGCCTGTGAGCGCGGAAGTGTTGAAAGAGGAAAATTCGTTGAGCATTTTGCCGTCTAACGGCACTTTTTCGCCGACTTTTACCTGAATAATATCGCCGATTTTCACATTTTCGGGCTTTTCGGCGAGAAATTCGCCGCCACGTTTCACAAAAGCAGCATCAGGGCGCACGTCAAGCAATGCCTTTATGCTGCGTTTTGCACGATTAACAGCCGCCTCCTGAAAATGTTCGCCGACCGTATAAAACAACATCACTGCAACCGCCTCAGGAAACTCGCCGATGCAAATTGCGCCAATTGTAGCAAGCGACATAAGAGAAAATTCGTTAAAAAAATCTTTGTGTAAAAAGGCGCGCAAAGTCTGTTTCAACACAGGAAAAGCAATGATAAAATAAGCCGTCAGAAACCATATTATGCTAAAAGTTGATTTCCAAAAATGCCAAAAAATTCCGTAAGCGAGATTTTCAAACGCCTTTGAATGTTCAAAAATCAAGCCTGCAATCAGCATTGCAAAAGTAATTACAGCAGGCAAATACTGCGAAAAATGCTGATGTTCCTGCTCAAAATTCATTTCGGAATTACAGGAACAATGCGAATGTTCGTGCGAATGGCAGCCGCATTCGTGTTGATGATTATGTTTGTGCGACATATTTTAAAAAAAATTAAATGATTTTAAAACGCAAAATTACAATTTTTTTTACAGAATCAAGAAAAAATTTTCACAAATAAATAACAATAAAAAGTGATTTTTTTATAATCAAATCATAATAAAAAGTGATTTAAAAATTACTTTTTCTTTGCCAATTTTTGCCACATTTCAGGGTTTTGTTCCAAGTAGGCTTTCATTTGATTATAACCCTCGTAGTAGATTTTTTCAAAAGCGGTAAAACTAAATTCGTCATAATTCATATTCGATTTTGGCTCAATAAGGATGTCGCAAATGTCGCGTCCTTCCTTAGAATTTTCCGAAATCACGAGTTGTAAACTCCTCATTAACACGTCTTTAATATTGTTTGCAACGATAAAATCGGTCGGCGGTTTTACGTCAATTCCAATCAAATATTTGCACTGTTCGCGGATTACCTGCGCAGGCAAATTGTTGAGAACGCCGCCGTCAACGTAAATCATAGAGTCTATTTCCACCGCCTCAAAGATTGTTGGAATGGCAGACGAAGCAAGCAGGTAGGTGTACAGTTCTTCGCCGTTGTGAATGTACTCCGCGTTGCCTGTGGTAAGGTTGGTAACGCAGACGTAGAGCGGTTTTTGGAGTTTCTCAAACGAATTGTGCGGAATATATTTTTTAATAACTTTCAAAATGTTTTTTTGTGAGGAAAGTCCAAGTTGAGAGCGTTTTAGCGTTGGCGCGAGGATTTTCAAAGGGTGATTGAAACGCTCGTTTTTCACAAAATCGTAAATTTCCGATGGTGAATAACCGTTGGCGTAGAACGCGCCTACAAGGCTGCCCATACTTGCGCCCGAAATAATTTCAGGGTAAATGCCGCAATCTTCCAACGCCTGCAATGCGCCAATATGTGCAAATCCCAACGCTCCGCCCCCGCTCAAAGTAATGCCTACACGGTGCTTTTGCGCAAAAATATTAGAAAACATTGATGCCATAATAAGTATTGTTAAAAGTTTTTTCATCTGTTAAAATTTGTTTTTAAACACTAACTGCGAATGAAAATTAAAAATTGGAGTTTCCCTTACTTTTTTAGAGGCTGTTTAAATTTTTGTAAAATGTAATTATGTATGACTAAAATTAAAAGTTTTTTATTTTCAATTTTTCATTCGTATATTTTCAATTTTTAATTTTTTATTAAAAATTCTACTGCTAATTTGTATCCTTCCAAGCCAAGTCCAACGATTACGCCTGTTGAATATTTGGAAATCAGCGAGTTGTGGCGTTCCTGCTCGCGGTTGAAAATATTTGAAATATGTATTTCGATGCACGGTTTTGAAACCGCTTTTACCGCATCGGCAATCACAATCGAAGTATGTGAATAACCGCCTGCATTGAGAATAATTCCATCAGAATTTTCGCCTGCTTGCTGAATAAAATTTACAATTTCACCCTCAATATTTGATTGAAAATATTGTAATTCAATTTCTGAAAACCTTTTTTTTATTTCCTCAAAATATTTTTCAAAAGCAATATTGCCGTAAAATTCGGGTTCGCGCTTACCTAAAAGATTAAGGTTTGCACCATTTATTATTGTTATTTTCATAATGCTGCAAAGGTAGCATAAAATTTTCAATTATACACAAACGCATAAAAATTCAATTTGAAAATTTGAAGATTTGAAAATTTGAAATTAAAATCCCAAAATATTCAAATTTTCAAATTGCATTTTTGTATTTTTGCATACTTTTAAAAACACAACCAAATATTTAATGCGTTTGCTCTGGCAAGTTTTTTTATATTTTGCAACATTCAAAATAATTATATACCTTTGCAAAAGTATTTTTTTTGATATTTAAAGTATGTAAAAAAATAAATAAATTGATATTTTATGCAAAGATTTTTTGAAAACATATTAAATGAATTGGCTGCAAAATTACAAAATTTCAAAGTATTTTTTTTGAAAAAATTATGCTATAAATTGCTAATAATCAGATAATTATTGGCATTTTTTTATTAAAAATGTCATATACTGAAATATTTTTCATAAAATATTTTTTCTTTTCATTTGTCTTAAATGTTAGAGAATATTCTCTAAAAATCTTAAAAACATTATTTAAAAATGGAAAATCAAAAATCTTTTTGGGAAAAATGTGTAGAAAAACGTATAGAAAATGGTATTCACAAAGGTTTTCGCTTCTTTTTTCACTTTTTGTTTGGAGTAGCATTTTTTACATTATTCGGTGCAGTGGTTATGTGGCTTTGGAATTGTCTTTTGCCTCAAATTTTCGGATTAACGACAATTACTTTTTGGCAGGCATTGGGTATTTTTGCATTGTCAAAAATACTGTTAGGCGGCTGCGGTTTCTTCGACAGGCATTTTGAACACAAGCACCACAACGCTTTTCGTAATAAATGGCTGAAAATGAATGATAAGGAACGATGTGAATTTTACCGTCGCTTTGGACACGAATTTTTTGAGCAAAAAAATGACAAAAACAACGAAGGCAAATAACGAAAACCTCGAAAAACTGATTGTAGAATATCGTCCGCAGTTAAAATCTTTTATTGGCAAACGTGTTGATAATAAACAGGATGCAGAGGATATTCTGCAAGATGTCTTTGAACGGCTCATAAAAACCGTTCAAATGACGTTAAATCCTATTGAACATCTTTCGGCGTGGCTCTACCGCGTGGCGCAAAACCTGATTATCAATCGCAGAACGAAAAAACGTGAGGCACAAATGCCTGTGTATCAACAAGATGATGGCGATGAAATAATGCAGGATTTCGCCGAAATTCTTTTTGCCGACAACTCCACGCCCGAAACTGAATATCTGCGCTCGTTAATTTGGCAGGAGTTGGAAACTGCGCTTGCCGAATTGCCTGCCGAACAGCGCGAAATTTACGAACTAACAGAATTTGACGGCATTCCGGTGAAAGAAATTGCCAAAGCCACAGGCGTGCAAGTAAATACTTTGTTGTCGCGAAAACACTATGCGGTGCTGCATTTGAGGAAAAAATTAAGTATGCTTTACGAAGAAGTTATTATGGCGTGATTTTTTTTATCTAAAAAAAATTGTAATTTTGCTGAAAAATAAAATTATGCTTTTAATAAAAAATATCAAAAAACTTGTTGGAATTTTACCGAGAAACAAGTTGAGGCTTTGCGGCGAAGAAATGAGCGTTATTGAAACGCTTGACAACGCTTATATCGTTGTAAATAAGGGACTTGTCGCTGATTTTGGCGAAATGAAAAATTGCCCTGCGCTCAACTGCAAAACCATTGACGCAAGCGGAAAAATGGTGTTTCCCGCGTTCTGCGACTCGCACTCGCATATCGTTTATGCGGGCAGCCGAGAGGGTGAATTTTTGGACAAAATTAACGGATTGAGTTATGAGGAAATTGCCAAACGCGGCGGCGGAATTTTAAATTCTGCGAAACTTCTACACCAAACTTCCGAGCAAGAACTTTATAATCAAGCAGTTAAACGGTTGAAAATGGTTGCGGGTTTCGGTACAGGATCCATGGAAATTAAGAGCGGTTACGGCTTGAATACCGCAGACGAGTTGAAAATGCTGCGCGTAATTAGGCGATTGAAAGAGACATCTGACGTGGAAATTCGGGCGACTTTTCTCGGCGCGCACGCCTTTGCGAAAGAGTACAAAAACGGCAGGGAAAACGAATATGTCGAGTTGATTTGCGCCGAAATGCTGCCGAAAATCGTGGAGGAAAATCTCGCCGATTTCGTTGATGTTTTTTGCGACAGAGGCTTTTTTACGGTTGAACAAACAGCGAAAATTCTCGAAACGGCGAAAAAATACGGCTTGCGCGGGAAAATTCACGCCAACGAGTTGGATTTTTCGGGCGGCGTGCAAGTGGGAGTAAAATACAACGCGCTTTCGGTTGACCACCTCGAAAATTCGGGCGAAAACGAAATTGCGGCGTTGAAAAACAGCGATACAATGCCCACAGGATTACCCTGTTGCTCATTCTTTTCTAATTTGCCTTATGCACCGCTTAAACAAATGATTAACAGCGGTTTAAGTGTGGCTATTGCGACCGATTTCAATCCCGGTTCCACGCCTTCGGGCAATATGAAATTTGCGCTTTCGCTGGCTTGCATCAAAATGCGCCTCACGCCCGCGCAAGCAATCAACGCTGCCACAATCAACGGTGCGTATGCAATGGGCATTAGCCAAACGCACGGCTCAATCACAGTCGAAAAAGTTGCTAACTTGTTAATTACCAACAAGATACCAAGTATTGAATACATTCCTTATTCTTATACCGAAAATATTATTGACAAAATTATTTTAAAAGGAAAAATTTTGTAATTTTCCCCTATAAATTTATGATAATCCGCAAAGCGACCTATAATTCAAATTGTATTTTTGCATTTTCAAATCCTCAAATTTTCAAATTTTCAAATTGAATTTTTATGCGTTTGTGTGTAATTGAAAATTTTATGCTACCTTTGCAAAAAATAATCAATCCACAAATATACGAATTAAAAATTGAAAATGAAAAATATTGGAAACTCCAACTTTCAACTTTTATTCGTGTGGTCAGAGTAGTTAGTGATTAAAAATAAGTTTAAATATATGAAAAAATGTTATGTTTTTCTAACAACAGGTTTTGAAGAAATTGAGGCGGTTGCAACGATTGATATTTTGAGGCGGGCGGATTTGAATGTCGTTACCGTTTCTGTTGAGGACAGCATTGATGTGCAAGGCTCTCATAATGTGACAGTTATGGCAGATACAAAGTTTGCCGACAACAACTATTCCGATGCGGAAATTCTTGTTTTGCCGGGCGGAACTTTGCGTTTGAGTGAATTTGAATACCTGACAGAATTGTTAAAAAAACACAATTCTGAGGGCAAAAAAATCGCTGCAATTTGCGCTGCGCCAGCAATTTTGGGCAAACTCGGCATTCTCGAAGGCAAAACTGCAACCTGCTATCCAAGTTTTGAAAAATACCTTACAGGTGCGCAAGTAGTTGATAAACGGGTAGTTAAGTCCGAAAACGTAATCACAGGCATGGGACCTGGCTGCACAAAACAGTTCGCGCTTGAAATCGTTTTAACACTGCTAGGACAGGAAAAAACAGATGAAGTGGCAGAGGCTTTAATCGCTTAAAATTTTCAAAAATGGCGAAGGAAATAGAACGGAAATTTTTAGTTAAAAATCTGTTTTTCAAAGAATTAGGCGTACCGCACAAAATTAAGCAGGGTTATATTTGCACTGAAAAAAACCGCGTTGTGCGCGTCAGACTGTATGATGAGCAGGCTTTTTTGACGCTCAAAAGCGCGTCAGTCGGTTTTTCGCGTGAGGAATTTGAGTATGAAATTCCGCTCAAAGACGCTGAAATTATGCTGCAAACGCTTTGCATTCAGCCTGTTATTGAAAAAACGCGGTGGGTTATTCCACAGGGAAAGCGCAAGTGGGAAATTGATGTTTTTGAAGGAGAAAATCTTGGATTGATTATCGCCGAAATAGAACTTGAAAATGAGGCGGAAACATTTAAAATTCCAGAATTCATTGATAAAGAAGTTACTGGCGATGTGCGTTATTACAACTCTTTTATAAACCAAAATCCATATTCAAAATGGTAAAATTTTATGCAGAAAATTGATTGGAAAACTATCGAATATTCTGAGGCTTGGCAAAGACAGGAGGAAATTTTTAACCGAACTATTGCGCTAAAACAGCAAGGGCAAAAGACAGAAAATTACCTGATTTTTTGCGAACACCCGCACGTTTTTACTATCGGCAAGAGTGGAAACGAGCAAAATATGCTGCTCGACGACGGCTCTGTGCCTGTGTTCCGCACCAACCGCGGCGGCGACATCACCTATCACGGTTTCGGGCAAGTGGTAGGCTACCCGATTTTCGACCTCGAAAACCTCAATATTGGACTAAAAGAGTATATTCACAAAATTGAAAGCGCAATTATCTCTGTATTAGATAGTTACGGAATAAAAAGCGAAAAAATGAACAGTGCGGCAGGCGTGTGGCTTGACGCGGAAAATCCTGCAAAAGCGCGCAAAATTTGCGCAATCGGCGTGCGCAGCAGCAGGTTTGTTACGATGCACGGTTTCGCGCTGAACGTCAATACTGATTTAACCTATTTTAACAGAATAAATCCTTGCGGATTTACCGATAAGGGCGTTGCTTCGATGCAAAAAGAATTAGGGCAAACCCTTGATGTTGAGGAAGTTAAAGATAAATTATTTTCAGAAATAGAAAAAATATTTTCGTAAAAAACACTGCCCAAAGCAACATTTAAAAGTTTATTTTTTATTACTGTCCGCTAAATATTTTTAGAACAAAGAACAAAGACCGCTACGCTAAAAGAACAAAGACTTGTGCAAGATTTTTTTAAAATTCTGTCTTTATTCTTTTTAGAATATTACTGTCTGCTAAACAATTCAATTTGAAAATTTGAAGATTTGAAGATTTGAAAATGCAAAAATACAAAAATGCAATTTGAAAATTTAGGGATTTTAATTTCAAATCCTCAAATTTTCAAATTTTCAAATTAATAGTTAATTGTTATACCCGACTTTCGATGTTGTGCCCTGTCATTGCGGGTCAAAGCCCGCAATGACAGGGAATAAACAGTGTTTGACCATTAATTTGTAAATACTTATAAAATTAAAGAAAGAAAAGTGTCAAACTCAGGAAAAAGAGAACACACAAAACAACCTCAGTAGCAGGCGGGTCTTGCAGCAACCCAAAAACAGGAGCGAAAATTTTTTGTTTCTACAACAGATACACCTTTTTTCTGACTTCCTGTGCCCATTCAAAATCAGATTTTTCTTTTGTAAAAGTTTTATAAGAGATTGGTTTGCCGATAGTTATGCAGATTTCGGAGTTTTTTTTCTTAAACATTTCATTCGGCAAAAAAAGCAGTTCGATATTAGTTTTTATTCCGATAAATTTGCGAAAATTTGATAAATTCAGGAAAAAATTGGAACTTCTGCCCATACAAAAAATTGGCACTACATTGCGTTCATACTGCCGAGCCTTTGCAACGAACATTTTTTTCCATTCGGGGTCTTGCACTTTGCCTCTTATTCTGCGGGAAACCGTGCCAGATGGAAACATAATTATCTGATTATCAGACGAAAAAGTTTTGTCTAAATCCTCCGCGAGCATTTTATTCTGTTTGCCCACGCCAACGGAAACGGGCGTAAAAATCGGTTTCAAAGGCTCTAAAAACGTGAGCAAATCGTTTGTAACAAAGTTAATTTTGTTGTAGAATTGCTCGCCAAGAACTGTTCCGATAGCCATTGCTTCCAACGCTCCGAGCGGGTGATTGGAGGCGAAAATAAGTTTTTCACCATGCGCAATATTGTCAAGCCCCGAAATTTTTGTTTTTATGTTAAAATCATTCAGAATTGCGGACATAAAATCAACGCCAATTTTTCCGCTATTTTTTTTGAGAAAATAGTTAATTTCCGATTGGTGAATGATTTTTTTTAACCAATTAATCAAAAAATTCGGCAAAGAGAGATTTTTTTCCGTTATTATTTGTTTAACGTCAATCATTTTTTCAAATTTTCCAAAAATCCGTAGTCGGTCATATCTGTCTGCACGGGTTGAATAGAGATGTAGCCGTTGTTCAATGCCCATTCGTCTGTGTCGGCGGAGTGCGGCTCCTCGTTTATAAAATCGCCTGTCAGCCAAAAGCAACTTTTGCCGTAGGGCGTGGGGTAAGCCAAAAATTCCTCGCGCCACGCGCCTTTTGACTGTCGGCAATATTTCACGCCCTTAATTTTGCCCACAGGCGCATTCACATTGAGGCAAACTCCGTAGGGCAACCCGTTTTTGAGCGTATTTTTTATTATTTCGGTAAAATATTCGCCTGCAAACGAAAAATCGGCGTTGAGGCTATGGTCGCAAAGCGAAAATCCGATACTGAGTTTTCCATACAGTGCCGCGTCAATCGCTGCGCCCATCGTACCTGAATAAATGATGTTGATAGACGAGTTTGAGCCGTGATTTATGCCCGAAAGCACCAGGTCAGGCTCAAAATCCATATCGGGCAACTGCCGCGAAAAAGCAAGTTTCACGCAATCGGCAGGAGTGCCGCTGCACGAGATTATGCGCAGGTTGTCCTCTTTTAAAATTTCGTTGTAAGTTATTGGCATACTGACAGTTAGTGCGCTTGACTGTGCAGAGCGGGCAGAGTCTGGCGCAACCACCAGCACATTGCCGAACCCACGCGCAATTTCTATTAAAGCCTTAATTCCTTTTGACTGAAAACCGTCGTCGTTGGTTACTAAAATATTCATTATTTTTTTTAAAAATTTGTCTGTACATAGTCCAGTATAAAATTTTTTGCAAAGGTAACATAAAATTTTCAATTACACACAAACGCATAAAAATTAATTTGAAAATTTGAAAATTTGAGGATTTGAAAATTCAAAATTCAATTTGAAAATTTGAAATTAAAATCCCAAAATTTTCAAATTTTCAAATCCTCAAATATTCAAATTGAATTTTTGTATTTTCAAATTGAATCCTCAAATTGAATTATTAGGTCGCTTTGCGGATTATCATAAATTTATAGGGGAAAGGCTGTTTTTTTTACCACTGACCACACGAACTACACGAACATTTTTTGTGCGGTTGGTGATTTTTTTTATAAAAAAAATTTACAGGGGAAAGTTAGTATTTTTTTTTGATAAATTGAAAAAAGTAATAACTTTTTTAGACATTTTGCGGCTTTGAGCCTTTGCGTTAAAAACTGTAAGTTATATAAAAGGTAATGAAAAAAATTACATAAAATACAAAAAACAGTAAAATCTTTTCATTTTTTTCTCTGTAAAACTTTTTCTGTGCAAAAAATAAATATTGCCGATACTACTAAAAAATAAGTTAAATCTCTGCTGTCAATAACGCCGCGCGAAATAGATTTGTAGTGCGAATCTATGCCAATGCCGCGCACAAATTGACTTGTTGCGCCGTTGGTGAAAAGCGAGCCGAGAAAGTCGAACCCGATGTAGAGTACGAAACAGCCGACCGCAGCAGCAAGAAAGGCGACTACCTGATTGCCGCTTATTGCAGAGGCGAAAGTGCCGATAGAAATATATATCATTGACAAAAACAACAGCCCGATAAACGACCCCCAAAACGCGCCTGAATCAACATTAAAAGCAGGCTCTGATAGAAAATTTATCGACAAAAACCATATCAATGCGGGTAGCAGTGTGATTGCCGACAAAAGCCACCCCGCAAACGCTTTGCCGAGCGTGATTGAGAGTTTTGAGGCGGGACGCGAAAGCAGCAGCTCGAGCGTTCCCTGCTGGCGTTCCTCTGCAAAAAGCCGCATCGTGATTGCAGGACAAAGGAACAAAAACAGCATAGGCGCGAGCGCAAAAAGCCCGTCAAGCGAGGCGTAACCGCTGTCTAAAACGTTGTATTGATTGGGAAAAATCCACAAAAAAAGCGCGGTGCCGATTAAAAAAATCGAAATCACGATATAGCCCGTTGCCGAACCGAAAAAACTGCGCAATTCACGTTTTGTTAATGTAAAAATTATGTTCATTTTGTTTAGAACAAAGAATAAAGACCGCTACGCTAAAAGAACAAAGACTTGTGCAAGCATTTTTCATTATTCTGTCATTGTTTGATTTGTTATTTATTTTAGAACAAAGAATAAAGACCGCTACGCTAAAAGAACAAAGACTTGTGCAAGAATTTTTGATTATTCTGTCATTATTACATTTGTTGTTAAATATTTTTATTTTTAATTTTTTATTCTTTTCTAATTTTTTAAATTTCTACTTCCTGTCTTTATTCTTTCAGCGCAGCGGTCTTTGTTCTTTGTTCTAAAAAAAGAGCTGCAAAGGTAGCATAAAATTTTCAATTATGCACAAACTTATAAAAATTTTCCAAAAAATTTATAGGGGAAAGGTACAAAAAAATTTGCAGAATCTTCACAGACTCTGCAAATCAAAATTATTTTTTAAAGTTCCTTACTTTTTAAATGTTTAAATGATATGTTTTTTTACTACTTTCTATTCCATTGGTACAAATTCTACGCGGCGGTTTTCTGCCTTACATTCAGGAGTGTCGTTTGCGGGACAAATCGGTTCTTTTTCACCTTTTCCTTCTGATGATAATCGGCTTGGGTCAATTCCGCGCTCTATCAAAGCATCTACGACTGCTTTTGCGCGACCTGCCGACAATTTATCGTTATGCTCGTCTGAACCGTCGCTGTCGGTGTGTCCTACAACTTTAAATTTGAGTTCTGGATTTGTTTTCAAGAAGTCAGCCAAAGAGTCAAGCGTAACGTTTGAAGTTGAAATCAACTCTGTTTTGTCTGTTGCAAAATATATTCCGCGAACAATAAACGAACCTGTTTTTACAATCGGCAGCATATAAATCATAAGAGTATCGCCTACATTGCTTGCATTTTCGATGTAATCGTAGAAGTTTGGCACTTTTACAGTTACGCGGTACGAGCCTTTTCTATCAAGTCTTGTATTGAAAACGCCGTTTGTTGTTTTGGCTATTGTAAGTACTTTCGCGTTGTTTTTCTTTAAATCAAGGAATTCAACCGATGCGCCGTAAATCTCCTCGTTGGTTTCTACATTGATAATCTTACCTGTGATAAGTTTCGGAGGCGGAATTACAGGAGGCTTCGGTTTTTCTTTTGGCGGGTCGGGTATCATTTTTGGTTTTGTAATGTCAAAGAAAATTGTTCCCTTTACTCCGACAATAAATGGATTTACCGCTTTGTCTTTTGCACGGGTTGATGCTAAAAGCGAGTTGGTAGGCAAAACTTTGTGAATTTTGCCGGATTTCTCAAACCAATCCGAACCTTGCGTTGGAACAGGTACTACATCGCCGGCAGTAGTAATACCTGTTGGAATTCCAAAAAGAATATTGCCCAAAGATGTAGAATTTACACTGTAATTGTTTGCATTCAAAATGCCGTAATCGGCAAAGAGAGCAACGCGAACTCTTGGTTTTTCTTTTTGAAAATCCTCAGCAGGCTTTTTGCCTTTCACTTTTGGTTTTTTGCGTTTTTCGCGTTTCGCAGCCTTTTCATCTTCGCTTTCTTTAAAAATATATTTATTTAATTCTACTCCAACCTCAACAGACGCCATCAGGTTAATTGTGTTAAACGCAGTTTTACCCGCCTTGCCGTTGAATTTTTGAGGTTTATCATAGTAATAGTGGTTCGGCATACCTACAAAAGTGTCGATGTACACCTGATAATAGCCGTTTGTTTGGAGTGTTCCGCTTGCGGAATATTTTCCGAGAACAGGCGAACCAATTTTTACACCCGCAAGAAAATAGAGTGGAATATTGCCGTTGAACTGCATACCCGCCAAAATTGGCAAATTAACATAACCGACCATTTGCTTGTCGTTATATTTAGGAAATTTGTAGGTATATTCAGCATCTTTGCCCTGCGTATCTTTTATGCTGACAACATTGTCAATGCCTCTTATCTTTGTTATTGTGTTGAGCCATTCAAACTCAACGCCAGTGTTAAAGATAAATCGGTTGTGCCGCAGTTGATAACCGCCGCCGATACCTGCACCACCGCTGCCGGCAACTTTTGTGTTTTCCATACCGTGAAACATTGCCGAATAACCGCCGTAGAGCCACCCGCCGAGATAATGCCTTGTCTTTTGAGCAGACACTCCGCCCGAAATCAACAAGAATAAACAAGTTGCTAAAAAAGCCTTTTTGCTAAAAAATTTTCTTTGATTCATTTTTTTAATCTATTTTTTTTATTTTGAATTTAAGGTTTTTGATAATTTTTTTTATAATTTCGACAAAACCTGTTTATTCCATGTCATTGCAGGCTTTGACCCGCAATGACAGACATTTTCATTTTTTGTCTATTTATTTTATCTTATTTTTATATATTCTATTTTTTTTAAATTTTGAATTTAAAATTTTCTTTGTTATTAATATAGTTATTTATTGCTTTTTTACAATAAGTAATTAAATTAATAACACCGAAAGCAAATAACTGTCAATAAAAACGCAAAGGTATTCATTTTTTTTATATAAAACAAGAAAATTGTTGATAAAAATTTTATTTAACTGAAAAATATAGATTTAATAGACTACAATTTTGAAGTTTTTGTGAGTACCACTGTCAAGTTGAACATTTAAAATATAGATTCCCTTTGTTGCAGGAACGGCAATTTGAGTGTCGCCAGCAACAATTTTTTGCGTAGAAATCCAAATTCCTGATACAGAATAGGTATTTACAACACCATTTTCTGCTGCGTAAATTCGTGCGATTGCAGGTTGCGGCTGAACAATTATTGGGTTGTTTTGTACATCAGAAATATCTATTATTGTTTTGTAACAGGTAAAGAGCGGGTAAGTTTCGCCTACGCGCGTAATTTGCAGTTTGTACTGTGCGTTCTTTTCCAAACCGCCTTGCTCATAGAGATACGACTTCTTTTGTCCATCCAGTTTCGTCTCGCCTTTGTACCATTGATATTCACGGAACGTGTAATCGGCAATATTGCCTGTATGCGCAAGGGTCGGATTTGTGGTATTGTTGATAATTGCGTTTGGATTTAGCAGCGCAAGCACATCGTTCCAGTTCTGTTCGACAATATCGCTTGGGTAATCGACTTCAAACGGCACAGTGATTTTTTCCGTTTTGCAGTCAAATTTCTCCTCAATGCTGTCGTTGATAAATTCTATTTCGAGTGTGTATTTATCGGGGCGAATATCATAAGGCAGGTTTATCGGAATAACTCCGCTGGCATCTATGTTATTGCTGTTATAATCGGGGAACACTTTGTCGAAACTCAGCAGATATGCTGTCGGAATATTTCCGCCGTTGGCGTAATTTATAACAAATTCGGGTTCGCCTGCGCAAATTCTGCCGAAAGGTGTAAGCGACATATTGAGTTTTTTATACACTAATAAATCCATTGTTATGACACTGTCGCAGCCGAATGAAGTAGGGTAGCGCGCCTCGTAATGTCCTGTTTCGGTAAGGGTTTGTCCTTCCCATACGCGAGTATCGCCCTCACAAATAGTGTCTGTTTGAGGCTCATCATATTTTGCGCCGACAAATAAGTCCAAAACCTTAATGCTGTCGCAGCCTGCGCGGGTTTTGTAATTCTTTCTATAAATGCCCGTTGCAGAATAGGTTGAGCCTTCCCATGTATAAGTTTCGCCATCGCACACTGCCGCTTTGGTGGTGTCGTTGTACGTTCTTATTCGTGGCAAGTTTATTCTAAAATTGATGGTATCGGCACATTCTACTCCATCAACTCCTGCTACGAGGCGCACATTATAGTCGCCACCTTCGTTGGGGAGTGTAAATCTCGGTTCGCGCTCGGTAGAAGTAAATGTGCCTCCCGCACCTGTTACAAGCCATGAAATAGTTGGCTGCTCGGTGAGTTCGTTGCCTCCCAGAGTTATAATGCTGGTGTTTTCCATCTGCACGCGGTTTTCGCAGTTCATAGGCTGCCAAATATAATTGCCGCGCGCCTGAGGCAGTTTTGAAACGAGGCGTGCCGAGAGGTCAAAGGAACAGGAAGGCGTGGCTTTAAATATATTTTTGACAGTATAAGTTGCTGTGTCGCTTGGCAATGGCGTGAAACATCTACTCGTAGATACGCAATTATTCGGGTTGTAAGTTGCAAGAGTGCCGTTAGGATTATATTTTTTGTACCAGCAATACCTAAAACCTTCGGGAGCGCATACGCCATTCACATCATTACGGCAACTCAATCCCTCTAATTCTCCCTTTGCGCAGTCCAAAATAAGGTAAGCGTAGCCGTAGTGCCCAGATTGGCTGCAATCGTATGTAGTTAAGCGCACTTTTAGAGTTTGTCCTGCATACGCCTGTAAATTCAAGCCGACAGTAGTCCATTCTTTCCAAATGCGTTTTTCATAAGGATCATCAGCCCCTGCTATGTGCCAGGTATCGCCGTCTATGGAAGATGTTCCTGGAACAAAATTCACGTTTCCGCAAGTCGGGTCTATTGGCTGGTTTTGGGCATTTAATATTTCCAAAGTAAATTTCGGCTGATTTTCTGCTGGATGACCAGGGTCTTGCAAAACGACTGCATATTGCATAACAAGCACTGTATATTGAGGGTCGACCGTAAAGGTATATGTTAATGCTTCCGCCTCTGAGCCTGTTTTCCAGTTGCCCAATCTTACAGATGCCAAACCGCCGTCGGGAATTGTGCGGAGCAGAGAGTCTGTTCTTGGGTCGTATTCTGGAATAAGATGCAATGTATGACGGCTGTCGATGTTTTCTGGTCCAAAATTTACAACACCTGACGTTATGTATGGACTTTCGTAATTCCCGCTTTGCGCAAGCAAATTAGGATTTCCCGTCAATTTCCAGTAATCAAGGCAGCCTTCGCTGGAAAGCACTAAATTTCCGTGCGAAACTGCCCATGCCGAAGTATCATTGCTCACTACTCCGCAAATATTTACCGCATTTTCGCAATAGCCTCTCACCATAAAGGTATAAGTCCCCAAAGTCAGCCCTGTAACCGTAATTGGTGATTGAACGCTGTCCATTACTATCGCCTGTGCATTAGATTTATATGTATTTCTGTATAACAGTTGATAATATTGTTCTGTGCCTGTCCAAGAGATAGTTGCAATGCCGTTTTCAACATTCACTGTAAAGTCTGTCGGTTTTGGGCAGGAATCTTTGCGGGTAATTGTTATATTATCTACCGCTGCGGGACTTTGGAATGCCTTTGTATCATTATCATTTACCCAAAAGAAAACGAGTTTTACAGGACGTCCTATGCCTGTAATCCTAAAATGCCCATGTTCCCAATTCAACGATTTATTGAGTTTTAAAGTAGCCCTGCCGTCAATCTGTTTTTTTGAAGTTTCGATAAAAATCGGCGGAGTGCTGTTGTTGTTTGTCCAGTTTGTAGAGGTTAAGGTATCTTCTACCCAGCAAACATACATATAATCGTTGTTGTCGCCGGTGCATTTCCAATCAAAATCAATGTCGAACTGTTCGCCTACGGGCAAGGTAAATTCCTTATAAGCGGACACAAAACCGGCTGTCGTGCCGTCATACCAGTTATCTTCGCCGTCTTCGGAAATATAGAGAGCGTTGCGGTGTGTAATTGACACCGTTGAGCCGATAACCCATTTATTTGTGCAGGTGGCTTTGTTTTGCAACACCCAACCCCCTATTTCCGTAGCATTGTCAAAGCCTGAGTAATAGTTGATATGCGAATTTTTATTAATCTGAATATTGTCGATGCAAATTCTTGCCGAAACAGTGGCTGCTGTGTTTGCGCTGTGTTTTTTCCAAACAAAAACCAATTTTGCAGGCTGACCTGTTCCGCAGACCGAAAAAGAGAGCGTTGTTCTATTAGCAGCAGGCGATGAGGCTTGCATATTTGCTGGAAGTTTGTTCGTTTGCCTCACCCACGCAGGCAACGAGCCGTCTGGGGTGATTTCTATATTTACAGAGTTATCAACCCAACAAATGAAAAGCGAGTCCTCTGCCATATCTGTTCTGTTTATAAAATCGAAAAATATGGAATAGGTATCGTTGGCAGGCAATAGAAATTCGCGGTGGGCAAAAATTATTGTTGCGCCGTTGTTGTTGTAATTTGCAGGTGGAGTTGTTGCTTGCGTATTACTTGTTATGTAAAGTCCTTTTGTCCCGGAAGCATATACAGCCGTACCTATAACCCAACTATTTGCAGGATTGCGGGAGTCCGTTACAAGATCCCACGCGGAATTTTCTGTACCGCTTTCAAAGCCGTTTTTGTATGGAAGTACGGTTTGCGCTGCAAGATTCAATGTCAGCGACAAAAAAATAGCCGCTGTAAAAATTTTTGTAAAATTCATTTTCATATATATTAAAGTTTTTTAAACGGTTTAGACAAACTTAATAATAATACCTGTCAAAAAAGATTTGCCCATGTTATAATAAATATTGAATTACAAAATTATGAATTTCTAATTAAAAAAACTATTTTAGGTAAAATAATTTTCAAAAATTTATTTCTTTGTTTTGTAAATAAAATATTCACTTTTAATAAAAATATTAAATTAATTTAGTTAAAATAATTTGAATTTGCAATAAAATTGGTTTTTAACATTTTTTATTGTGAAATTTGCGTGTAATAATTTTGCTGCTTAAAAATGATTTTTTGTCGTTTTTCTCAAAAAAAATAGTAATTTTGCAGGAGAAATGAAGATTTGAAAATTTGAAAATTTGAAAATACGAAGATTTGAAGATTTGAAAATTTTCAAATTGAATTTTGCATTTTCAAATCATCAAATCATCAAATTTTCAAATTGAATTTTGTCTTTTCAAATTAAATAGTTTATGAAAAATTCTTACATTTATATTTTAATTTTCGCATTTTTCGCAGGCTGTTCGTCTGGTGAAAAAGCGCAGACAGAGGAAAATGTCGTTGCAAAAGCAGGCGATAAAACATTGACTTACAAAGACCTGCAATCTTTTGCCAACGCCTTTTCTGGCGATAAAGACAGTGCGGAAATTGTTGCCGAATACGTCAAAAAATGGGCGGCAACAGAGGCTTTGTACCTGAAAGCCGAGAAAAATTTTAAAGCAGACGCCAAAATCGAAAAGTTGGTTGATGATTATCGTAAAATGTTGATTATCAATCGTTTTAAGCAGAAAATCATTGATGATAACCAGAAACTGCCAACTGATGAGCAAATTGCCGAATATTATCGGCGGCACTCGGCGGCACTTAAACTTGATGAGCCGATTGTTCGCGGTGCGTTTCTGAAAATCCCAAAAAATGCGCCACAAAAAGAGCAGTTGAAAAAAGATTTGCGCAAACTTACGCAGGAATCTATTGAAAAAATCGAAAAATACAGCCTCAAACACATTGCGAATTACGAAATTTTTACTGAAAATTGGAAAAAATATTCCGCTATTGCTGAAAAACTGCCGCTGCCCGCTGCCAACAAAGACGGTTTTGTATCCGCTGCAAAATTCTACGAAATGAGCGACTCAACTTCGGTTTATTATTTGTCGATTACTGAATACAAAACCACAAGCGAAGAAATGCCGTTGGAGTTTGTTAAAGATTTGATTGTCAATATTTTAATAGAGAAAAATAATCTGCAATTTCTCAAAGATTACACACAAAAACTCTACGAAAACGGCGTAAAAAAAGGCGATATTATTGTAAAATAAGGCACGAAAGGGCGAAAGGTAGAAAGGGATAAGGATTTTTATACCCTGTTTTGCTATTAGTCCGCAAGCCAATCAAGAAAACAATGAGATTGTGGGTCAAAGTCCGCAATGACAGGATGCTGCATTATTTCCTCAAATCAACAAAGTTTTTTATGTAAAAGATAATAATTTTTTTGGCAAATATACGGGTGTTCATATAATTAATTTTACAAAAATTTAAACAGCCTTTAAGAATTAAAAAAAATGTTTGATATAAAAAAAGTTTCTGAAAAAATAAAAAATGAGGCAAAAAATCTCGGTTTCAGCGATCGCGGTTTTGCTGATGCAGAACCGCTTTTTGCGCACGAGAAATTTTTAAAAGATTGGCTGTCAAGCGGTTATAATGCAGAAATGAAATTTATGGAAAATTATTTTGATAAGCGGATTTCGCCGAAAAATCTCGTTGAAAACGCAAAATCGGTTATCGTGGTTTTGCTGAATTATAAGCCTGAAAAAACTTTGCCAAAAGACGTTCCTCAGATTGCAAAATACGCTTATGGCATTGATTATCATTACTTTATCAAGCAAAAACTTTATCAACTTTTAGACAAAATCAATTTGGAAATTACCGCTTGCAACGGCGTTGCCTTTGTGGACTCTGCGCCTGTTTTGGAGCGCGCTTTGGCGGTAAAAGCGGGTTTGGGCTGGATTGGCAAAAATTCGATGTTGATTAACCGAAAATTTGGCTCGTTTTGCTTTATCGGAACGCTATTTGTAGATATTCCTTTGGAATATGGGCAAGAAATTGAAAATCAGTGCAATAAGTGCGAAAATTGCCTCAAAAATTGTCCGACAAAAGCAATTATTTCTCCGAAAATTATCAACGCCGCTCGCTGCCTTTCGTACCTTACAATCGAACACAGAGGCGAAATTCCCACCGAGTACAAAACCCTGCTCGGTAACCGCATTTTTGGCTGCGACACTTGCAATGACGTTTGTCCGTATAACAAAAAAACACCGTATAACAATACTCCCGAATTTATGCCCGCAGAGGAATTTTTTTGCCTTGAATGGCAGGGAATTACAAGGGGAAAGTTTAATAAATTTTTCAAAAATTCTGCATTGCAAAGAGCAGGTTTCGGAAAAATTCAAAAAAATTATCTATAACCTGTACCGTTTTCTTTTGATTCTTTTTCAATTCAATTTGAAAATACAAAAATACAATTTGAAAATTTGAGAATTTGAGAATTTGAAAATACAAAAATACAATTTGAGGATTTGAAAATTCAATTTTTTAAAAAAATGTTAATAATTAATAATTATTAATTATATTTCGTATTTTGCATTTTCAAATTTTCAAATTTTCAAATTGAATTTTGAATTTTGATTTTAATGTAAGTAACAGTGTATTAAATAATTACGTAAATATTTTTTCTCATTTAATTACAGAGTGCAGTATAATAAGAAACAATAATTTTCAGGCAAATATAAGGGTATTTATTTTTAATAATTTTGCATTATAAAAAATGTGAAAAAAAAATACAATTTTAGTATTGATTTTTGCAAAAAAAGTAATACCTTTGCACACTTTTTAGTTAATACGATTTTTGGAAACATTTTTACAATATTATATTGTGTTAGAAATGAGTAGTAAAATAGCCGTTATTGGTCTTGGTTACGTTGGTTTGCCGCTCGCTATTGAGTTCGGCAAGCAGTATCGTGTTTTAGGGTTTGATATAAACAAAAAGCGCGTTGAAGAACTGCAATCAGGCAAAGACCACACGTTAGAGGCGGACTTGGAAGGAATGAGGCAAGCAACTGAATTGAGGAAAATTTCTGAAATCGGCTTGTCGTTTTCGTATAACGAGGAAGATTTAAAGGTGTGCAACGTCTATATTGTTACCGTACCAACGCCAATAGACAACTTTAATACGCCCGACCTGCGCCCGCTTGTAAAAGCATCTGAAATGTTAGGCAGAGTAATTTCCAAAAACGATACAGTAATCTATGAATCAACCACTTACCCCGGTTGTACGGAGGAGGATTGCGTGCCTGTGATTGAACGTGTGTCGGGCTTAAAGTTCAACGTTGATTTTTTTGCGGGATACTCGCCAGAGCGCATAAATCCTGGCGATAAAGTGAATACGCTCACAACAATTAAAAAGGTTACTTCTGGTTCTACACCCGAAATCGCCGACAAAGTTGATGCGCTATACCGCTCAATTATCAAGGCGGGAACGCACAAAACATCGTGCATAAAAGTGGCTGAAGCATCTAAAATTATTGAAAATTCACAAAGAGATGTTAATATTTCTTTTGTAAACGAACTTGCGCTGATTTTCGACAAAATTGGCATTGACACCAACGAAGTGCTTGACGCGGCGGGTACGAAATGGAATTTTCTTAAATATCGACCAGGACTTGTTGGCGGGCATTGCATTTCGGTTGACCCCTATTACTTGGCGAAAAAGGCTGAAATTTTAGGCTATATTCCGCAGATAATTCTTTCTGGGAGGCACATCAATAACAGCATTGCGCCCTTTATTGCCAACAAAGTGATAAAATTGATGATTGAAAAAGACCACAAAATTAAAGGCGCAAATATTTTGATTTTGGGCGTTACTTTTAAGGAAAATTGCCCGGATATTCGCAATACGAAAGTGGTTGATATTTACCACGAACTCCGCGAATTCGGCGTAGAAGTCGATATTTACGACACTTGGGTAAATAATGAGGAATTGCAGCACGAATACGGCATTTCGACTATAAAAAGCATTGATGAAAATAAAAAATATGAGGCGGTAATTCTCGCCGTTGCTCACAACGAATTTCAGAATTTTGATTTTGCCAAAAATCACGCGCAAAATGCTGTGATTTTTGATGTAAAAGCAGTGGTAGATAGAAAATTTGTTGACGGAAGATTATAAAAAATAAAATTTCAAAAAAAATCTGCTCTTGTTTAAAGGTGGAAATTTGAATGTTTGGGTTAAAAAATAACTTGTAACTTGTTCGCAAAAAAGCGGACAAGATGCGCAGCATTTACAAAAATAGAAATATGAATTGGTACGCGGCAAAAATTAAAAGCCACACCGAACGCAAACTCAAAAAGTGGCTCGCAGAAAGGGAAGTAGAACATTTTATTCCTTTTCACAATGTTGTTATAGAACGCAACGGCAGACGTTTCAGAAAGGAAAAACCATGGATTTCGGGCTTGATTTTTATTCGCGCAGAACAACAAGATGCGTTGAAAATTCAGCAGGAGTCTATTGTAAAAATGTTTTTTCTGATGAAAAAAGAGACCAAAACACCGCGCATTATTCCCAACAAACAGATGCAGGATTTTATGTTTATGCTTGATTTTTCGGACACAACCATAAAAATCGACAACACAAACTTCAAACAGGGCGACCGTGTCCGTGTAATCAAAGGCGGTTTCGCAGGCATTGAGGGCGAACTTATCAGAATTAAAGGACACAAGCGCGTAGTTGTCCGCCTCGAAGGGCTTTTTTCACTCGCCACAACATATATTCCGCCAAGTTTTTTGGAAAAAATATAAAAATAATGAAAATACTTGTAACAGGCACAGCAGGATTTATTGGCTTTCATTTGGTAAAAAGGTTGCTGCATGAGGGTTTTAATGTTGTTGGATTAGATAATATCAATGATTATTATGCTGAAACATTTACTTAACGGCAAATTTGGCGCGTTGAGCAAACGTAGCGTTAATGCTGTCGAAAATATTATTGCGTCATTTATTTTTTAATAATGAACATTAACATTCCTGACATTCTGCATCGCGGCGAAAGCATTTCGGTTGAATTTAAGCGAGCCAAAAACAAAATTCCAAAGAATTTGTTTGAAACAGTTTGCGCTTTTCTGAATCGAAACGGCGGCGTGATTTTATTGGGAGTTGCAAATGATGGCACAGTGGAAGGTGTTGAAAAAGAGGCAGTAGAACAAATGAAACGCGATATCGCCAATCTGTGCAACGACGCCACAACTCTGTTTCCCTCGTTTTTATTGGAGATAACAGATGTAGAATATAATGGAAAAACATTGATACATATCTTTGTTCCTGCCGATTCGCAAGTTCACCGCACCAACGGCAAATATTTCGACCGCAATGAAGACGGCGATTATGAGATTAAAAACGGCGAACAAATTAAAAATCTTTATACAAGAAAAGATAATGCCTATTCCGAAAATGTCATTTATCCCTATATGAATGAAAGCCATTTTGTACCGGGATTAATTGACAGAGTGCGCAGAGTGATAAAAATTAACAACCCTGACCATGCTTGGAATGAAATGAGCGACCGGGATTTTTTTTGCAATTCAGGTTTATGGCGACAAGATATGGCTACAGGTACCGAAGGATTTACTCTTGCGTCGCTTTTACTTTTTGGCGATGACGCTTCAATTACGTCTATGGTTCCGCACTACAAAGTAGATGCTTTTTTACGACGTGTAGATTTAGACCGTTACGACGATCGCATCAATATTCGCTGCAATTTGGTTGAGGCTTATGACAAACTGATGGAGTTCGTACATAAACATCTGCCCGATAAATTCTATCTTGAAGGCATTCAACGTCTGTCAATCCGCGATAAAATATTTCGCGAAGTCGTTACAAATATCCTTATTCACAGAGAATATACAAATGCTTATCCAACAACTTTTACCATTTATCGCGACAAAACCATTTTTAAAAATGCCAATAAACCTCATGCTTATGGAGAGTTATTGCCCAACCGCTTTGAGCCATTTTCTAAAAATCCGCATATCGCCCAAATTTTTACCTTAATGGGGCGTGCGGAAGAAGCAGGAACGGGTGTTCGTAATGTTTTCAAATACACAAAAGCATATTCGGGCAGCGAAGACATAAAATTTCTCGAAGAAGACGTGTTTATTACCGAAATCCCGCTCGACGAAGATTGGCAAGTGATTTTACCTGATGATTTTGAAAGTGTGATTGTTGATTACAATAATAATAAAATACATAAAAACTCGCAAAACGGAGATGCAAAAAATGAAAATGATATAGAAAATGATATAGAAAATGATATAGAAAACTCCCGAAAAGAGCGTATTTTCGCTTTAATCAAAAATAAGCCAAAAAGTTCCACAACAGAATTGGCAAAAACACTGGGGGTTTCTTGGATTACCATTATTAGAGACATGGAAAAACTTAAATCGCGTGGCTTACTCGAAAGAGTTGGACCAGACAAAGGCGGATATTGGAGAGTGATTGAAAAATAGTACTTTTGCGGAATGGAAAAAATAAAGATATTTATTAGCAGCGTACAGTCGGAATTTGCCGAAGAGCGCGCACTGTTGTTCGATTATTTTCGGACAGATGCGCTTTTAGGGCAAATATTTGTGCCGTTTGTGTTTGAAAAAGCGGTAGCAAAAAGTGCGACAGCGCAAAATGTGTATCTTCAACAGGTTGAACAGTGCGATATTTATATTGGCTTGCTTGGCGAAAAATACGGAAATGTTGATAAAAACGGCATCTCGCCCACCGAATACGAATATGACCTTGCTGCAAAACTCAAAAAAACACGGCTAATTTATCTCAAAAAATCGGACACGAGAGAAGAAAAAGAAACGGCGTTTATCAAAAAAGTTGAGCAACAGGTGGTACGCAAGTCGTTTGACAATTTTTACGAACTGAAAACCGAAATTTACGCCTCACTCATTCGCTATCTCGAAGAGAAAGAAATTATCCGTATGTTTCCTTTCGATGCAACTTTTGAAAAACGAGCCACACTCGACGATATCTCACCCGAAAGAGTGCAAAAATTTGTACGCAAAGCACGAATAAAACGCGGCTTCCCATTTGAAGAAACTACTGATTTTCGCGAAATCCTTTTGCATTTGAATTTGATTGAAGGCGAGCGGGTTACAAACGCCGCGTTACTTTTGTTCGGCAAAAAGCCGCAAAAGTTTATGATTACTTCGTGTGTAAAATGCGCCCAATTTTATGGCAACAAAACCACGCGTCCCATTCCTTCACTGCACATTTACGAAGGCGATTTGTTTGAACTTATCGACCAAGCCGTCAGTTTTGTAATGTCGCGCATTGATGTAACCGTTGGAGGTAGAGAAAAAAGTACAGTTGCCGATGTTACGCCCGAAATTCCGTTATTTGCTGTTACAGAGGCGATTGTAAATGCTATTTGCCACCGCGATTACAACAGCAATGCAAGTGTTCAGATAGAATTATACAATAATCGGCTTGAAATCAGCAATCCGGGACAATTACCTTATGGCTTAACGCTCGAAATGCTGAAAGGCAAACACAATTCACGCCCCGCCAACCCGCTCATAGCGCACCCGCTCTATCTCTACGGCTCGATAGAACAGGTTGGCACAGGTACGGAATATCTGGTAAATTCCTGCCTCGAACAAGGACTGAAAGCCCCCGAATTTGAAGATGGCTACGATTTTATGGTGCGGTTTTGGAGAAAAGAAACAGAAAAAAATGTTGATAATGAAAATACAGGTGATATAATTGACACCCCAATTGACGCCCCAATCGACACCCTAATTGACACCCTAATTGACACCCCAATCGACGCCCCAATTGACGCCCCAATTGACGCCCCAATCGACGCCCTAATTGACGCCCCAATCGACACCCTAATTGACGCCCCAATGCTGACGAAGGGAGAGCAAAAAATAATAGAAATAATCAATCAAAATAAACGTGTTACTCGCGAAGAAATTGCCAAAGAATTGAATATCAGTATAAATACGGTAAAGCCGTTTATTTCTAAACTGAAAAAGAAAGGAATAATTGAGCGTGTTGGGGGTACTCGAGGTTATTGGGTAATAACCCAAAACCAAAAATGACTGAACAAACACAAGATATAAGCAATAACAAGCGCATAGTGAAAAAATGATTGATTTCTCAAACATATCACAATTGCAGGAAAACTGCCGCTTTGAAGCAAAAAAAGCAGCAGAAGGCATTCCCGATTCACTTTGGGAGTCGTATTCGGCATTTGCAAATTCAAATGGCGGGGTTATTGTGTTGGGTGTATCGGACGCAGACGGAGAACTCGAAATTTCGGGCGTAACCGACACACAACGGAAAATCAAAAACCTTTGGGATACACTGAATAATCATAAAAAAATATCGGCAAATATACTTGTAGAAAGAAATATCTATTCGCAAACAATTGATAATAAGGAAATTATTGTAATAGAAATTCCTCGTGCCGACCGCCACGACAAACCTGTTTTTATAAACGACGATTTGTTTGGTGGCACTTTTCGTCGTAATTCTGAGGGCGATTACCGTTGCTCGCGGCAGTCGGTAAAAGCAATGCTGCGTGACCAGTCCGACAATCCGATTGACAGCACGGTAATTTACGAACTTTCGTGGAAAGACCTCGATGCAGATGCCATTCGTCGTTATCGTAATGTGTTTGCGGCAGTCCGTCCTGCACATATTTGGAACGGGCTTGACGATGTGGTTTTTCTGAAAAAGACGGGAATGATTCGTGCCAATGAAGAAGGGACGCTGAGTCCAACACTTGCAGGTTTGGTAATGTTTGGCACCGAAGATGTGATTACGCAAATTTTACCCGATTATTTCCTCGATTTTCGCGAAAAATATGGCAACGACCGCTGGACAGACCGTGTTGTTTCCAATCTTGGAGAATGGAGTGGCAATATATTCGATTTCTTTTTCCGCATTTCCGACCGCTTGACTTCCGATATAAAACGTCCTTTTCGTATGCGCAACAACTTTCAGCGCGAAGACGACACACGAGTGCATAAGGCAATTCGCGAAGCATTGGTCAATGCCCTTGTTCACGCCGATTATTATGGCAGGCGTGGCATTGTGATTGAAAAACGCCGCAACGAAATTCGCTTGGAAAATCCAGGAACCTGCCGTCCCGAAATAAAAGAAGTGCTTGAAGGAATGGTAAGCGACCCGCGAAATCCTACTGTTTTCAAAATGTTTGCAATGCTTGACTATGGCGAAAGGTCGGGAAGCGGAATTTTCAACCTTGTTTCGCTTTGGGAACAAATCGGCTGGCAGACACCCATTATGTCCGAAAGTTTGGAAAACGAGCGCAGTATGCTCATTATTCCAGTAGAAACCGAAGAAAATACGGAAAAAACGACAGAAAACCCCAATGTTACAGATAAAATCCTACATAACAAGTCAATAGAAAACAGGCAGGAAACGGACCAGAATAAAGACCTGCAAAAAGACCTACAAAAAGACCTACAAAAAGACCTGCGAAAAGTATTGAACCAAACTCAAAGAAAAATTTTTAATTTAATTGAGTCAGACAATACAATTACTCAAAAAGAATTAAGTAAAAAAGTGGAAATTAACGAGAAAAATATCAGAAATAACATAGCCAAACTCAAATCACTCGGACTGATTGAACGCATTGGCGCAGACAAAGGCGGCTACTGGAAAATAATTCAAAACCAAAAATGACCGAACAGCCGAATATAAGCAATAATAAACGCATAGCGAAGAACACGCTCTATCTTTATTTCCGTATGCTATTCACGATGGGAGTAAGTTTATATACTTCCCGCGTGGTACTGGCAACGCTGGGAGTAGAGGATTACGGAATTTATAATGTGGTAGGGGGCGTGGTTGTATTGTTCTCATTTATTAACAGTGCAATGGCATCGGCAACGCAGAGATTTTTGAGTTTTGAATTGGGACGAAATGATATTAATGAGGTAAAACGTATTTTTTCTATGAGTATGACAGTACACTTTTGTATTGCTATGCTTATTATAGTTTTGGGAGAAACATTCGGACTTTGGTTTTTGAATACGCAAATGAATATACCTGAATGCAGAATGATGGCTGCCAATTGGGTATATCAAATTTCGATAATAACAACTTGTATTGGAATTATTCAAACGCCTTATAACGCGAGTATTATTGCGTATGAAAAAATGTCGTTTTATGCTTATGTCGGAATCGTTGAGGTGGTATTGAAATTGCTATTAGTCTTTTTATTGGTTCATATCGCTTTCGATAAACTTAAATTGTTTTCATTGATGGTTTTTGCTGTTTGCATTATGGTTTTTGGTGCATACAAGGTATATTGTAATAAAACGCTTACAACAAGCCGTTATAATTTTTTTTGGGATAAACCGTTGTTTCTTAAACTTATCAATTTTTCGGGTTGGAGTTTGTTTGGGGGAGTGGCGAATGTAGGTAAATCGCAAGGGATAAATATACTTATCAATATATTTTACGGAGTAACAGTAAATGCCGCAGTTGCTATTTCTAATCAGGTAATGGGTGCAATACATGGTTTTACGAGCAATTTTCAAACTGCATTTAATCCGCAAATTGTGAAACTATATGCTCAAGACAACCGTAATGCACTGCTTAATATGATTTATCGCACAAGCCGATATTCGTTTTTTTTATTATTTGTTATATCATTGCCTGTTTTGCTAAATACTGATATTATTTTGCAAATTTGGCTTAAAACCATTCCTGAATATTCGGGAATATTTACACAATTAAACATTGTGTATATGTTGGTTAATTGCATTTCATCTCCTATGTGGATGACGGCGGCAGCGACGGGCGATATTAAAAAATATCAAATAATAATAAGTGCGATATTATTGTTAAATGTGCTGTTTTCATATATCCTGTTGAAATTTCATATTGCACCCTATTCCGTTTTGATTGTGTCTGTGGCAATTGAATTTATTGGTATGTTCTATCGTATTTGGTTTTTGCGAGAGAAAATACAAATGCCCTCCATTGACTTTTTTAAAAAAGTATTATTAAAACTGTCTTTTGTAGTAATTATATCGGTATTGTTGGCTTATTATATAAAAACATTGTTGCCTGATAATCTGCTAGGGGCTTTTGTTTCTATAATTTCAACTGTGGTAATTATTGCAATAAGTATTTATGCGGTTGGGATAGAAAGTAGAGAAAGGTATTTGGTAATAAAATTTGTAAAAAATAAAATGAAGAAAAATGCCCAAACTTTGTACTGAAATAGAATGTACAGGATGTGTGGCTTATGCTAATAATAAAACTTATAATTTTAAAATAAAATAAAAATGGAAAAAAAAGAAGATTATAGTACTCTTGTGTCTATTGTAGTTGTTACCTACAATAGTTCAAAGTCTGTTTTGGATACATTAGAAAGCGTAAAAGCGCAAACCTACCAAAATATAGAAATCATAATTACAGATGATTGTTCAACAGACAATACGGTAGAAATTTGCCGACATTGGATTGAACAATACAATACAATACAATACAATACAATACAATACAATACAACAATACAATAAGATTTGTAAAAGCGGAACTAATTACTAGTGAGAAAAATACCGGAATTTCTGCAAACGTCACAAGAGGATGTATGGCTTGCAAGGGAGAGTGGATAAAAGTAATTGCTGGAGATGATATTTTAATGGAGTCCTGTATCATTGACAATGTTGACTATATCAAAAAAAATCAAAATATCAGCATCTTATTTTCTGCATCTGTACCTTTTACCAATAAAGATGAATTGCTGAGTTACAGTTTTTCAAACTATGATATAATTATTCCCAAAGAATTCACTCTTTCTGCAAAAGAACAATTTTCTATTCTTTGTCACAAAAATTTTTATATACAATCTCCTACTTCTTTTATAAAAAGGGAATTGTTTTTAACATATGGATATTTTGACGAAAAAATTCCTTTTATGGAAGATTTTCCCATGTGGATAAAACTTACTAAAAACGATATAAAGTTATATTTTATGCCAAAATATACCGTGTTCTATAACAAAAATGATACTATTTCTTCCTCAAGATATAAGTTTTATGACGAAAGATTTTGGTTGTCAGGGAAAAAATTTCGTAAAATGTTAAGACAGGATTCGTCTATTCTACTGCCATATAGAGTAAAAATTAGTCATTCATTAATGGATTTGGAATATTTTATTATAACTAAAATATTTTACAATAAAAGAAACAAAGTAACTAAATTGATTAGTTATATGTGCTCTCGCTTTAGAAGAATAGTTTTGTGGAATGTTTTTGTACAAAAGAAAGGTACAAATTTCCATTAAAAATTGTTTTTTTGTAGTAATTATACGTCTGAATTGTTGGTTTATTATGTGAAAATTTTATTATAGGATAATTTGCTTGTATAAATTCATTGTGATTATTTATTGCTATATGTTAAAACAAATCCATTTTGTTAGTAGAATTGATAATACAAACGCAGGTGATATATGGAGTTCTCCACTGTGGTATTATTATCATTTTTTTCAACAATATAATATAGTCAGGCATGATATTGGTGATATTTTATGGAATAAAATATCGAAAGACGATGTAGTTATCATTGGAGGTGGAGGATTAATTAACTTGTCAGATGTTTGGAATATTAACATTAATAAATTATTCGATACAAAAGCGACTATAATTGGTTGGGGAATAGGATTTAATACTCATTATGATATGTCATATCCAAATACTTATTTGGATATGAACCGATTTGATTTGGTGGGTATTAGAGATTTTGCACATTTGTCAAATTTATCTTACTTGCCGTGTGTTTCTGCGTTTCTTCCCGATTTAAAGAAAAAAAAAAATATTAAGCGAAAAATTGGGGTTATTGAGCATAAAGATTACCCTATTACAAGTGAAAATTTATCTTGTTATGAAAAAATCAATAATTCATACACTATTCAAAAGATTACGGATTTTATTGCTTCTTCGGAAATTATTGTTACAAATACCTATCATATAACATATTGGGCACAACTGATGTGTAAAAAAGTAATTATTGTAGACAAATTTAGTTCAAAATTTGATTGTTTCAAACATAAACCATGTTTTTATTCTGGTAATATAGAAAAAGATATTGAAAATACGATAATCAATGAAAATTGTTATTTAGAAGCAGTAGAACTAAATAATATATTTTTTGAAAAAGTAAAACAAATCACAAAAACAAAAATAGAAAAAAAAGCATCACGCATTAGGTGTGTGTGTAATAAAGTAAAAATAGTATTTTGGTTAAACGAAAACAAGAAAAAGATTTATACAAACCTTGTCAGATATACAATACGAGTTATAAATAAGATAATGCGAATTTTGATTCTTTTTTAAAATATGAATAATAGTAAAAAAATATTACTTTCTGGTGGTTGGGGATATGGAAATTTGGGAGATGATGCTATTTTAATAGCATCAATAAGTCTTATTAGAGAACAATTTCCTAATGCAGAAATTATCGTTTTTTCTTATGATACAGACTATACAAAATCAATAATTCCTGATTTTGAAGTTAAACTTTCTGTACATAGAGAAATTTATGGGAAAATAGCATTTAAACAATTAAACACATACAAAAAGGTATTCAATATATATTTATTACCGAACATTCTTCGTCGTATATATTTCAAACTATTTGGTAGAGGTTTTTTAGATAATGACACAAATTGCGAACAGGCTTTCAGCGAAACTCAACAAAAAATATCAAAACAATGCGAATCATTATTTGAAAGAGCCGACATATTCATTATGTCAGGTGGAGGGTATTTCAATAATTGGGTAGAAAGTTTTATTTCCAGATGTCATGAATTACGGTTGGCAAAGAAGTATAACGTTCCCGCCTATATAATGGGGCAAACTTTAGATAAGTTCAGTTCAGATAAAATTCCGTTGGCACAAAAGATGTTAAGTTCTGTTAGTGGTATATATCTTCGGGACAGTCAATCTTTTTCTTTTTTACAATCAATGGGAATCAACTCTTTCGTGGGACCAGATTTGGCATTAGGATTTCCTACATATGGAAAGGCGTTAGATAAAAATATAGTCTTCATTCCTGCTGAAGTGCCAAAAACTTCTAAAATAATTTTGCTTCGTTCTGTATCGGATATAGCAAAAAAATATTCATTGGCTGTAAAAGTTTGCATCACTAGGTTGTATTGTGCTGATATTATTGATGCCTGTTATTTTGCAAAAAACTTAAAAAAGTTGGGAGTGAAAGTCATTTTTAAAATTCCATTAGATTACAACGACATGATAAGCGATATTACCAATAGTCAATATCTGATTTCTAGTAATCTTCACGGATTGATTTTAGGCTATATTTCCGGTTCTAAAATATTGTGCTTAAATAAAGGGTGGAAGTTCGAGGCGTTTATGCATCAATGCAATAGAGATGCTTTTTTGTTGCCCTTACAAGATGTATCATATAAGGATATTCATGAAAAAATAGATTCTCTCATAAATGATACAAAAAGTAATGGCGATAAAATTTCTGAACTAAGTAATATTGTACACACCTCTTTTCAACTAACATTCATATAGAGTCATTGCTTATGTTATCCCCAAAAGTTTCATTTATTTTGCCAGCATATAAAGGAAGATTTCTTTCTGTTGCTATTGACAGCATTTTAACTCAGACCTATGATAACTTTAATATTATCATAGTTAATGACGCATCCCCTGACAATATAGATGAAATAATATGTGAAAAAATGTTAATGGGGGGGGGTAAAATACTGTATTACAAGCGATTGCATAATTTAGGCTGTAACGATTTGGTAAAAGCGTGGAACGATTGTCTTCAATACGCAGATGGAGATTTTATTGTATTGGCATCCGATGATGATGTATATTCAAAAAATTTTCTGTCAGATTTAATTACTCTCTCAAATAAGTATCCATCTGTTGATGTGTTTCATACAAGGGTAGGGATTATTGACCAAAGTGATGAAATGGTTTATGTAAGCCCGTCAATTGCAGAATACGAAACAGATATTGATTTTATATATCAAAGAACTATAAACCGCAGACCTCAACAAGTATCAGATTTTATGGTTAGGACATCTGCTTTAAAGCAATTAGGAGGCTTTGTTGATTACCCCAAAGGATGGTATTCAGATGAAATGACTTGGTATTCCTTAGCAAAAAACAAGGGGGCGGTTTGTTCCTTATCTGTATTATTTTTTTTCAGGTCTTCGGGAATTAACATTTCATCAAGAAACGATGATATAAATGAAAAGGCTAAAGCATCGTTATTGCATTATTTAAAGATGGGTGTTTTATTGAATGAATTGTGTCCAAAAAGCAAAATTGATAATTATTTATTGCAATCAATGCGTTTGCAATATCGCAAGTCAATAGCCACACAACTTAAATATGATATGGTCAAAACTTCTATAAGGTACTGGAATCTGTTGTTTAATAGAGAATATAAAGAACTTTTCTATAAGAAAATAATAGTACAAATGATTGTAGAAAAAATAAGATTTTTTTTAGAAAAAATATATATAAAAAAATAATTATCCAACTAAAATGAAAATAGCATACATAATCTATCCTGAGGCAATAGTAATAAATCACGCAAATGGTATTCGCAATCAAGCCATTCAATGGGCTGATTGTCTGAAAGGTTTTTGTAGTGTGGATTTAATTAATCCATGGACTGAAATTAAATGGGAAGATTATGATATTGTTCATCTATTTGGTGGCAATCAATGGTTAGGTTTTGTGCCGGATTTATTACGGAAAAATCCCAATATAGTATTTAGTCCAATCCTTGATTCTATCGAATCAAAATTTAAGTTAAAGTTACAGGCAAAGTGTGGCTTTAAGGGTTATCACCACGCTCAAAATGTATATAAATCATATATTAAAAATTTTAAGGCTTTGTTGGTGCGCAGCAATTATGAAAGAGAGTATTTTTCATATTGCTTTCGTGTAGAATCCTACAAATTGCATATTGTACCTATATCATACGAATTTCGAGATATTGAGCCTGTTTGTGAAAAAGATGATTTTTGTTTTCATATGAGTACGCTTTATCAAGAACGTAAAAATGTGTCTCGACTTATTCAAGCGGCAAAGAAGTATAACTTTCGTTTGGTGCTTGCCGGAAATACAGGAACAAAGGAACAGCATACAAAAATATTGCAATCAATAGATGGATATGACAATATTCAATGTCTGGGTTTTATTAGTAATGAATATGCAAATACGTTGTATATGAAAGCGAAAGTTTTTGCATTACCATCTATAAATGAGGGGGTAGGGATAGTTGCTTTGAATGCCGGTGTTGCAGGTGATAATATTGTCCTCACGCAAGTAGGCGGACCAAAGGAATACTTTGGCGGATATGCTTATTTGGTAAATCCATATTCTATTGACCAAATTGGGCAGGCAATCAAAACTGCATTAAGCGACAATCATTCTCAACCGAATTTACAACAACATTTGACAGAGAACTATTCGCAGGAAGTTGTGGGAAAAAAATTGTTCAAGTGCTATCAGTCAATATTAATAAATAACCAAATAAAATATGATAACTTTTAAAACAAAAAGAAAATTACAAACAGAACCCTATTGGGATCTTGTGTATGAATGGGAAGATATTTTTGCTTCCATTTTGAATATCACTTTGTGCGATGATAAAAAAGTAGCGTTTCTAAATAAAATAATAAGGAGGATTGGCTTAAATCCGTTGGCGTATTTTTATAGTCATAAGGTTTTTTATATTTACTTTGATTTATTGGCGAGAACATACAATAGTATTGATAATAAAAGAGGGAACATCCCTTGTGGAAAATCAAGAATTTGATAAAGTGATTTTTTGTGGAAATATAAAAGATTTCCCCGCAATTTTTCAGAACTCGTTAGCAATAGAAGCATATCACAAACCGATTGCAGAATTGGAATATCACGGTACGACTTCGGTATTATGCAAAATGACAAAAAATCCGTTCAGTTGGATATATTTACCTGATAATAAATATTTTTCGCATAGAATTATTTGTACGGGAAATTTTGCTGTTTCAAACAATAAAGATAAAAATATTTCGACCTGTGTGGTTGAATTTACTGATTACTTATCAAAAGAAGAAATTCAGGAAAATCTTGCAAAAATGCCTTTCGGCATAAACTATATTGCTCATAATTTTGCCGAATACACCTATCCGATACAAAGCAAAGCCACCAAGGATATGATTATCAACTTAAAGTTAACGGTTGAAAACGATAATGTTTATCTTTGCGGCAGGTTTGCCGAGTGGGAATACTACAATATGGATGCGGCAATAAAAGCGGCAATGGTGTTATTAGATAATATAGATTAAGTATGGCACAACTTTCAGTTATAATTCCCATATATGGCGTAGAAAAGTATATTGAACGGTGCGCACGTTCGTTGTTTGAACAAACAATGAAAGATGCTGTGGAGTATATCTTCGTTGATGATTGTACGCCTGATAGAAGTATTGAGATATTGGAAAGCGTTTTTGCGGATTATCCAAACCGTAAAGAACAAGTAAAAATCATTCGGCATACTGCTAATCAAGGGCAGGCAGGAACAAGAAATACAGGATTGGCAAACGCAAGCGGGGAATATATTGGTTTTGTTGATTCGGACGATTATGTAGAACCCTATATGTTTGCAACGCTCGTAAGGAAGGCGATAGATACAAATGCTGATGTGGTTAGAACGGGATCGTGTTATAAACATAGCGGTAAATTAATTACAGAACAAAAATTATCAGATTTTTCTTCTAAAAAAGAATGCATAGTAAATATTTTGGGCGGCAAATATATGGCATGCCTCTGGGGTGGAATTTATAAAAAAAACATTTTTGCAGACAATAATATTTTTTTTCTCGAAGGAGTAAATTTTTGTGAAGATTATGCAGTATTGCCCCGCGTATTATATTACGCTGCAAATATAGTTTATGTAGATAAACCTTTGTATCATTACATCGACAGGATTGATTCCACTACTCGCAGAATAAACAAAAAGCATATTGAAGATATGATTGTTGTGTATCGTGCTATTGATGCTTTTTTTTTAGACAAAAATGATATTTATAAAGAAACAATAGCGCAGACGAAAGCAAGTACTATGATATGCTTGGTTGCAGAACTAGAAGATGCGGATATGCAAAAAAAAACTTTTGCAACTTTTGAAAATATTGATTATTTTACACACTATCACGGTTTATCTGCCTTTTGTAAGATATTGTATATTATGGAAAAACATAATATGTGGGGGTTGCTCAGGCTATTTATGAAAATATTGAAAATTGTAAATAAAATTCACATAAAGTATAATGTTGTTTAATTCTCTTGACTTTGCTGTTTTTATGCCCATCGTCTTTATGATTTATTGGGCATTAAGTAAAAATGTAAAAATTCAAAACGTGTTTTTGCTCGCTGCTTCGTACTTTTTCTACGCTTGGTGGGATTGGAGATATTTATCCCTAATCTTGGTTTGCTCGCTGACAAATTACAGTGCGGGACTTTTGATGATGAAATACGACAATGCCAAAATCAGAAAAATTGTATTGATAGTTTGTTGCACAGTTTGTTTTGGAATTTTAGCGGTGTTCAAGTATTACGATTTTTTTGTAACGTCGTTTGTTGATGCGTTTTCGCTGATGGGTATGCAAATGCAAGCGCACACATTGAAATTGATTTTGCCTGTTGGCATTTCATTTTACACATTTCATACGCTGAGTTACACGATTGATGTGTATCGGCAGCATTTTGAGCCGACAAAAGATGTAGTTTCCTTTTTCCTGTTTGTGAGCATTTTCCCGCTCGCAATGGCGGGACCAATTGAGAGGGCAACAAATCTTTTGCCGCAAATTTACAAAAAACGCGCCTTTGACTACACTCAGGCGACAGACGGAATGAGGCAAATACTGTGGGGACTTTTCAAAAAAGTAGTGATTGCCAATAACTGCGCTTCTTCCGTAAACCAGATTTTTGCTAATTATGACGTAATGCCTGCAAGTACATTGGTTGTTGGCGCAGTTTTATTTGCATTTCAGATTTACGGCGATTTTTCTGGCTATTCCGATATGGCTATTGGAATAGGGAAACTGCTCGGCTTCAAGTTCTTGAACAACTTTCGCTTTCCATATTTTTCGCGCGATATTGCGGAATTTTGGCGGCGGTGGCATATTTCGCTCAATACTTGGTTTCGAGATTATCTCTACATTCCGCTTGGCGGTAGCCGCGTTTCAAAAGCGAAAGTGGTGCGAAATACGTTTGTAATTTTTCTTGTGAGCGGTTTTTGGCACGGCGCGAATTGGACTTTTATTGTGTGGGGTGCATTCCACGCATTGCTGTTTCTGCCCGAAATTTTGTCAGGAAAAAATCGAAAATTTACAAATAATGTTGCAGAAAATAGAATTTTACCAACTATAACAGAATTTTTACAAATGGGCGTTACATTTTTGCTTGTAGTGGTCGGCTGGATTTTTTTTCGCGCAGAAACGATAGGACAAGCATTCGATTATATTTCAAGGATAGCATCTACTTCGCTATTTACAATACCAACAGGAATGAAAGCCGTAGCACTTTCTATTCCATTTATGATAGTTGAATGGTTGGGAAGAAATAATCAGTATGCGATAGAAAAAATACCTGTAAAAAGTCGTCCTTTACGCTGGGCTATCTATCTATCTATCTATCTATCTATCTATCGTTTCATTAGGTGGCAAGTCGAGCGATTTTATTTATTTTCAGTTCTAAATTTTAAGTGCAATGAATCAGTTTTTAAAAAGAGCAATACAATTTTTCTTAATTTCAAGTGCTATGATGTGCTTGATTTATGCTTTTGGCATTTTTATGCCTACAACACCAAGGGCAAAAAGCAATTATCTTATGGCTGAACTATATAAAGATTCGCTACTTAGAAATACGCCTTCTCCACGTATTATTTTTATTGGCGGTTCAAACCTTGTTTTTGGCATAAATGGGTTTATGATAAAAGAAGAATTGGAATTTAATACAATAAACACAGGCATATCTGCCGCAATCGGATTACAACATGCATTTAAACATACATTGCCGTTTATTAAGGAAAATGATATTGTGATTCTCATACCTGAATATCATCACTTCGTCAGAAATTGGAATGACGGTTCCAGAGAATTATTGAGTTTGTGTTTAGATATTAATAGAGATAATATTAAATATCTTAGTATAGAACAGATAATATCCCTATTACCATATATGCCTGAATATTCGTTTAGAAAATTGCAGCCAAATCAATATAATGAGGCGAGAACAGAATCTGCTGCTTTTACTTTACATTCTTTCGATTGCTGGGGGGGGACCCGTGATAGTTTGATTGGAAAAAAACAAGATTTTTTGGTATTTGAAGTTTCAGGCAACTATAATGAAAGTGTTGTTGATGAAATTAAAAAGTTTGAAAAAAAGGTGGATAACAAAGGAGCAAAGATGTTTATTTCTTATCCTGCTTACGAAAAAGAAAGTTTTAAAAAATGGTGCAAAATAATCAATAAAGTACAACGAGATATTGAGCAAAATAATTTTCAAGTATTTGGAACACCAGAACGCTATATGATGCCTGATTCATTAATGTTTGATACTCCATATCATTGTAATCGTAAAGGTGTTGAATATATTACCAATTTAAGAATTGAAGATATAAAAAACAGTTTATCAGTGAATTATTAGTTTATGCAAAAATATATAGTCATAACCCCCTTTTTTCCTACTCAGGATTCTTTTCGCGGTCCATTTATATACGATATGGTAAAAGCAATTCAACGTACAGGAAAATTCGATGAAGTTATTGTATTTCGTCCAAGCAATGTAGATTCGGAATATGAATATGGGGGCGTTAGGGTATTTCTGTTCAAGGCAAAATATTTGCCGTCAAATATTTTTCCTGGTTTATTTGATAAATTCAATAAAAAGTCGTTTTTAAAACGCTTGTCGGTACTCAATATTTCGCTGTCGGATGTTGTTGTGGCTCACGGACACGTTTCTTCGCAAGCGTTGTTTGTAAATGCGATAAAAGAAAAAAATCCATGTGTTAAAACTATAATACAGTACCACGAGCGCGACCCTTTTTTGATTCGTCTTGGTCTATTAAAAAGTCAACTTTGGCATCGAAAGATAGTTGCCAGACACAATATTGCATTATGTTCGCAGGTAGATTTGCATGTCGGTGTTGCCGAAGGGGTAATAGAAAATGCCTTGTCTTTTCCCTCTTATAAAAAAGGCGAAACTTACGATGAATATATAAATCTCGTGAAGGGTATGGAAAAAGTATCTGCCTTACAAGCAAAAGATACTTATGTATTGTATAATGGCGTTGATGTAAATACATTTTATCCGTTAAGAAAGGAAACAAAGAGTGAAATTTTTCAAATTGGCTGTATCGCAAATTTTATAGACTTGAAGAATCAAATCACATTAATAAAGGCTGTTGAGTTGTTAATCAATAATGGAAATAAAGATATTCGCGTTAGGTTTGTCGGCTCAGGCGTAACTATGCAGTATTGTATTGATTATATCAATGAACATTTCTTGCAGGAGTATTTCTTATTCGAGAAAGAGGTGTTTCATTCGGAGTTGAATAAATTTTACAACTCATTGGATTTATTTGTTTTGCCTTCTTATTTTGAGGGTTTTGGTTGCGTTTATACCGAAGCATACGCTTGCGGAGTTCCGTTTATTGCTGTAAAAGGGCAGGGTATTGCCGAAATGATACGTGAAGAAGATAAAGATAAGTGGTTGATTGCTAAGGGGGATTATAAGCAGTTGGGCAAACTTATAAACGATTATAAAGAAAAACATTACAAGCAAATACTTCAAAAAACATATTCAATTGATAATCTTGTTAGAAACTATCTATGCTACCTGTTGAATGAAATAGATAAATAATTCTATCAATAAAAACTATTATTATGCAATTCTTATCAAAATATTCACATTTTTTGCTTTTGCTAATTACCATACTCATAGTTTATACTATGCTTTTTATAGATTTGAGTTATATAACAACATATATAATAATGGGTATTGGTGTATTATTATCTGTTATTTATCCAAAAATATTCTTTTCATACCATTATGCTAAAATATTCAAGGTCGTATATGGAATTTTATTGTTGAATTTTTTTTATCAGTTTACTTTTGGGTGGCTGTCTGTAAGATTAGATGATTGGATGTATCTTTTAGCAAAATTTAGTACTTCTGTTATTTTAATATTTGCGATAATAAAAAAAACCGAGTTTTATATTTCAAAAGCATACATTTGGTTAGCTTGTTTATTAACGGGGCTATTTTTGAATGGATGGATTTTTGCGACAGTAGACCCTCTAACAGGACGATATACATTTGGTTTTGGCAATGCCAATTGGACTGGATACTTAGGGTCTTTCGCTTTTGCTGTTTTTTTGATAAAAACCGATATAAACAAGTATATAAGGTATGTCGGTTTGTGTATCGCATTGATTGTCGTGGTCGTTTCCGGCAGTAGGATGTCGTTGTTTATATTGTGTTTTTCATTTTTATTCAAATATAAAATTTCATTTAAACTAATTTTAGGATATATTGCCATTTTATTTGTTTTATTGTATTTACCCACCAAGTTAGGTATTGAAGCCAGAGCAGTAGAGAGGTTTGCAGATAATAGCATTAATTCTTTTTTTGAGGGTAGAAAAGATGTACAGCGAGCGGGTTTTAAGATGTTTTTGGATAAATTTGTGGAAGGTTATGGACTTTCAGGTTATAAATTTGTTGATATACGGTATTTTAGTGTTGACGATAATGAAATTGCACTTGGTACGCATAATGGCTATTTAGCAGCGGCAAAAATGTATGGAATATTTGGCGTACTGTTTTTTGTTGGTCTTATTTTTTCTCGAACTTTTCTTTTTCTTAAAAAATATTTCAAATCCAGCAATCCTGATATTAAACTTCATCTATTTGTCGTCTGTGCCGTATTAGTAAATGCTATGACAGAAGATTATCTGGTAGGTGTAAATGCTATTGGAACAGTATTGTTTTTTACCTCTATTTCATCGTTGGAATATATATATTATCAAGAAAAATTAAAAAGAGACAGTCTGTTATAATAAAAAAAAATAAAATGAACTATATTTATCCGAAATTACCTGCCTCATTAGATTGCCATTTTTTCCGAATAGGGGGAAGTGGTTTGGCAAACAGTATGTTTGTTGCTGCACGAGCATACGCATTGGCAAAAAAAACTAATGCCCAATTCATTAACCCCACTTGGGCTAATTTTTCCATAGGTACATATATTAGAAGAGAAAAGGATAAACGGCATTATATCGGTTTATTCAAATCCGTAGGTGTTGCAGGGATAAAAAAATGGTTGTTATTGCTTTTTAAGAAGAAACAAATAACAATAGTAGAAGGATTAGCCCGATATTTTGAAGATATTTTAGACGATTATCCGCTTGTCAAAGAATACTTTGATTTGTCTGTACGTAATACAATACAATACAATACAATACAATACAATACAATACAATACAATACAATACAATACAATACAATACAATACAATACAATACAATACAATACAATACAATACCTATTATTAATGTTATTGGTATTCACGTTAGATGTGGTGATTATAACAAATTAGTTGACACATCGTTGCACGCAAATATGCTATGGTATAAAACGATTATAGAGGGAATTAATTCTTTGACAAATAACAGTTATAAATTTTGGCTGTTTTCGGACGGAACAGATGATGAACTCAGAGAATTGACAGCCATAGATAATGTTGAAAAGAAATTTTTCGGTAATGCTATTGGCGATATTATTGCACTGAGTAAAACAAGGATGATTATAGGTTCTCCTTCTACTTTTTCGGGCTGGGGAGCGTATTTGGGACAAGTTCCAATAATATTTCCCAAACGCGAGTTTAGTCGTGTGTTGATTGATATAGAAAAAGAAACAGTTATAGAAGACCCAGCCTTGTTTTTTAAAAACAGTAAAAATTGGTTTGTTCAGAATGGTATTTTATAGTTGATGTTATTTAAAATATGTTGATAATTTTCTACCAAAATATCCTTTCTATCCATCAATCTGCATTTATTCGCAATATTGCAGAAAAGCATGATGTTACGCTTGTTGTGCAGGAAAAAATAGAAGAGCCGCGCAAAAAGCACGGATGGACTGTACATGATTTTGGAAAAACAAAGATTGTTGTTAATCCTGACGATGCTGTTTTGAACAGTTTTTTAGAGCAAAAAGATGCGATTCACGTTTTTTCAGGCATTGATTCTTTCCCTTTGCCTGCAAAAGCATTTAAAATTGCCGTAAAAAATCGGCTAAAAATGGGCATTTATTCAGAGCCATTTAACTGGCTTGGGTGGAAAGGAAAATTGCGATTTCTTAAATATGTTCTTTTGAATTGGAAATATGGTAGACATCTTGACTTTATTCTTGCCGTTGGCAATCGCGGACGGTGGTGCTACGAAAAAACAGGTTTCCCGAAAGAGAAAATATTTGACTGGGGCTATTTTACCGAAATGCCACAACACGATACAATACAATATGGTGCAAATGAAATACTAAACATCTTATTTATTGGAAGCATTGATACACGCAAAAATATCCTTGTATTAGTTGATGTTTGCCTGTCGCTAACAGACAGTAACCCCTTTGTTTTAAATATCATAGGCACAGGACATTTGGAAAACGAATTGCGGGAAAAAATCAAAACAACCGACAGAATTAATTACATCGGTTCTGTGCCAAATAATAAAATCCCCGAATATCTTGTTAAATCTGATTTATTGATTTTACCGAGTGTTTTTGACGGTTGGGGCGCAGTAGTGAATGAAGCATTGATGTGTGGCACTCCCGTTATTGCAAGCGAAAATTGTGGCTCGTCGGTATTGCTCAAAGATGGGCGTGGGAGAGTATTTTCTGTAAAAGAAAACAATTTAGAGCAAATTTTGTGTGAATTTTTACAGGAATTGCCATACGGCGAGAAGAAAAGGAATGAAACTCGCAACTGGGCGAATGAAAACATTTCGGGCAAAGCGGCAGCGGAATATTTCGAGGATATAATGAGTTATACTTTTAATAAAAGAAATAAACGTCCGGGGGCATCGTGGATAGACTGATTCAAAGAAAAAACAATATTATATGAACAAAACTCATCATGCTTGGCTGGATTAAACTTGTTTTATTGCGGCATTTATGGTAGTAGCCTGTCATTCACGCGGCAGTGCATTTGTCGAATACGGACTTTTGTCTGTTGAACAGCAAAACGCACTGAATACGAGATTGGTGCTATTTGTTAGCGTTTTTAAATTTACTTAAATTAAACATAATAGGGGGGGAGAAATCATTGGTAATAGTGATTCTCACAATAATTTTTGCTGTGCTATTGAATGAAATAATACAAAAACGAGTTGAAAAAATCAGACAGAACAGAATAAAATAAAACTTTAATATTAAATTCAAGTCCCTTTAAGAAAATAAGTGTCGGAAATTATCTAATTGTAATTATGAACCAGTATTTAAGCGATAAAATTAAAATTCTTTCAACAGTATCCATTCTTTTGGTGCTTTTTATTCACGTAGCATTTTATGCGAATGAGGTAGAAAATTGCACGATTTTTCCTTATATTCAGCATTTGATGGGCAAGGTGATAGGCTCTTGTGCAGTGCCTTTGTTTTTTATGATTTCGGGCTATCTGTTTTTTTTAAAAGTGCCTGATGGTTTATATTCTATTTTTCAGAAGATGAAAAAAAGAGTACGGACACTTCTTGTTCCCTATTTGATTGCGGCACTGTTTTTTGTATTGTTTTTTATTGCAATAGAAAGCATTCCGGGTGCTGACAGATTTATGAACAGCAGTCTGTTGTCAGTTCTTTCAAAGCAGAATATTTTGCAAATTTTACAAAATGTTTTTTGGAGTGGCACGGTAGGCGATTCGCCTTTGGCTTACCATTTGTGGTTTTTGAGGGATTTGCTTATTATTGTTGTTTTTTCGCCTGTGATTTTTTACTGTCTGAAATATCTGAAATGGATATGGATTGTAATTTTGTTTGCACTGATATATTTCAAACTTGGCTTATTTCTGAATATAACAGCATTTTTCTATTTTTCGTTTGGCGGACTTTTGGTAAATTACAGCAGATTGGTAAATCTAAAAAGCGGTAAATATGTTACGCTTGCACTTTTATTATTATCTTTGATAATTATTGCGGCAAAAACCATATTACCCGATTATTTTTTATGGCAAATAGTTAATATTCCTGTTACTTTATTGTTGATTTTGGCTTTATGGCAAATATATAATTTTGTTGTTCCTTCTGGTTTTGTATTGTCAAAACAATCCCTTTTATCAAAAATCACTTCATATAATTTCTTTATTTATTTATTCCATATTCCACCGATGTTTCTGTTTAAAAAAGCAATTGTTTTTTCGTTGGGAAAAACCGAACTTGCTTATTTTGTGTCATATTTTATAAGTCCAGTGTTGATAGTATGTATGTATGTATGTATGGCGCAGTGGATTAGAAGGAAGTTCCCGCAATTTTATAGCGTGATAGTTGGAGGAAGATAAAATTAATTTAAGGTAAATGAAAATTCTCCATACAATATCCTTTCTGGGCATCAGTGGAGGCGGTTCCATCCAAAGCGTTTTTTATACCGTCAAAGAGTTGCCATACACGCTTGAAAAGCGTCAAAAAATACGCGATTGGGCTATGCAAAACATATCAGGCGAAGCGGCTGCGAGATATTTTGAAGAAACAGTAGAATATGTTTATAATAAAAACGGACAACGACCTGTTGCGCCGTGGCTGAAATAAATAAATAAATCAAATCAACAGAATGCTTTTGGGCTTGAAAATCAAAATAAATTTCAAATTTTTGCATTGGAAAAATGAAATAATTATGTAATTTTGCAAAAAACAACAGTTATGAAATACTTCAACGTAGCAGGTCCCTGTTTTAAGGACGAACATTACATGATTGACGCAGAAGAGCGTTTGAGTGGCGTTGAGCAACTGATTGACACAAAGCAATATTTTGTTATTCACGCTGCGCGTCAGAGCGGCAAAACCACTTATTTGCTTGATTTGGCTGACCGGCTGAATCAAGGTGGTATGTATTATGCGGCATACTGCTCGCTCGAAAGTTTGCAGATGATAATTAATCCGGAACAAGGTATTCCGCTTGTTGTGAAAAGCATACTTTCCGCAGTCAAAATGTATAAATTACCTGATGCAGACAGGTTTGCCGAAAATGCCGACTACGGTAATTTTGCCAATGTTTTGAAAGATACGTTGTCTGGATATTGTGCATTGCTCGATAAGCCGCTTGTATTACTTTTTGACGAGGTAGATACTATGAGTGAAGGCACGTTGATAACTTTTTTGCGGCAGTTGCGCAACGGCTTTGTTACGCGGGGCGTTGTTCCTTTCGTTCATTCGCTGTCGCTTGTTGGGATGCGCAATATACGCGATTATAAGGCAAAAATTCGCAGTGAAAGCGAAACACTCGGCAGCGCAAGTCCGTTTAATATCGTTACCGAATCGTTGACAATAAAAAGTTTTACCAAGGAACAAATTGAGGAACTATATTCACAACATACGGAAGCGACAGGACAAATTTTTGAACCTGAAGCCGTTGAATTTGTTTGGCAGATGACGCAAGGACAGCCTTGGCTGGTAAATGCTGCTGCCCGTGAAGCGATTGTCAAACTGCTTGGGTCGGATTATTCAAAACCGGTTACGGCGGCACTTTTCGAGCAGGCAATCAAAAATATCCTCCTTCGCCGCGACGTGCATATTGATTCTTTGCTCGAAAGGCTGAAAGAGAGCAGTGTGCAGCGGGTTATTGAGCCAATGTTGCTTGGTGAAGTTGTCAAAACTTCTACAAACGATTATACTTATACAAGCGATATGGGTTTAATAAAAGTTGACGAGTGTGGTAAAATAGTTCCTGCAAACCCGATTTACGGCGAAGTGATGATTAGAGAACTTAATCAAGACGAGCAGGACGAACTGCAACAAACAGAGGAAACTTACCAAATGCCCCGTTATTTCAAAGACGGACGGATAGATATGGATTTCCTGATGACTGATTTTCAAGAGTTTTGGCGCGAAAATTCCGAGATTTGGGTAGAACGGTTTCAGTATAAGGAAGCGGCACCGCATCTTATATTAATGGCTTTCCTGCAAAGGATTATCAACGGAGGCGGACAAATCCTTCGCGAATACGCGGCAGGCAGAGGTCGCATGGATTTATGCGTTGTATATCAGGGTAATAAGTATCCGATAGAACTCAAACTGCAAAAAGATAAAAACACAGTTGAACGCGGCTTAACGCAACTGAATGAATATATGGATAAAATGGGAGCGCAACGCGGTTGGCTCTGCATTTTCAACCGAAAGCAGGATGTGTTGTGGGAAGATAAAATTTATATGAAATCCTGCCCCGTTGAGAATGGTAAAATGATTACGATAGTGGGGCTATAAAACAGAAAATAATATCAAACATACATGCTAATATCTGGTCTTGGTGTCAATGGCGACTGAATATTCTGAAAAAATAAAGGAATATGTTAAACGGACAACGACCTGTTGCGCCGTGGATATGACATAATTAATCATAATATAAAAAAACAGAATGAAAACAGTAATTCTTTGCGGCGGCTACGGTACGCGCATTCGCGATGTGGCTGAGAACCTGCCAAAACCAATGATCCCAATAGGCAATTATCCAATTTTGTGGCATATAATGAAATATTACGCCGCCTTTGGACACAACGATTTTGTGCTTTGTTTGGGCTACAAAAGCGAAGCGATTAAAGATTTTTTCTTTAATTACGAAACTCACGCAAGCGATTTTACGCTCAAACTTGGCGAGAAAAACAGCGTTATTCGCCACAACAAACACGCCGAAGAGGGTTGGACAATCACAATGGCGGAAACAGGGCTAAATACAATGACAGGCGCACGAGTGAAACGCATTCAAAAATATATTGGCAATGACGATATTTTTATGCTTACTTACGGCGACGGCGTTGGTAATATTGACATCAAAAAATTGGTGAAATTTCATCGCTCGCACGGCAAAATCGCTACGCTTACAGGCGTTTATCCACCGGGAAGATTTGGCGAATTGGTAATTGGCAACGAAAACAACGTTCTCGGTTTCAACGAAAAACCGCAAGTGAGTGGCGGCAGAATTAACGGCGGATTTTTTGTATTCAACCGCGAAGTATTTGATTATCTTAATGATGACAAAAATCTTGTTTTAGAACAAGAGCCAATGAGGAAACTTGTTGAAAATCAGCAACTTATGGTTTTTGAACATAATGGTTTTTGGCAGCCGATGGACACATATCGCGAATATTCATTGCTGAATAATCTTTACTCAGAAAACAAAGCGCAATGGAAAATTTGGTAAAAGATTTCCAAATTCTTAATTCCAAAATCTAAAATCATAAATCCCAAATCAAAAATATTTTTTATGTTTAATAATATTTATGCAAATAAAAAAGTGCTTGTAACAGGCAACACAGGTTTTAAAGGCAGTTGGCTGACGGCTTGGCTGTTGCAAATGGGCGCAAAAGTATTCGGAATTTCAAAAGATATTCCGACAAATCCTTCACTTTTTGAAGTGTTGGATTTGAATAGTAAAATCACTTATTATCAGCAAGATATACGCGATTTTGAAAAGGTAAAAAAAATAATTGACGAGGTTCGCCCCGACTTTATTTTTCATCTTGCAGCGCAACCGATTGTGTCCTATTCCTACGAAAATCCGCTTGAAACGCTTTCGTCGAATGTGCTTGGTACGGCAAATATTTTGGAATGTTTGCGCGTGCTGAATTTTCCCTGCACCGCCGTTATGATTACCTCCGACAAGTGCTACGACAACGTTGAGTGGGTTTGGGGCTACAAAGAGACGGACGCGCTTGGCGGAAAGGACATTTACAGCGGCTCAAAAGGGGCTGCGGAGTTGGTGTGCAAAAGTTATTTTCACTCGTTTTTCAAGCGCAAAACCTCCAAAGTGCGCATTGCGACGGCTCGTGCGGGCAATGTTATTGGCGGCGGCGATTGGGCTTTGGACAGGATTGTGCCTGACTGTATGTTGTCGTGGAACGAGGGCAGAGCAGTGGAAATACGCTCTCCGCAGGCAACGCGCCCTTGGCAGCACGTTCTTGAACCGTTGAGCGGTTATCTGCAACTCGGCGCAGAACTTGCCGAAAACCCCGAACTTAACGGTGACAGTTTTAATTTTGGTCCAAAATCGGAAAACAGCCATACCGTTGTGCAACTTTTGAAGGATTTGAGCAAAGTGTGGAAAATTGAGGAAAATTCGGCATATATAATCACCGACAACATTACTTTTCACGAGGCGGGCTTGCTAAAATTGAATTGCGACAAAGCGTTATTCCACTTAAAATGGACTTCAACGCTTGACTATCAAACGCTTATAAAATTTACAGGCGAGTGGTATCATGAATTTTACAAAGAAACCGAAAATATTTTTGATTTAACAATTTCGCAAATCGCCGAATATCAAAATATTGCAAAAAAATTGAATTTGAAATGGACAAATTAATTTCTGGAATAATCTTGTCGCCTTTGAAGCAAATTTTTCATCCATTGGGCGATGTTTTTCACGCGATGAAAAAAAGCGACAGCGGCTTTGCGGGCTTTGGCGAGGCATATTTTTCCACGATTAAAAAAGGCGAAATCAAAGCGTGGAAAAAACACAAAGAAATGACGCTCAACCTTGTAGTGCCTGTGGGCAAAATCCGTTTTGTTGCCTTTGACGACAGGGAGGAAAGCAGCACAAAAGGTGTTTTTAACGAATTTACGCTCTCGGTGGAAAATTATTGTCGACTAACTGTTCCGCTACAAGTTTGGCTTGCGTTTGAGGGAGTGGGCGAATATAATTTGTTGCTTAATGTGGCAAATATGAAACATAATCCTGATGAAGTTGAGCGAAAAAATTTAGACGAAATTTTATATCAATGGAAATAAAAAAAGTTTTAGTTACAGGCGCAAACGGCTATCTCGGAGCGCAAATTTGCCAGCACCTTGCGCAAAACGGTTACAGCGTGAGCGGGCTTTATTTTCCGTCAATTCCGAGCGGCGAACAATGGCGAAGTGCTTTAGAAAACGCCTTTATTTGCGATGTTCGTGATACGGGAAAGTTGCGGCAAATTGCTGAAAATCAATATGATGCGCTAATTCATCTTGTTTCGCTCAATCATCACCAATCAAACGGCGAGATTGATTTTGTGAGTTCGATAAATGTTAATCCCGCTTGGAATTTGCTGGATATTTTTTCAAAATTCGGGCTGAAAAAGTTTATATATTTTTCCACAATTCACGTTTATGGCAAAAATATGAGTGGAAATATAACCGAGGATTATCCTGTAAATAGTGCCAATTTTTACGCGCTGACACATTTTTTGTGCGAAAATATTTGCCGATATTATGCTGCAAATTCGGAAATTGACTGCATAAATGTTCGTTTGTCGAACAGTTACGGCGAACCGATTTTTGCAGAAAACGATTGTTGGTGGCTGGTAGTCAATGACTTATGCAAAATGGCTTTTGAGCAGAAAAAAATTGTGTTGCAGTCGGACGGCTCGCCTTTGAGGGATTTTATAAATGGACAAGATGTTTGTCGCGCTGTTGAAATGCTGATAAACAAAGGCGAAAACGGCGAAACGTATCATCTTTCTTCGGGTGAAACCTATTCGATTTTGGAACTTGCGCAAAAAGTACAGAGCGTTTATGAAAAACTTTTTGGCGAAAATTTGCCAATTTTTAAAGCCGAAAACTCAAATTTTACTATTCCAAACTATAAAATTGACAATAGTAAATTAAAAAAACTTGGTTTTTCATCGGAAATTTCATTGGAAAAAGGAATTGAAAAATTATTTGAATATAAAAAACTTTGCAGTAAATAAATCATTTGTTTGGACAAAACCTACTGCCATACATATATGAATGTGAAATTTTGTGCCAGTAGAAAAGGAAAAATATGCGTTTGTTACAAGCGTGCCGTTAGATGAAAATGATTTTGCAGAGGAAAATTATTGAAAAATAAAGAAATTATTAAAAAGAAAATTTTTCATACAATATTCTCTCTTAGTGTTAGTGAGACTGAATATTTTGAAGAAACAGTAGAATATGTTTATAATAAAAACGGACAACGACCTGTTGCGCCGTGGCTGAAATAAAGCATTGTCTTTGTCAAGTATATTCGATAAAAAACTGCCATTTTTGTTTTGTATATTGAATAAAAAACAGTAATTTTGCATTGTTATATTGAATAAATAAGCAATGGATAAACTTTTGATAAAATCGCTGATTAAGGACAATCAGCAAAAAGTTCAAAAAATGGCGTTTGTTGAACGGCAAATTACACTCGAACCTAATTTTAATTATGTTTTTGTAGGTTTGCGGCGTGCGGGTAAGACCTTTTTGATGTACCAGCAAATTCAAAACCTGCTTAAACAGGGACATTTGATTGAAGAAATCCTCTTTTTCAATTTTGAAGACGACCGTATTGACAAATTGGAACTGTCGGATTTGGATTTGATAAAACGCTGTTACGAAGAGATGTACGACCATACTCCCATTTTTTTTCTCGACGAAATTCAAATAGTTGACCGCTGGGAAAAATTTGCGCGGCGGCTTGCAGATGACAAATACCGAGTGTATATCACGGGCAGTAACTCCAAAATGTTGAGTGGCGATGTGGCTACAACGCTGGGGGGCAGGTATTTTATTCAGGAGGTTTTCCCTTTTTCGTTCAACGAATATCTGTTGGCAAGAGGCATTGATTTGCGGATTAAAAATGAAATTTATGCCAAATATCACGAAATTCAAAAATTTTTTGAGCGGTATTTTTGCGAAGGTGGAATGCCGGAAGTACAATACGCAAGCGACCCGCGAGGTTATTTGAGCAGTTTGTACCAAAAAATTTATTTGGGCGATATTTGCAAACGCTATCAAATCAGGAACAGCAACGCATTGAATTTTTTGGTAAAAAAAATGGCGGAAAATGTAAAACAACCGACATCGTATAACCGTTTTACTAATCTTGTTTCATCGCTTGGAACAAAAATCAGTACCGCTACTCTTATTGAATACATTTACCACATTACCGATGTGTGGATGAGTATTCCACTCGAAAATTATGTGGCAAAAATGGCGGATAGAGAATCAAATAAAAAGTATTATTTCATTGATAATGGAATACTTAACCTGTTTCTTTTTGATGCCGACACTTCGTTGCTCGAAAATATGGCAGCAATCACTTTGCGCCGACTGTATGGCGAGCAAGTTTATTTTATCAACGGAAAAACAGAAGTGGATTTCTTTTTGCCCGAACAGAAAACAGCCATTCAAGTGGCTTATTCGATGAAAGATTATGACACCCGCAAACGCGAAATTAGCGGATTGGTAGAAATGTCTAAAAGCAGTTTTGAAACTGAAAAATATCTGATAATAACCAAAGAAGAGGAAGAAATTATCGCTGAACAAGGCATTGAAATTCAGGTTATCCCTATGTGGAAATGGCTGTTAAATCAATAAGTTGCATTACTGTTCATTTATTTATTGTAATTTGAATCGGTTTTGACAAAAAAGTTGCAATCGCTAAATGTAATCACAGGCACAGGAATGAGTTGCCGCCGCCTAGACGGAGTAGTTGTGATTTCGCTGGCTTCATTGGGAAAATAAAACAAGTATAACCTTATGAAACTTCTTTACCTTAACCTCATATCCTTGATGAACACCAAAACGGGCGGTGCAGAGATAAGAATAGAGAAAAATATTATTGCCGTCATTTTTTGAAAAATAATTTTGTTTATTGCCGTCATTTTTTGAAAATATTTTATATCTTTGCAGCCATGAAATCGAAATAAATATATGGAATACATTGTAAGACATATAGATAAGTCGCTCGTGGAGTGGAAAAAAGCGGAAACGCACAAGCCGCTTTTGCTTCGCGGTGCGCGACAGGTGGGCAAATCGTCTTCGGTTAGGCAGCTGGCAAAGCAGTTTGAATATTTTGTAGAGGTAAATTTTGAAAAAGACGAGCAGGAACTGAATGTGAAAGAAATTTTCCGCAAAGGATTGCATCCCAAGCGGATTTGCGATGAACTTGCCGTAACATACAGCACCCCGATTATTCCAAACCAAACACTGCTTTTTTTCGATGAAATTCAAAATTGCAAAGAGGCAGTTACAGCGTTGCGCTACTTTTACGAGGATTATCCCGAACTGCACATTGTAGCCGCGGGTTCATTGTTGGAATTTGCTTTGCAGGATTTGTCGTCGTTTGGCGTGGGGCGTGTGCGCTCTCTGTATATGTACCCGTTTTCGTTCGACGAATATTTGCGGGCGATGAAAAAGTCCTTGCTTGCCGATGCAATCCGTAACGCTTCGCCCGACAATCCGCTGTCCGATACGCTGCATAAAAACGCTGTGAGAGAACTGCTTACTTTCGTTTATCTTGGCGGAATGCCCGAAGTGGTAGCAAAATATGCACAGGGCGGAGCAATGCTCGATTGTATGGAAATTCTTAACGATTTGACTTTTTCGTTTTACGACGATTTTGCAAAATACAAAGAACGCTTTTCAGTAGTGCTTTTGCGTGAGGTTTTTGGTTCTGTAATGCAACAAACAGGGAGAAAATTTACCTGTTCTGATGTGTCGAAAACGGCGTATCACGCTCAAATCAAGGAAGGAATAAATTTATTGGAATTAGCGGGATTAGTGCATCCCGTGATGCATACTTCGGCAAACGGCATTCCGTTAGCAGCCGAAATGAATCCGAAATATCGGAAAGAATTGATTTTGGACACAGGCATTTATCAACGATATTTGCACCTGAATGTGTCGGATATGTTGAATGATGAGCAATTTTTTCAGATAAACAAAGGCGCATTAGCCGAACTCTTTGTTGGTTTGGAACTGCTGAAAGCAGCACCGAACAATCAACCTGAACAACTTTACTATTGGCAGCGCGAAAAGCAGGGCAGCAACGCCGAGGTGGATTTTGTCGTTCAGCAAAATACTCAAATTGTGCCAATAGAAGTGAAAAGTGGCGTAAAAGGTTCGATGCAAAGTATGTATCTGTTTTTAGACGAAAAAAAAGTAAAACACGGCATTCGCACTTCGCTTGAAAATTTTGGTAAATTACCCGACATCGACATTTATCCGCTGTATGCGATAAGCAACATTATTAAAGTATAATATGAAAATCCTACATACAATAGGTGGTTTGGGTGCAAAATCTGGAGGCACTTCTACTTGCACCTACGATTTGCTTTCGGCAATGCAACAAAATAGTTGCAATGTTGAGTTGCTTACTCCCGCTGTTATTGATGCCGATGATAAACTTTTGGGTGTCGGCGAAGAATGGATAAAAGTGTTGCCCAACGATTGCTGCTCCCCTTTTGCCATTTCAAAAAACATCAAAAACTTTTTAGTAAAAAGCGATTACGACTTGTATCATACCAATGGATTGTGGATGTATGTCATCCATATTACCGCTGCGATTGCTCGGCAAAAAGGGAAACCTTATATCATTTCGCCGCACGGTATGCTCTATCCGCAGGCATTGCACCGCAGTTATTGGAAAAAACTACCATTAATACATCTGTATTTTAAAAAAGATATTCGCAATGCCACTTGTATTCACGCCACTTGCAGACAAGAGATGGAATATGTGCGGCAATTCGGCTACGAAGGCGCAGTGGCGGTAATTTCCAATCCTGTGGTAATGCCCGATTTTACCGATTTGTTGTTTAAAAATAAAGAGAGTTTTCTTATAAATAACCAACGGCGGAAATTTGGTTTTCTCGGCAGGTTGCATTCAAGGAAAGCAGTAGAAAATCTTATTTATGGAATGTCTGGTTTGGGCGAAGATGCTTCGCGTGCAGAATTGGTAATAATGGGCAAAGGCGATGACAGTTACGAGCAGTTTTTACATTCGGAAGTAGAGCGGCTCGGCTTGAAAAATGTTACTTTCGCCGGTTTTGTGAATGGACGGCAAAAATATGAACAGTTGTCGGAACTCTCAGCCTTGTTTGTTCCGAGCGATTTTGAAAATTTTGGGATGATAGTTACCGAAGCCTTGTCGGTTGGCACGCCTGTAATGGCAAGTTTGGGAACGCCTTGGGAAGAACTCAACACACACCGTTGCGGTTGGTGGATTGACCGCAGCCCCGAAAATATCACATCCGTAATGCAGCAAGTATTGGAACTTTCCACAGACGAACTGCTACAAATGGGGCAGCGCGGAATGGAACTTGTGAAAAATAATTATTCGGCAGATAAAGTTGCGCTGCAAATGAAACAACTTTACGAGTGGATTTTGAACAAATGCGAAAAGCCGGAGTTTGTGTATAATTAATTTATGAATCCCAACATTTCCGACATATTACAAACAGGCGAAGGCATTTCGGTTGAGTTTAAGCGAGCCAAAAACAAAATCCCAAAGAATTTGTTTGAAACCGTGTGCGCTTTTCTAAACCG
>JAISYF010000118.1 GCA_031270065.1 Prevotellaceae bacterium | reverse complement strand
TAGTAGCGATGCACTAAATTTTTATTTTTGTTTGTAAATAATTGATTATAAATAAGTTATAAGCGTTCTTTGATTTTTGGACTTGAATTTTAATCTGTAATTTTGCGGTTTTTATAACTAAAAATCTCAAAATTATGTATTCAGGAAAATATGTTTTTGCTCAACTGCTGCCATTTTTGGACAGATATGAGTTCAAAAAATGTGTAAAACGTTTTGACAAAACTCCAATCAAGCAATTATTGAAACAAAACACAGATTTTAAATTCAATCAAAATGTCAAAGAACAATTAAATTTATTTAGTTAAATTTTTTAACAATTTAGTGCATCAGTAGTAATTCATAATTTATAATTTATAATTCATTAGTTAGAATAATGTATTTTAGTTTTATCAAATTTTTCGCAGGTTTTTTGGCATTTTTAATTCCTGTTGCGCTGTTTTATCTTACAATTTATAAAAAAATAGCGAAAAAAAGGCTTTTCTACACAATATTATATTGGCTTGCGCCGATTGGTTTTGCGCTGTCGTTTTTGGCAATCCGATATTTTGCAAATAAATACACCAGCGGGATTTATGTACAGAAGGCTACCGCTTGGCTGCTTGTGCTTTACCTTGCATATCTGCTGCCGTTTTTGTTTTTTGCAATTTTTTATTGGGTGGATTGCGTACTGAAAATTCTGTTAAAAAAACGCAAATTCTACTTCAAATACATTCTCGGCGTTCCTTTGGCGGTGTTGAGTTTGGGTTTGATAATTCAGGGAGTAACCAATCGTTATAATCTGGAAGTCAGGTATTTAGAGGTGGAAACGGACAACCTGCCCGCCGAGTTTGACGGGTTGAAAATTGCTGTTATGGGCGACACGCACTTAGGAAATCTCACAGGCTACGGCAATTATCTACGGCAAATCCGCGATACGATAAATTCGCAAAACGTTGATTTATTGCTTTTTACAGGCGATTTAGTAAATACTATGCCGAAGGAAATATACAATTTTTCAAATTATTTTCGGCAAATCAACGTAAATTACGGGCGGTATGCGGTAATGGGCAATCACGATTTTTGCCGTTATTATCGATGGTCAAGCGATGTTGTGCGCGAGGCGCAAGTCGTTGATACAAAAAAGGCTTACCGTTATCTCGGTTTTGGGCTTTTAGACAATGATTTTGTGATTTTGGAAAAGGACTCTTTAACCAAAATCTGCATTATTGGTGTTGATGAGCAGGGCGAAATTTCGGAGGTTTTGAGTAGAACGCCCGAAAACACATTTAATATATTATTGCTGCACAATCCGAAAGATTGGGAGGCGCAAGCGGCTGATAAAGAGAACGTTGCACTGACGCTTTCGGGGCATACGCACGCTTGGCAATGCGGGTTTAAGTGGCGCGGAAAAGTCTATTCGCCTGCGGGTTGGCTCTTTAAATATTATGACGGACTGTACAAAAAAAACGGCAAAAATCTCTTTATCACACGCGGAGTAGGCTATGTCGGCGCGCCGTTGCGCATCGGCTTGCAGCCCGATATTGCAATAATTACGTTGAAAAATAAAAACTAATAAAAAAAAATATAAAATAATGGAAAATTTTTCAGAGCAGGAACTTTTTCGCAGAAATTCGCTGCAAGAATTAAGAAAACTCGGCATTGAGCCGTACCCCGCCGCGTTGTACCCTACAAACGCTTTCTCAACAGATATTAAGGCGGAATTTGACGATAATCTCGAACCGAAACGCGAAGTATGCGTTGCAGGCAGAATTATGAGCCGCAGAATTATGGGCAAAGCCTCTTTTGTGGAGTTGCAGGACAGCAAAGGCAGAATACAACTTTATGTTTCAAGAGATGACATAAGCACCGAAGTGCAGCCGGAAATGTATAACACCGTTTTCAAGAAACTGCTTGATATTGGCGATTTTATCGGCATTCGCGGCTTTGTTTTTCGCACGCAAATGGGAGAAATCAGCATTCACGCACAGGAATTGGTTGTTTTGGCAAAATCGCTGCGCCCGCTGCCGATTGTGAAGTACAAAACAGACGAACAGGGAAATAAAATCGCTTATGACGAGTTTAACGACCCCGAACAGCGTTTCCGTCAGAGGTATGTGGATTTGGTTGTAAATCAGGGAGTTAAAGAAATTTTTCTAAAACGCGCAAAAGTTTATCAATCAATGCGCGAGTATTTTAATGCGCAAAATTATATAGAGGTTGAAACACCGATTTTGCAGCCAATTCCTGGCGGAGCGGCAGCACGACCGTTCATTACGCACCACAACGCACTTGATATTGAATTGTATTTAAGAATTGCGAATGAATTATATTTGAAACGTTTAATTGTTGGAGGATTTGAGGGCGTGTATGAATTTTCAAAAAATTTCCGTAACGAGGGAATGGACAGAACGCACAACCCTGAATTTACCTGTATGGAAATTTATGTGGCATACAAAGATTATAAATGGATGATGGATTTTACCGAAAAAATGCTTGAAAAAATCTGCCTTGATACAAACGGTACGACAGAAATTGAGGTCGGCGGTAAAAAAATCTCGTTCAAAGCCCCCTTCAAACGCATTTCTATGATTGACGCAATCAAAGAAAATACAGGAATTGATATTAACGGAATGAACGAGGAACAGTTGCGACAAGTGTGCAAAAATTTGCATGTCGAAGTTGATAACACTATGGGCAAAGGCAAATTGATTGATGAAATTTTTGGCGAAAAATGCGAAAGCAACTACATTCAACCGACTTTCATAACCGATTACCCACTCGAAATGTCGCCTCTCTGCAAACGCCACCGCTTGAACCCCGAACTCACAGAACGCTTCGAGTTAATGGTTAATGGTAAGGAACTCGCCAACGCATACAGCGAACTCAACGACCCGATTGACCAACTTGAACGTTTCCAAGAGCAGTTGCAGTTAAGTGAAAAAGGCGACGACGAGGCGATGTTTATTGACCTTGACTTTGTGCGCGCACTCGAATACGGAATGCCGCCGACTTCGGGTATGGGCATCGGAATGGACAGGCTGGCAATGCTAATGACAGGGCAACAGGCAATACAGGAAGTTTTATTCTTTCCACAAATGAAACAGGAAAATAAATAAAAATATAATCCAAAAAATTATATAAACTAACGTAAATTTATTTTTTTATGAAAATTTATGTAATTTATAAATAAAAATTAATAAAATGCAAAGACGGGAGCCTGCGCCGTTGTCGCAAAATCTGCTAATGAGTTCGCTCAGAGCGATTTGCGGAGATGAGGCGTATTACAAACTTTTAGAAACAAATCTGGCAACCGACATTATTCCAAAAGTGTTGGGCAAGGTGCCGTGCAGTTATATTTCTGAAATGAAATTCTACAACAAAACGCTCTATATCAAGGTAAATTCCGCTCCGTTCCGCCAGACTCTGCTGCTGCAACGCGCCTCGCTAATCAAGCGACTCAATGCAGAGGCGGGAATTGCATTAATTAAAGAAATCGTTTTTAGATAGAAAAAAGAGGTAATCAACAATGGTTTCTTGTTTTTTCGGATATTCTACATCAAGCAACAAATCGGCAAGAACAATCTTTTAAGCGATTGCCCGCTTTATCGTTGTACGAAGTTGGCAAAACAGGCGTTTGCCGTTTTGAAACCAATCTAAATAATAACTGCTCAACTTATTTCAATGACAGCCACAATTTTGACGTTTTAATGTCAAATTTTGCACTGTCAGCGTGAATGTCGGTCAGTAGTGAAAAAAATATTACAAATTGATAGATAATTTGAAAAATAATGCGTAAATTTGCAAAATTAAAATTGACAGAATTACACAATTTGCATAATTTACAAATCATTAATCTGTTAATTTTTTAAGTTATGTAATCAGTTAATTTAATAACTATGAAACCACAAATTACCGCAAAACAAGCCGTAGAAAAAATAGAAGACGGAATGACTGTAATGATTGCAGGCTTTTTGTCAAGCGGCTCGGCTCTGAGCGTTTTGAAGGCTCTTGCAGAGTCTGATGTGAAAGAACTCACTATTATTTGCAACGATACCACCTATCCCGACAAAGGACATGGTAAACTTTTTGCGCTAAAAAAAGTTAAAAAAGTTATAACAACTTATCTCGGCGCAAACCCTATTTCGCAAGAAATGTACGAAAACGGCGAAATTGAAATAAATTTTTTTCCGCAAGGCACTTTGATTGAAAAGATTAGATGCGGGGGCTGCGGCTTAGGCGGTTTTCTTACGCCGACAGGCATCGGTACGCTGATAGAAAATGGCAAGCAGAAAATCCACTTGGATGGCAAAGATTTTTTGCTCGAAACGGCACTCCACGCCGACATCGCGCTTATAGGCGCAACGCGGGCAGACACAGCAGGCAATCTTTATTACGAAGGCACAACCCGAAACTACAATCAAATGATGGCAACCGCTGCTGACTTGGTGATTGCCGAAGTGGAGGAAATTCTGCCCGAAAATCAATTTATCAAGCCCGAAGACGTGCATACACAGGGAATTTTTGTGGATTTTATTGTTAAAAAATGAACGTACGAAAGGACTAAAAAACGATTTTTTGTGCAAGAATATTAAAACTGTTATTTGTGTTAAAAAATATCAATCAGTAAAAATTTTTAAAAAAAAAATCAAATTAAAACAAGCGAAACGTGGAATAAATGTAAGCCGTTATCATTCGTGCTTTCGTGCATTCGCACTTTCGTGCAAATAAATATTATGAAATCGCTTATTAGAATGCGAATCTCTTCGCACGATGCGCACTACGGCGGAAATCTTGTAGATGGCGCGAAAATGCTGCAACTTTTTGGCGATGTTGCAACGGAACTTCTTATTATCAATGACGGCGATGAGGGGCTGTTTTGTGCCTACGACAACGTTGAATTTCTTGCGCCTGTATATGCGGGCGACTACATTGAAGCGGCGGGCGAAATTGTGAAAATCGGCAACAGTTCGCGAAAAATGGTGTTTGAAGCGAAAAAAGTGATTGCGCCACGCACCGATATTTCTGCCTCTGCCGCCGATGTGCTGGCAGAACCGATTGTAGTGTGCAGAGCATCTGGCACTTGCGTAGTGCCGAAAGAATGTCAAAGAAAGTTAATAAAAAAATAAAAATTATATTAACAATTCTGTTAAACACCGTTTATTCCCCGTCATTGCGGACTTTGACCCACAATGAGAGGGTGCTGTATTTTATTTTCTAAAATCAACAAAGTTTCTTATTATAAAAGATAAAAATTTTTAGATGAATACAGGGGTATTCTTTTAATTATAAATGTCGTATATAATCCAGAATTGGCTGCAAGCCCAATGCAATCGAGAGGCTTGAAGTCAATTTGATAATATAAATGATAATCAAAAAAAAATCAAAAAAAATTTGTTTTGTAAAAAAATAATTCGTACCTTTGCAGCGAGTTAAAAGAATTGGGAAGAAGGGAACTTGGACAAGTTCCCTTCTTTATTAAAAAAACATAAAAAAATGATTGATAAAAGCATTGTAAATCAAACAGTTACAGAAAAACTGACAGGAACAGACTACTTTTTAATCAGTACGGAAGTGTCGCAAAATAACGAAATTGTTGTGTCGATTGACTCCGATTCAAACGTAGATTTGAACTTTTGCGCAGAACTAAACCGCAGCATTGAGGCAGTTTTGGACAGAGAAAAAGAGGATTTTGAACTCGAAGTTGGAAGTTATGGAATATCAAAACCTTTTGCCGTTGTGCGCCAATATACGAAAAATATCGGCAAAGCAGTTGAGATGTTGTCGAAAAAAGGCTTGAAAATCAAAGGCGTTTTGCAGGAAGTTTGTCCAGATTATTTTGCAATAGAAATAGAAAAAATGGTTAAAATGGAAGGCAAAAAACGCAAAGAACTGCAAAAAGAAGTCCTGAAATTTAATTATGACGAGGTAAAATATACAAAACTTCTGATTTAAAAATTCAAATATTTAAAAACTTAAAGATTTTTGAGCAATTTTCCAATCTTTAAATTTTTAAATATTTGAATATAAAAATCTTTAAATTACTGAATTTTTAAATCTTTAAATATAAAATTATTATGGCAAGAAGAGAACAAGACAACGTTATCAGCACGTTTGCGGAATTGAAAGAATTGAAAAATATCGACAATTCTACAATGCTGAGCATTCTCGAAGAAGCGTTTAGAAACGTGATTGCAAAAACTTACGGCTCTGACGCGAACTACGATTTTATCCTCAACCCGGAAAAGGGCGACGTGGAAATCTGGCGCAATAGAAAAATTGTTGCAGACGACAACGTTACAGACGACAACACGCAAATTTCGCTCTCTGAGGCGCACAAAATTGCTGATGACTACGAAATTGGCGAAGAAATTTCTGAAAAAGTTGATATTGCGTCTTTCGGCAGACGAACAGTGCTTAACCTTTCGCAAATTTTATCGTCAAAAATATTTGAAATTCAGAAAGATACGCTCTACGCAAAATATTCTGAACTTGTTGGTCAGATTGTTACTGGCGAGGTTTATCAGGTTTGGAAAAAGGAAATTCTACTGCTTGACGACCAGGGAAACGAGTTGCTTTTGCCCAAACAAGACCAGATTCCAACCGATTTTTACCGCAAAGGCGAAATTGTACGCGCTGTTGTTGTGAAAGTTGATAACAGAAACAATAATCCAAAAATCTATATTTCAAGGACTGCGCCGCTGTTTTTGGAACGGCTTTTTGAGGCGGAAGTACCTGAAATCCACGATGGTTTGATTACCATTAAAAAAGTGGTGCGCGTTCCTGGCGAAAGAGCCAAAATCGCCGTTGAATCGTATGACGAAAGAATCGACCCAGTAGGCGCGTGCGTAGGAGTGAAAGGCGGACGCATTCACAGCATTGTGCGCGAATTGAACAATGAAAATATTGACGTAATAAACTACACCACAAACCCGAATTTGTTTATCGCCCGCGCTTTAAATCCTGCAAAAATTACTGCGCTGGAAATAGACAATGAGGAAAAAAAGGCGATTGTTTATATCAATCCAGAGGAAATTTCTCTTGCAATCGGCAAAAACGGAAACAACATAAAACTTGCAATCCAACTCACTGGCTACCATATCGAAGTGATGCGCGAAAACGCAGTTAGCGACGAGGAAGATATTTTGTTGAGCGAATTCTCTGACGAAATTGAGGAATGGATTATTGATATTATCAGAAACTCAACGGGCTGCGACACTGCAAAACAGGTCCTTCGCATTTCACGCGAGGATTTGCTTGAACGCACCGATTTAGAGGAGGAAACCGTTGATGATGTACTGCGCATTCTCAGTGCCGAGTTCGAGTTCGAGGAGAACGAGCAAGAAAAACCAGAAATAGAGCCAGAGCCAGAAATAGAACAAGAAACAGAACAAAAACCAGAACCAGAAATAGAAATAGAACAAGAACAAGAAACAGAAACAGAAACAGAACCGACAGAGGAAACTGAGGCGAAAGCGGAAAATTAAAATTGTAGGGGCGAAAGAAAATTTTTCGCCCCTGTTTTTTTTATTACTGTTCGCTAAACATTTTTTACTCAAAAAAATGTTTAGCGGACAGCAATAATTTAAATTTTTGTCATGTACTTATCTGTTTTGGTGAAAATACTTTTTGGCAGGTTTCTTAAAAAAAAGTGCGTTACCGTAATTGTAACGCGCCCAAACTTCGCAATGAAGACTATATTTTAAAGATTTTAAAAGATTTTAAACTTTTTCTTTGTAGTGTTTTGCAGCCCAAGAAATTATTTCTTGTCCTTGTTTTAAGCCGTCTTGTACATAAATATAACGCAAATTGCCGTCATAACCTAAAACTTTGTGCAAACTTTCATAAGCATACAATAGCGGTTTCATCATTTTTTTATCACGTTGAGAAATAGCGGCTTGATAATCTTTAAAATCTGCCCTTTGTTTGCTTTTTAAATTATCGTGTATATTTAAAACACCGTCAAGAGCGACAAGCACACCATTCCACGCCGTATTGCCTGCCATTTTTACATATTTAGGGTCAGAGTAATAATTGCCCTCTTTACCTGCTTTTTCAGATAAAATTTGCTTTGCATTATCTAAATAACGCTCTGCCTCTTTAATTGGGTGTTTTAATTCTGCCATAATATTTTTACATTAAAAAAATTATTTGGCAAAATTACAATTTTCTTTATATTCTACCAAATTATCAAGTAAAAATTTTGTCTGTTTGGGTGAAAATACTTTTTGATTTTTTTTGTAACCAATTTTAGAAAGTTCATCGAAAAAATCAACGTTGCACCTTTCAATCCCTTTTCGGAAAATCAATCGTATAGTGCAAGCCTCTGCTTTCTTTTCGCGCAATCGCCTGTTTTATAATGAGATAGGCAACCGAAATGCAGTTGCGCAGTTCGCAGATTTCGCGGGAAACAACGGAACGGTTAAACAGGTTTTCGGTTTCTTTAAACAAAATTTCAAGCCGCGTAAAAGCGCGTTGCAAACGCAAATTTGAGCGCACTATTCCAACGTAAGACGACATTATTTGCTGCACTTCCTTTAAACTTTGCGTAATTAAAACCATTTCCTCTGTGAGAGTGGTGCCGTCATCGTTCCAATTTGGAATTTGCGTGTTGAAATCAAGTTTGTCGATTTTTGCCAAAGAATCATTCGCCGCCGCATCGGCATACACTATCGCCTCAATTAATGAGTTGGAAGCCAGGCGGTTAGCCCCGTGAAGTCCCGTACAACTACATTCGCCCGCAGCATAGAGCCGATAAATTGACGTTTGCGCATTCAAATCTACCGCGATACCGCCGCAAAGGTAGTGCGCAGCGGGCGCAACAGGGATATATTGTGTGGTAATATCAATGCCGTAGGTCAAAAGTTTTTCATAAATTGTCGGAAAATGCTCTTTCGTCTGCTCGGCGGGTTTGTTGGTAACGTCAAGATAAACGCAATCGCTGCCTGCGAGTTTCATTTCGGTATCAATGGCGCGGGCGACAATATCGCGCGGGGCAAGCGAAAACCGCGAGTCATATTTCTGCATAAATTCCTCATCTTTGCTGTTGCGCAACACTGCACCGTAACCGCGCATCGCCTCTGTGATAAGGAACGAAGGTCGGTCGCCTGCGTGGTAAAACGCAGTGGGGTGAAACTGCACAAATTCCATATCCCGTATCACGCCGCGAGCGCGATGAACCATAGCGATGCCGTCTCCAGTAGCCACGAGCGGATTGGTGGAAGTATGATAAACATTGCCGATACCGCCTGTTGCGAGCATCGTAACTTTGCCCAAAATCGCGTCAATTTCGTGCGTTTTGATGTTGAGCGCATAAACTCCGTAACATTCAATATTGGGTGTGCGGCGGGTAACAATTTCGCCAAAATGGTGTTGAGTTAAAATTTCTATTGCGAAAAAATGCTCAAAAACTTCGATATTAGGGTGCGATTTTATGCGTTTTATTAATGAATTTTGAATTTCCGCGCCTGTGGAGTCCTTATGATGCAAAATACGAAATTCCGAGTGTCCGCCCTCTTTATGCAGGTCGAATTTTCCGTCAGGCGTTTTGTCGAAATCCACGCCCCATTCGAGCAGTTGGCGGATTTGCGCGGGCGCGTTGGTAACAACTTTTTCTACTGCTTTTATATCGCAAATGCCGTCGCCCGCAATGAGCGTGTCCTCAATATGTTTTTTGTAATTGTCTAATAATGTGTTAGTTACAGACGAAATTCCGCCCTGTGCAAGCGAGGTATTTGCCTCTGCAAGTTCGGTTTTGCACAGCACCGCTACCTTGCCTTTGTCCGCTACTTTCAGCGCGAAACTCATACCTGCAATTCCGCTGCCGACCACCACAAAATCAAATTTTTTTGTCATTTTTTTTTATTTTGATTAAATAGCAAATAAGTAAAAATAAAATGTTTATTATCGGTTTTTACTAATTTTTGTATTTTAATTTTCAATTTTCAATTCTGCATTTTCAACTTTTTTCGTTTCCTCTACAAAACTCTCCGCTTTGTTCAATGCCGAAATATGCTCGTCAAAATCGGGAAGGTATTTTGCGAATTTCACTAAATCGGAAAGGGTGAGGATTTTTTGCAGTGATTTTAATTGTTCGGCAAAATCACGTTTTGTAAATTGCAGTAAATCAACGATTTCTGCGGAGGTTTTTTCAAAAGTCGGCACGTCAAAACGGCTCTCAATGTACTCGCGCAGCACGTCTGTAACCTGCGTAAAATACTCTTTTGAACGCCCCTGTTGCCAAATTTTTTCCTTGCGGATTTCTTCAAATTTTTCTACTGCAACCTCATAGGCCGAGCGTTTTATTTCCTCTTTTGTTGGCTCTTGCGGCTTGCGTTTTTTGCGTAAATAACGGATTAACAGTAAGATAACAAATGTAATCAGAAACCAAATCAGCAAAATCCACAGCAGTATTTTACGGAAAAGTTCCAAATTAAATGGCGCACGTTCAATCGGTTTTATGTCGAAAATCATGATTTCCTGCTGCGTGGTGTCAATCGGCACAGACAGCACTTTTAGCGACAGATTTTGGCTGAAAATGGTGTCGCCGCCGCCCGCAAACTCAAAGGGCGAAATGTAGTACAGCGCGGAATCAAACGAAGTGAGCGTGTATATTTGCCTGACAACCAACGAGTTATCTTGATTTTTCGTTGTGTCGCTTGTCCGCCCAACAATTTCAATTCCTGCGATAAGCGTATCGCTAAATATCGGCGCAACTACCTGAATATCATTGCGTTGATAAATTTCAAACATCAATTTGCACTGCTCGCCGATAAAAATTTCTGCAAAATCAATTTTTGCCTCAACAGAAAAATTTTGCGCAAAAACAGTTCCGCAAAAGAGCAGGAAAAAGGTTAATGTTTTTAGTTTTTTCATATATTTTTTTATTTATTTTTTATCAATTTTTTCTTTTAATTTCAACAAGTTTTCCGCTGCCTCTTCGATTTGCTTGTTTTCTAATTTTACTTCTACCGCACCTCAACGACATCGCAAAGTTGCACAATCATATCTGCCTCTAAACCGTTTTTGTCGCGGTAATGAAACACATCTCCATCATTACGTTGCGCATAAATACGCATATCGCGGACACACAACACTTCAAACATAAAACCAGATTTTAAAACTCTACATTATCGCTTTGCACAATTCTAATTTCCTCGTCAGTGTAATCGGTTTTAAGGTGTTCAGGTATGGAAAAATCGGTTTTTGTCGGTTTATTTTTTTTCGGCTTAAAGGTTTCGTATTTCGGCGTGTTTGCTGCCTTCCCTCTGAGCCGTTCCCATTCCGTTCTATCATTTAGAAACATTGCAAAATCTTGTGCAAAATATAGATTTATGTCTGCCGTTGCACCGTTGCGATGTTTTGCGATAATAATTTGTCCTATTCCTCTTAAATCCTGTCCGTTAGCGTCTTCTGTAATTTTGTAATACTCAGGGCGATGTATAAAGCACACAATATCAGCGTCTTGCTCAATCGCGCCCGACTCGCGAAGGTCGGAAAGTTGCGGTTTTTTTGCCTCATTTTTATTGTCGTCTTTTCCGCCGCCACGTGTTTCAAGGTTACGGTTCAACTGCGAAAGTGCGATTATCGGAATATCAAGTTCCTTTGCAAGTCCTTTTAACCCGCGCGAAATTTTGCTTACTTCGCCTTCGCGGTTGGAGAACTGCATTCCCGATGCGTTCATAAGTTGCAGATAGTCGATTATAATCAGCTTTATTCCGTGTTCGCGGTGCAAGCGACGGGCTTTTGTACGCAGTTCCAAAATCGACAAACTCGGCGTATCGTCAATCCACAATGGCAGATTTTCGAGTTTTCCTATACCTTCGTTTAAACTTTTAAATTGTTCTGTGGTAAGTTTTCCGCTTTTTATCAAATCGCCAGGAAGTTCGCTTGCATTCACAATAAGACGATTGACCAACTGCACGTTTGACATTTCGAGTGAGAAAAATGCTACGGGATCGCCGTTTGCAGCGACATTTTTCGCCATTGTCAGCACAAACGCCGTTTTACCCATTGCGGGTCTGGCTGCAAAAATTATCAAATCCGACCGCTGCCAGCCAGAAGTAATCTTGTCTAATGCAAAAAATTTGCTTGCAACGCCCGTAAGATTGGACTCTTGCCGAGAAGCCTCCTCAATTCGTTTTATTGATTCTGGCAGAATATCTTTTATCGAAACAACATCTTTTTTATGGTTAATTTGCGAAAGTTCAAAAATTTTTCCTTCTGCCTGTTGCATCAACTCATCAACATCGGTTTCAGGCTCAAAAGCGTCATTTTGGATTTCGGTAGAGATGCGGATTAGTTCGCGGGCAAGGTGTTTTTGCGCGATAATTTTTGCGTGAAACTCCAGATGCACCGCCGACACCACATTCGAGGTCAAAGAGGCTATAGAATACGCACCGCCGACCTGTTCCAGCACGCCGTCTTTGTTGAGTTGTTCCTGCACAGTGAGCAGGTCTATCGGGTGCTGTTCTACTCCGAGTTTGCGTATTGCGTTGTAAATTATTTGATGGTTGTCTTTGTAAAACGACTCAGGTCTCAGTATCTCACTCACAACCGAAAAGGCGTCAGGCTCAATCATTAACGCGCCCAAAACCGACTCTTCTAAATCAATAGCCTGAGGTGGCATTTTGCCGAAATCGGGCAATTTTACAGGCTCGTATTTCGTATTTTTCTTTCTTGTAGTATTGGTTTCCATAAAACGATTTTTTGACTGACAAAATTACTAAAAAAACGAAAAACTTGCCTCAAAAAAACGAAAAATTTTCAACATTTTATCAATATTTTTTTTCAAAGCATTGCTAAATATTTGAAAATCAACATTTTAATATAAAAAATTTATTTTTATATTTAATAATTTATAATTCATAATTTTTTTATACCTTTGCAGTCCAATTTTTTCTTAACAAAAATATAATTTAATTCATAGAGTAGTAGCACAGTTGGCAGTGTTCCTGGTTTGGGACCAGGAGGTCGCAGGTTCGAGTCCTGTCTACTCTACAAATAAAAAATATTTTACGCTGATAATCAACAAATTATCAGCGTAAAATGCGTTTATAAGGGCTTGTAAATGAAAAAGTATGTACCCAAAAATTTATTGCAGACACTGTAAAAAAAGATAAGTCTGTGATTAGCAGGGAGTTACGGCGCAATACAAATCCGAAAACATGCAAATATTCGTTTTCAACTTATCGCTCCCCAATCCACCATAATTTTATTTATTTCCTCTAATTTTTTTAGAATAAGTGCGTTTTTCGGCTGTTCAAGTTTTGTGTCTTCGTCAAGAATTTTATTAACGCAGTCGCGCACGTTTTGCAGCAGTTTTTGGTCGTCAATATTTGCAATATTTGTCAGTTGAAAATCAAAAGGCGTGCCACTTTGAGTTGTGCCTTCGAGCATGCCCGGACCGCGCAAAGTGAGGTCTGCCTCTGCAATTTTGAACCCGTCATTTGTCTGCGTAATAATGTCCAAACGCGAGGCTGTTTTTGCCATAAGTTCCTGTTTTGACATCAAAATACAAAAACTTTGTTCTGCTCCGCGTCCCACTCTGCCGCGAAGTTGGTGCAGTTGCGACAAGCCGAAACGTTGTGCGCTTTCAATCAGCATCACCGAGGCATTCGGCACATCTACGCCCACCTCAATCACCGTTGTAGAAAGCAAAATCTGCGTTTCGCCGCTCTTGAATTTTGCCATAATTTCATCTTTTTGGTCGGACTTCATTTTTCCGTGCAGATAAGCAATTTTATACATCGGAAAAGTTTCACACATTATATTATAGCCATTTTCAAGGTTTTTCAAATCAAGTTTTTCGGATTCTTGAATTAGCGGATAAACCACATAAATTTGATGTCCTTTTTCTATTTCGGAAACAATTATCTTATTGACTTCCAGCCGTTTACTGTCAAAAAAATGGCGCGTAAAAACTGGTTTACGATTGGGTGGAAGTTCGTCAATCACCGATACATCGAGGTCGCCGTACAAGGTCATTGCCAGCGTGCGCGGAATGGGCGTTGCACTCATTGCCAAAACGTGCGGCGGCTGAATGTTTTTTGAGTAAAGTTTAGCCCGTTGCGCCACGCCAAAGCGGTGTTGCTCGTCAATTACAGCAAAACCGAGATTTTGAAAAACAACAATGTCCTCAATCAATGCGTGAGTGCCAATTAAAATATGTAAAGTTCCGTCTTTCAGTAAGTTATGAATTTCCTCGCGCTCTTTTTTCTTTGTTGCGCCAATAAGCAATCTCACGTTAATTCCGAGATTTTGCGTAAGTTTGGAAATTGACGTAAAATGCTGACGTGCAAGCACTTCTGTCGGAGCCATAATGCACGCCTGATAGTTGTTGTCAATCGCTATCAGGGCAGAAATAAGCGCAACAATCGTCTTTCCGCTGCCGACATCGCCCTGCAAAAGTCGGTTCATTTGCTTGCCCGAAATGAAATCGTTGCGAATTTCTCGCAAAACCCTAATTTGTGCGTTTGTGAGTGTAAATGGCAAACAATTTTTGTAAAAATTTTTAACAAAATTATCGCTGTTTTCAAAAATAAAACCGCTGTTTTTTTCTTTTCTATTAACCCTTTGACGCAAAATATTGATTTGATTATAAAAAATTTCCTCAAATTTTATACGAAAAATAGCCTTTTTTAGCAATTCCTCGCTCTGCGAAAAATGAATATTTCCATAAGTTTTTTTCAAACTCAACAAATTATTTTCTGAAATAATGTATTCGGGCAATGTTTCCGCGCAATTCGGCAACGCTTCATAACACGCCGCCGCTACAATTCTGCTGAACTCATATTGAAAATTTTTCTGCGAAAATTGCTTGTAAAGTTCCGCCGTTGCGTGATAAATTGCCTGAAATTTTGACTTGATATTGTGCAGTTTGTACCTTGAAATTTCCCTGAAAAATGGGCTGACAATCTGCATTTTTCCGTTAAAAATGCTCACTTCGCCGAACAAAATTTGCGTTTCGTTGGGGTTGATATTGCACAGCCAAGAATTGTCGCGCATATTGAACCACACGAGCGGGATTGTGCCTGTGCTGTCTTGAAAAATTGCCGTAGTGCGCTCGTATTGCGATTGTACGCCGAAAATTATGCCCTGTAATTGCACAAGCGGCATTTTGTCGTCAGAGCGCGAAAAATTGTATTTTTTCAAACTTTCGAGCGTATAAAAAAGTTCCGAGTGCCGAAACGGAAAATATTGCAACAAATCACCTACGTTGCTGATTTTCAGTTCTTTTTTCAGCACCGCCGCACGTTTTTCGCCCACAAGTGGCAAAAATTTGACATCTGTTTGAAAGGTCATTGACATTGAGGACAAAGTTAGCATAAAATTTTCAATTATACACAAACTTATAAAAATTCTCCGAAAAATTTATAGGGGAAAGATAGTAATTAATTATGAATTATGAATTATGAATTACGAATTACGATTTTTTTACCATATCATTGAGTTTTGAGCCGAAATTTTATTTTTGTACAATTTAGATTGTGGGTTAAAACCCGCAATGACAGGGACTTTCAACAAATATAAGGTCTAAAAATTAAACGTTTTATTCTCAATCATATTTCTGTAAAATTTATCCCAAATATAATTGTTTTTTGTAAAAAGCGGGTAATTTTCGTCAAAAAATTGCGCTTTTTCGTCAAAAATTATCAGCGAAGTTTGGTTTTGGAGAATATTTTGCAGCGGTTTAAAAGGCTTTGCAAACCTTGTGCCTGCATGCAAATCCAGCCATTTTTCAGGGCAGGGATTACCGACAGAAATAAGCGTTTCGACTGTTTGCAGTTGGTCGATATTTTGCGTAACTTGCTCAATTACAGGCGAATTGTTGGCAGAAATGATTGCATAAACACCTAATTTGTTGCAGCAATCGACAGGTTTTTGCAGCAAATCGAAAACTATTGTAGCGCAAAGTTTGTGTAACGCACTGATAATCAGCGTAATTTCAAACCAATTTTCCAATCCGCAAAGTAGCACGCGGCTGCCTGCCTTTACGCCTATTCTCTGCAAAAAATACGCTGTAATATCGCTGTGATGATGCAAATCAGCATTAGAAATTTTAAGAGTAAAATCGTTGTCAGTCAAATACTTAACGGCAATTTCATTCGGAAATTCCGCTGCCCGCCTGTCAATAATATCATATCCAAAATTAAACATTTTTTATTGTTTTTTAACTGTAAATTTAATAAAAATAGCACAAAGAACGCTATAAAAATTATTTGTGTTTTTTGTGAGAAAACTTTGTGTCCTTTCTGTTTAAGCAAATAAAATCAATCAAATCACTGCTGTTCATACTTTCCTGCCCAAAAATTTCGGCGGCGCAGTCGCCCGCCAAGCTGTGAAAAAATACGCCTGCTATTGCAGCGTTTTTCGGCTCATAGCCTCGCGCTAAAAGCCCTGATAATAAGCCCGTCAGCACGTCGCCGCTACCACCTTTCGCCATTCCTGCATTGCCTGTGCTATTGATGAAAATTTCGTTTTCGGGCGTAAAAATCCTCGTCTGAAAACCTTTTACAATCATAATCACGCCGTATTTTTGGGTAAAAAATTGGACATTTTGTCCAAGTTTCGCCTCATTTGTCCAATCGCCTGCCAAACGCCGAAGTTCGCCAAGATGTGGCGTAAGAATGGAATTTCTTGGTATAAACTGTTGAAAATCAGGATTTTGTGCAAGAATATTTAAGGCATCTGCATCAATTACCATCGGCTTTTGGAAATTTTGTAGCAATTCCCAAAAAGCCTTTTGAGTTTGCGGATTTTGCCCCAAACCGCAGCCAATGCCCACGCTCGAATATTTTTCTAAATTTTGTGGAATTTCTGAAAAAAACTCGTTTTTATCACAACTAATCATTGCCGAAGGACATTTTATTTGCAGTATAAACCGCTCATTTTCAGCGATATGCGTTGTAACCAGCCCGCAACCAGAGCGTAAAGCCGCCTGAGTTGCAAGCACAGCCGCGCCTGCCATTCCTTTCGAGCCACACACCAGCAACGTATGCCCAAAATCGCCTTTGTGCGCCTCTTTTTTTCGCTCCAAAAGTAACGATTGAACAAAATTTTTATCAATTATTTGCATATTCCTTGTATTTAAAGCGCAAATTTAAGAAAAATTTTGCATAGAGAAAAAATAATTTTTGTTAATCAAAAATAAAAATTGCAATTTTTCCCTAAAAATTTTTAGGGGAAATTTTTTGAGGTGCTGTAAATGTTGGTTGGTTATTGATTGTTGTGTTGTTTAGGCAGGGAATTCCTCATCAAACCCGAAAACAATCCATTTTTTAAAGCGGTTATGTATCAAACTAAACAAACTAATTTTGACACTCTTAACTATCAGCAAATCAAAGAGATAGAGCATCAAATAAATAGCAGACCAAGAAAAAAATCAGGTTTTTATTCGCCAAAAGAAATTTTTTTACCTAAATTTGCAATTCTAAATAGTTGCATTATGTGGTTGAAGCTATCTTTTACCGAAAAAAATTTGTTTTTGTTTTTGGAAAATATTTTGTATTTTTGCAGTGTCTAAAAAATAGTCTATTTTTTTAACACTAAAAAAGTAAAAATTATGGCAACTTTAAATAACAAATTAAACATTGCAAAGCAACAATCAGATGAATTGTTGAAGTTAATTTTGCAAAAAACAGGCACTTCGCGCAGTTCTATTGTGCGTTTGGCAGAACAACAATTTATACTTGCAAATCTTGATGTGATAACGCCAGCAGAACGCAAACGCTTTAACCAACTTGTATTCTAATGAAAAAAGGTCAGGTTGTACGCATATATATTGACACCAATGTGCTTGTAAATTATTGCACCGAGCAAAAAAAAAGAGTTAAGCGCGTTGCCGTATCTGTTTTTTAGACGTAGAAAGGAAAATCTTTTTACCTCTTCGCTTGCTATTGTTCAGACCATTACACAACTGCAATCGAGCAGTAAAGACAGAAAACGCAAACCGTATTCCAGAGAAAAAACAATCGAAAAACTGAATGCTATTTTACCTAAAATGACAGTTTTAGATGTAACCTATAATGATGTCAAAACAGGTTGTTTCTATGCAAACAGCGACATCGAAGACAGTGTGCATTATGCAATTAGTCAAAAAATGAATTGCAACGCTATTTTGACCTGTAATGAAAGTGATTTTCTTTTTTTTAAGAATATTCTAACCATTGGACCAGATTTAGGAATATTAAAGTCAGTTCTAAATAAGTAAGTTTCACATATTAAAAAATCGGTAAAATTCTATATATCAGAGTTTTACCGATTTTTTTGTGTAAAAAAAAACTATTACTGTTCGCTAAACATTTTTTTGAGTAAAAAAATGTTTAGCGGACAGTAAAGAAAAAAAATACAACAAAAACGCATTGTATATCAAAACTTTTTAGTAATTTTGCATTGCAATTTTTATACAAAAAAATAAGATGATAGACATATACTGCATATTACCCGCTGAACACAGCAAAAACAGTGCTTGCAACTGCTTGATTGTCAGGTACTTGCCGCTCTATCTATCTATCTATCTATCTATCTATCTATCTATCTATTAGATATTTCCCCCTGCCTTTGCGAGTTTTCAAACAATAACATACTGACTTTTTCTCTACAGAAAAAGCCGCCCTCTTGTGTCCTCGACTGCCTTTTGTATGCTTTGTCGGGGGCTTTTTTGTTTTCGCTCACCGTCATTGCGAACTTGTTCCGCAATCCCCAAAATAAAAGATTAAATAACGAAAAACATAATTTTAAACTTGTAAATAATATGAAAATCAATTTCAAAAAATCGATGATTGCCCTTTGTGCAATCCTGTTCGCCGTAAGTGCGAACGCGCAAGTATCAAACACCGCACTCAACGGCATTGTGTACAACAGCAACGGAACAGGAACTGTTGAAATTACAGGTCGCGCGGGGGGACTGCTCCCTACCCCTTATATTCCGTCTACCGTTTCTGTCGGCGGAACGGAGTATAGCGTTACAGCCATTGCAGACGAGGCTTTTGCTCACAATGGCAGTATCACAAGCATTCACATTCCGACTACGGTTACCTACATCGGATACCGCGCTTTTTACTCGTGCGATAACTTGAAAACGGTTACTTTTTATCCGCATACCGCCGGATCCGTTGCCAATGTAAGCACCAACACTTCGCAATATGCTCACGGCGATGTTTTTGGTAACACTTGGGATGCGGGCGATTTTACCATTCACCTGCCCCCCGGTTCTACCATTCCCGATTGGAGCGGCACGATTGTGTATGACTGTTACGGGACGCTCACGATTAGCGTTTCGGCTACCGATGCCGCTATGGGAAGCGTGCTTGGCGGCGGCAGTATTTTCTGTGTTAACAATAGTTATGCCATTACAGCACAGGCAAATATCGGCTACGAGTTTTCCGCTTGGAACGATGGAAATACCGACAACCCGCGCCATATTTACCTCACGCGCGACACGACTTTTGTCGCCACCTTCGTTACGGCGACTGTTTCTTTTTCGTCACACCCCTTCCCTCCTGCTGCGCAGTTCTACGACTTTGACGGAACAGGCAGTAAAGGTTTTGTCTTTGGAAAAAACATTGGCGAGCAAGTGCAAATCAATCTGCACGGTAACAGTTCACAAAATTATGCCCTGCAAAACACGCTCGGCACTTTTCTTTACAAAAGCGGAATTTGGCAAGGCAACGACAAATTTTTTGTAGTGCTTGAAGACCTGAACCGCGATGGCAAAATAGATATTGGTTTAACGCACGGAGTTCCCAACCACAATGCCGATACTGTGCTTGTAAGCAATGCCGACGGCTCGTATCGCTTCGTTACAGGCGGACTTATCGCTGGCGGCGACCTGAATATGGACGGGCGCGTTGATTTGCTTGAAAACACAGACGGACAAAGCGATATGTCGTCAGGCATTGTCAAATACCTGAATTGGCAGACGGCAAACGGCGCGTTTAATCGCTCATCGTTGCAGGCAATGACTTACGATGAGTATGTCGCTTCGCAAAATCAGGCGGATTACGAGGCATACCTCGCGGCAGTGCAGGCAAATAAACGGCCGCCACGCCCTACTTTCAGCGGAGTGTCCTTGCCCGACGAAAGTGCGCCCGACCTTACCGATACCAAGCCCACGCAAGTGCTGGATATGAACGGCGACGATGTGCCTGACCTTGTGATAGAGGGTTCGGGCTTGGTGCTTTACGGAACTGAAAATCAAAACCGCTACGTTATCGGCTCGGTAGGCAACAATGTGAAAGCCCGCGACCTGAACGGCGACGGATTTACCGATTTTGTGATTTGGGACAACGACGCCGAGCAACTCAAAACTATGGTTTATCGCGGCGATGGCAACTACCAAACCACCGTACT
>JAISYF010000078.1 GCA_031270065.1 Prevotellaceae bacterium | reverse complement strand
AATGACAACGTCAAGCAGATAAGAGTCAAAAACGACGGCAAACGTGTTAAAAGCCTGTTTAAGTACGGTTTAGAATTTATCGCTTATTACCTTAACAACCCTCTCGCTATCATAAAAGTGGATATATTTAAATTTTTGTCATGTACTTAGCTAAAATTTACACAAACTCTAAAATAAATCTCTCTTTTTTGCGTTTAAATTATATAAATATGTTCTTTATTTTTGCTTTTGCGCAAAAATAATTTTAAATTTATAATTAATAATTTATAATTGTTTCGTATCTTTGCGACTTGATTTTTTTTTAAAATAAAATGAGAAAAACAGTATTGATAATCAGCATTTTGGCAATTTGTAATTTTTCGGTAAAAAGTCAAAATCTTGCTACGGCAGACTATAAACCGATTCATTTTGGCTTTATGCTCGGCATAAATATGATGGATTTCGGTTTCAAACCGACTATGCAACCAATAAACGGATTAACGTATCAGACTGATATTTCGACACTTACGCCCGGATTTACGGTCGGAGTGATTGGCGATGTGCGTTTGGGCGAATATTTTAATTTTCGACTAATTCCTGCATTGCATCTCGGCGAGCGTTCAATTTCTTATGTAAATGATAAAAATTCTACGGTTTTACGGCAAAATATTAAGTCAAATCTGCTTTCTGTGCCTATTTATATAAAATATTCTGCGGTCAGAATTAAAAATTACCGTCCATATTTGATTGCTGGTGGCGGCGTGTATTTCGACCTGTCGCGCGACAGACAACGCCCTGTGCTGCTGCAGCCTGTTGATTATTTTATTGATTTCGGCGTTGGCTGCACGTTCTATTTTCAGTATTTCAGGTTTTCGCCCGAAATAAAATTTGCGCTCGGTTTCAATAATATGCTCACTCCGCTCAGCGACCGCCCGAAAGATTTTATTCCAGACAACGAAAAATATTTGTCAAATTCTCTAACAAAACTTTCATCTCGGCTTTTTACACTCGTTTTTAATTTTGAATAATGACAATCCACACCTTAAAAAACGGCATAAGACTACTGCACATTCAAGAAAATTTGCCTGTGGCATATTGCGGTTTTGCCGTTAATGCAGGCACGCGAGACGAGTTGGAAAATGAGGACGGGCTTGCCCATTTTCTTGAACATCTGCTTTTTAAAGGCACAAAAAAACGCAAAAGTTTGCAGATTATCAATCGTTTGGAGGAAATCGGCGGTGAACTTGACGCTTACACCACCAAAGAGGAAACGTTTATTTACGCCGTTACGCCCGAAAAATATGTGGAACGTGCTGTGGAATTGCTCGCAGACGTGATGTTTAATTCCACTTTTCCCGCTGATGAAATTGCAAAAGAGAGGTCTGTGGTGGAAGACGAAATTCAGTCGTACAAAGACTCGCCTTCAGAGTTGATTTTTGACGATTTTGAGGAACTTGTTTTTGAAAATTCGGCTCTCGGACACAATATTTTAGGAAAAAAGAAAACGTTGAGAAAATTTAACGCAAAATCGCTGCAAAATTTTATAAAACGCTGCTACACAACAGATAACCTGCTCTTTTTTATTCAGGGAAATATTGATTTTGAGAAAGTTCTGAAATTTGCAGAAAAATATTTCGATGTAGAAAAAACCGAGCGGAATTTTACCCGAACTGCACCACAAAATTACGTTCCGCAAAGTGTTGAAAAATCAAAAAAAACGTTTCAAATTCATTGTTTAATTGGCAATACCGCTTTTTCTTTTGGGCATAAAAATCGTTTGGCGCAGGCGTTGCTCAACAATATTATCGGCGGTTCTATGCTCAGCAGCCGCCTCAACATCGCTGTACGCGAGCGCAACGGATTAGTTTATAGCATTGACTCCTCGCTCAATCCTTATACCGACACAGGAGTTTGGAATATCTATTTTGGTTGCGATAAAGCAAATTTTAACAAGTGCAATAAATTGATTTACAATGAGTTACATAAAATGCGCGAAAAACCTCTCACTTCTGCGCAACTCGAAAAAGCGAAACGGCAATTTGCGGGACAACTGCTAATTTCCGCCCAAAACCGCGAAAACCGCCTGCTTGCCGCTGCAAAATCGGCTCTGCACCGAAACTACTGCAACACAGAGGAGCAAACAATCGAAAAACTCAAAGCCGTTTCTATCGAAAATTTGTACGAAATTTCACAAGAAATGTTTGATATTGAGCGTTTGACAGTGTTAAAATATATTTAGACACGAAAGAACAAAAGGTTGGGATTGTAGAATTTTTCAGAAAAAAAGCGAATAAAAAAATAGAGCAAATTTAGTTTCTGCTCTGTTTTTTTTTGATTTAAACGACTGCCCAAAACCTTTCGTCTTCGCCTTTCGCGCCTTAAAACAGCACCGTTGCGCCAACCAACAAATGCGCTCCGAAAGAATTGTACCCATACCAATTTTGATAATTTGCGCCGAAAAGTGCTAAAATATTATTCGCCTGCGCAAAAAATGAGATATTTTTCTTAAAATTGTAACCTGCACCGAGATTTAAGTCAAATTTTGCAGGCAAACTAATAGTTTCTATTGATGAAACTGAATTTTGAAATGTTTGCTTTAACGCTTTCGGTTTTGAGGCAACATAAAGATTTACACTGCCGAAAAATCCTTTGCCGATTTTAAATTCAGAACCCGCATTAACCTCAAAAGCAGGTTTGTGCCACGCAAACATTTCATTGCCAAGGGTATCTTTTTTCAAACTCCAAGCATTATATTTTAATTCTGCAAAAATATTTAACCGCTCTTTGTAGTCATAATTCACGCGAATGCCTGCATTAAAAAGCCCTCCACTGTTTTGCTGCACAGAAAAACGCGGATTAAAAATATTGTGTATAGTTGGATTTTCCTGCAAAACAACAATCATTTCATTTACAAAAAATGCCTCATTCCGCACATATTTATAACCTAAAAATGCGTCTAAAAGCAGTCCTTTTGTAATTTTCACCTTAAATCCGCCAAAAATGTCAATCGGCGTCCAAGTATTTTGTATGGGTACGGCGAAAATATCAAAATAACGGTTTTCTTTGGTAAGATTTGCAAGCGAATTTACCTCGTAATCGCCCGAAACGCCCGCATAAAGATTGAGAAAATCTTTGTAAAAATAATCAAGTTTCACATCGGGAGAAATCGCAAACACATCACCTCTGCCGAAATTGAAAAACGTTTTTACACCCAAACGCAAATGAATTTTTTTCGTATCAAGCAAATACGCGGGTAAAAGGCGGATTACAACATTCGTTTTCCACAATGGACTAGTGTAAAAATATGTCTGTTCCCCAACTTCCACATCAATATGGTGATTGTCGCCGAACAAAATATCGGCGCGGACAGCAGCGTTAATATTATTTTCGGAAAATTTGCCTGTATTAACATTGTGCAAATGGTAATTCAAATACGCATCATAAAGCCAACCGCTGTCGGTACGCCTGTTCGACCGCACACCGAGCGCAAAATCGGCTTTGTTGAAAGCCTGCTTTCTAAAAACAGAATCAATAACCTTCAATTCCTCTTTTGACAAACGCGAATACGTTGAATCTTGCCCGTAATAATTAAAAAATTCGTTGTCGTATTTCGCACCGAAATAGAACTGGTGTGATCCAAAATTTTTGTTAAAATTTATCGCTAAACCTGTGTTAATCAACTTTTTAGTCGGTTTCACAACGCCGAGAATTGCATCGTGGTGAAAACCGATGTCAAAATAACCGTCTTTGGTGTTCCACACAGGATACCACACGTCTGCAAGCCAAGTAAAGAGCGGTCCAAAGCCGAGCCGAAGAAAACCAGACTTGCTTTTTTCTCGCTCCACTACCGTCAATTTTTCGGGAGGAATGGGTAAAAAATCGCCTTTTGTCACGTCAAACGGCGCGGAAAACTTGCTGAAACTCACAGGCGGCTTGTCGATATTCGGCTCGGTAATCCCAAGCGAAATATCGGGTCGGCTCACAGGCGCAACCTCAGGCGTATAATCCCTCTCAATCTGAATATTACGCACCAAAGTATCGTTTTTTTGCGCAGAAACAGCAAAAAATGCCACGCAAAAAATGAGTGTTAAATTTAGTTTTTTCATTCGTTTATATTTTTTTTATTTTACAATTTCACAAATTCCAATGCTGATGCGATTGGACTATGGGGTTGGGTTATTTTAGGTTGGGCAAAATCAATACACTCTTTCTCCTTCCCTTTTTTCTATTTCATTCAATCTTTCCGCAATCATTCCCGGCACATCATCATTTTGTTTATAATTTTCTTGCAGCGAAAGCAGGTATTGCTTTGCTTGAAAGTCGTCATTTATAGTAACGTAGATGTCGGCGAGCAGCACAAATGAACGCGCAACCCAATACTGAAACGGCGTGCGCTTGTTGATAAACGCCGTGATTTGCGCCTCTGCTTTCTGATTTTTTTTCTGATTAAAATAAATCTGTGCAAGCAAAAATTCCGCCTCCGCGCCCATTTCATTTGTAACGTCTGCACCGAGAATTGCCAAATCGTCTTCCGCCTGCGCCTCGTCTTTGAGCGCGATAAGAGCCTTTGCGCGGCAATAATGCGCCTCGCGCTCGCGGGCAATGTCATAACCGCTGTTGCGCAAAATCACAGAGGCGGCATCTATTACCTGCTCGTAGTCTTTGAGCGCGTAATAGCAACGCAAAATGCCCAACTGTGCAGCCGATTTCATATCTGAACTGCCTGTAACAGAGCGCAGTTGCTCAAAATATTCTGCCGCTTTGGAGTACGATTTTGCGGTAAAAGCCAAATCCGCCACCCTCACAAGCGCAGCCTCCATATATTGATTGCCTTCAATTTTTGTGAGATAATCATATTTTTCAAGCGCAAGAGGCTGATTATCAGTATTATAATAACTTTCTGCGAGATAATAATTTGCCGTAATACAATTCAAAGTCCGCATTGAACAAAATTTTTCAACATAATTTTTTAATGACGAAATTGCCCTTTGATAATCGCCTTTCGCGTAAATTTTTTCGGCAGCGATAAACGACAGCGAATCCTCTTGCGACACCGAAACTTCCGCCGCAATATTTCCGCTAAGTCCTTGTCTATAAGCCATATACGAGCCTACATCGTTGTTTTCCACATACAAAGTTTGCAAAGCTTCAAGTGCAACATTAGTCTGCTCGCTGCCGGGGTAAAGTTGCACAACTTTTTTGTACGCCTCAATCGCTTTTTGCGTTTCGCCCATATTCGCGTACAACATTCCAATTTCCACCGCAGCCTTTTGTGCAACAGGTTTTTTGGGGTATTTACTCATCACAATTTTGTACGTTTCAATCGCTTTTTGATACCGATTTTGCAACACATACGCCCGCCCAATTTCATACTGCGCATTTGGCGCGTAAGTCGATGAAGCATAAGACTTTATAACCTTTTCCATATCGGAAATTTTGGCTGAATAATTTTTTTGCAAACCTTTTATAAATCCGCTTTGATAAATTGCATAATCCACGCTTTTGGCGTTTGCAGCAATAACTTTCGAGTATTTTTGCAAGGCAGAATTAAAGTCGCGTTTGTAATAAAAACAGTCGCCGCTACGGTTCAGAGCGTCATAGTAAATCGCTGATTTAGTGTCAGTTGTGTTGTTCAAAAACTTATCAAACCACTCCTGCGCCTGCGTAAAATTATTTTCCTCAAAATAAGAATACGCCATCGTAAAATTTGCTTTGTCAATTTCCAACTGCTTTTTGGACTGCTTTTGCGCCAAAAATGCGTTCAAATCGGCACGACATTTTGCGTATTTGCCTGTCTTATAGAAGGTTTCGCCTCGCCAAAGGTATGCTTGCGCTGAAAAGGATTGTGAGTTAAAAAGAAATAATGATTGTGAAAAATAGTTTTCTGCGCTTGAATAATTTTTTGCATAAAAATCACTCACGCCCATTTGAAAAAGCAGATATTCCTTTGCCTGAACTAACCTTTTATTAGGATTTTTTAACGTATTTATTGCATCCAAAGCAGCAGCATAATTTCTGTCTGAAATATACGCCGTTGCCAAAAGGTTATAAATTTCGTCTTTATGGGCAGATTTTGGAAATTCGTCTAAAAATTTGTTAAAAGCGGTAACGCTCTCGCCAAAAACCGAACCAGAATCAAATGTCGCGATTGCGTAATTGTACAATGCCTCCTCGCGGATTTTTTTATCAAAATTCATTGCAGCAGCCGATTGAAACGCCATTTTCGCCTTATTATTGCCATTTAAATTAACATAATTTAACCCAATATGCAAATATGCGTTTTGCGACATTTCATCTTTTTGCGTTGTAGTTTTTGAGAGATAAGTGTTTGATTCTAAATAATTTTGATAATAATACAACGAAATTCCAAGCATATACATATCATTTCTACTCACTTTTTTTGATGTTTGTTCGTATTTTTTAAGATAAGTTATAGCATCGTCATAATTTTTTTCTTTAAATGATGCTTCGCCCAAAATCCGATACGCCTCAGCGTTATTTTCTCCTTTTGGAAATTTCATCAAGAGTCTCTTTCCTGCCTCAACCGCCTTTGCACTATTGCCTGTTTGTTCATAAATCTGCAAAAGATGATAGTCGGCTTTTTCCTCATATTTGGTGTTTTTGCAATCCAAAAATCCCGTTTTTGCAGCCTCAAAATCACCCAAAGCATAGTTGCAATAGGCGGAATAATATATACCATCTATTTGATAATTTTTGGAATGTTTAACAAATTTAAAATATTCTTTCGCTGCCCGATAATCCTGTTCCGTCAGTTGCGATTTGCCTTTATTGTCCTTTGGCTGCAAATAACAGAAACCTTTTGTGAAGTAGTAAACTTCCTGCTCCACTTCATTTAAGTCGCTGACTGTCAATGCGTTATATTTGTCCAACGCTTTTTTATAATAGCCGTCTTCAAAATAAATTCTGCCGAGCATAAAATGTACTCGGTAATTCATTGGAAAATAAGGGTAATTTGCCGAAAAATTCTCCAAAACATCATCTGCATCGCGCTCTTTGAGTTCGTAGCCCGCACAGGCTATATAATATTGCGCCTCAGCATATATGCCGAGATTTTTGTCTGCCTCAGCCGTAAATTTCTGCAACGACACCCGCGCAACAGCGTATTTTTGCTGCATAAAAAGGTTTTTCCCCTCATCAAAAAAATGGTTTGCGTTGCTCCTAATTTGCGTTTCCTGCGCCTGTATTACAACAAACCCAGCAACAAAAATTGCCGCCAAAAATATTTTTTTCATCTGTCTAAAAATTTTTTTTTGCCACTGATTACATAGAATAACACTGATTTTATTCCGTGTAAATACGTGTTTTCAGCAGCTAATTATTCATCTGTTTTAAATTTTATTTTTAACCACTAACTACGAATATAAAATTGAAAGTTTAAAGTTAGGTTTTCCCGTATTTTCTACTTAACTCCCTTAATTCCCCTAACTCCCTCAATTCCCTTAACTCCTTTAATTAACTCCTTATGACTTTGTTTAAATATTAATAAAAACGTAATTTTTTGAAAAATATTTTATTTTCAAAAAACATTTCTCAATTAAAAAAGACAAAATTACAACTTTTTTTTCGGATTTTATCAACAAAAAAGAGATTGCAAAATTTATTCTTTCCCACCGACCACAATCACAAACTCACCTTTCGGCTGGTTTTCGGTAAAAAAATGGGTTAATTCAGCGAGCGTTCCGCGTGCGGTTTGCTCAAATTTTTTGGAAATTTCGCGGGAAACAGAGGCTTGCCGCTCAGTTCCAAAAATATCTACAAACTGCGTCAAAGTTTTCACAATCCGAAACGGCGATTCGTAAAAAATCATTGTCCGTTTCTCGTTTTTGAGGCTGTCCAAGCGGGTTTGCCTGCCTTTTTTTTGCGGTAAAAATCCCTCGAAACAGAATTTTTCGCAGGGCAACGCCGACACCACAAGCGCAGGCACAAACGCTGTTGCACCGGGCAAGCATTGTACTTCGATGCCTTTTTCAACACATTTTCGCACGAGCAAAAATCCCGGGTCAGAAATCGCGGGCGTACCAGCATCGGTTACAAGCGCAACGTTTTTCCCCGCAAGAATATCGTCTGAAATCCGCTCAACGCTCTGATGTTCATTAAATTGATGATGCGAAAAACACTTCGTTTTTATATCGAAATGTTTTAGCAAAATATTTGTGGTGCGCGTGTCCTCAGCAAGAATAAAATTGACCTCTTTGAGCAGGCGCATCGCCCGCAAAGTGATATCTTCGAGGTTGCCCACAGGCGTTGGAATAAGGTAGAGAATGCCCATTTTTTTTTTGATATTTTGCACAAAAACGCGAATTTAAGTATTCCTGTATTCAACGTTTTGCGTGTTTTTTAAAAATTTTAGCAAAGGTACAAAAAATAATAATCCATAATTCATAATTATTTAGGACTTTTGCAGTTGATTTAAAAATAGAAAATAAATGTAAATTAAAGAAACATTTTCACGTTTTCTTTGTTTGCTTGCGATGAAAGTATTTTTTTCAAAATTTTTCATAAAAAACGCTCTAAATTATGTGATTTCAGGCGTTTTTTCTTTTTTGTAAAACAGTTTGTATTTTTCGGCTAAAAATGGAATTGCGAGAAATATTGTAAATTTCAAATAACCTGCAATGTTTGTCATTGGCAAATCGACTGTAAATTGTATTGCGATTGCGTATGCTAAATACGAATAAAGCCCGATGCAGAACATATTTCCGCACTTTGCTCTGGCAAAAAGATAGCCGTACAAAAGTCCGTACAAAATGGCAAAAATTATCACACCAAACAGCCCGAAATCCTTAAAAAACGGGTACATTCCTGTATAAATGTTTGTATGAATGGGCTTTTTGATAAATTTCAAAATAATTTCGACAGGTTTTGTGTCGGACAAACCGAGTTTGTAAGTTATGGCATAGTAAATTCGGAACGTGTTTTCGCCAAAATGTTCTGCCGACTTTGGTTTTATCATATCAAATGCTGTCATAGAACTGAGCATATAAATCGTTGTAAAGCTGTTCGCTTTAATTTCTTGATTTTGACGAAGTGTTTGAAAACCGAGAAAAAACACAAAAAGCACTATCAAACTGGTTGCAACGTGTGAAACTTTAACAATTTTTTTAAAAAACAACACGCAAAGAGTTGTGATAATAACATTCAAAATCATCGATTTCGACATTGTAAAAAAACCGAATGCAAGACAGCAAAACATCGGAATAGCAAGCCTGTACCAACGTTTTTTCTCAACATAAAGCAGTTCCAAAATCATTGAAATATACCAAATCAACACCTGCATTCCAGCGTAAACCTCTGTGCTGTCGGCGGTATTTCCGAGCGCAGCGTTGCGCAATTTCCCCGCCCAACCTGCACTAAAACCATTACTCATCACATTTTTTACCCAAAATAAGAAAAATATCAGCGAAATTATTGAAATAACTAAATAAATATTACGCACAAGTTTGCTCGCTTGCGTGGGTGCAGTTTGATTTTTAATCGCAATCGGCTGTATCCAAAGCGACGAAACGGACAAAAGTGCGAGCCAAAAAAGCAGTGAGATAGTGAATTGCGTGGTAAGCAGAGGCAAATTGTGTGGTAAAATTTGGAACAACACCAAACAGCACAGCCACACCGCAGCGGTTATCACTGATGGCGAAAAAATGTTGTCCCGCGTAGAAATCAAGCCGACAACGATTATCAAAATTGCGATTATGATTAAGATGTAAATCATTGTATATCAATTAATTTTAAATTTTCGCAACAAAAAAGCACTGCAAATTTTCCTTTTTTGCAAAAGGAAAATTCTATAACAGGACTATTCTAAAAATGCCTCTCTCTATATATAGGTGATTTTCAGCAAGTTATCTGTTTCTAATGCGATTTTCATAGAAAAATGTTAGAATTTTTGAATTGCAAAGATAGCATAAAATTTTCAATTATACACAAACTTATAAAAATTTTCTGAAAAATTTATCGGGAAAAATTACAAAAAAGCCCGAAACATTTTTAATTTCGAGCGTTTTTTTTTATGAAAAAGATTTTTGTCTTTATTCTGCTGCGGGAGTTTTTGTTGTTTCCTCAACAGCGGGAGCAGGCTCTGCTGGTTGTTTTTGTTCTGTTGCGGGCGCGTCTTCTGCGGTTGCACCTGCCTCAGCAGCAATTTTTTCAGACTTTTTCTTTGCTACTTCCGCCGCTTTCGCTTTGTTTTTCTCAACTTCACTCTCTAAACGGCTCTTTGCAGCAGCAGCCTTTTCCGACTGAGTTTTTTCTACAAAACTTTCAAGTGCTTTTTGTTTGTCGGCTTTCCATGCAGCAAATTTGCTTTCTGCTGCCGCCGCGTCAAATGCGCCTTTTTTAACGCCGCCGAGCAAGTGTTTTTTTAACAATACGCCTTCATCAGAAAGAATATTGCGCATTGTGTCGGTCGGTTGCGCACCTACTTGCACCCAATAGAGCGAGCGTTCAAAATTCAAATCTACCGTAGCGGGATTTGTGTTTGGATTATACGAGCCGATGCGTTCTATAAAACGACCATCACGCGGAGAACGGCTGTCGGCTACTACGATGTGGTAATAGGCATACCCTTTTCGTCCGTGTCTTTGCAATCTAATTTTTGTTGCCATTTTTTAATAAAATTTGTTAAATTAATACCTAAATTGCTTTTTCTCGAAAAGCGGCTGCAAAGGTACGAATAATTTTTGAATTATGAACTATAAATTATGAATTGTTTTTTTAGATAAAAAAAGTACAATTTTTCATAAGGCAAATTATCTGTTTTTTCTATTTGCGGCAAAGTTTTTGTGTGATTTTCCAACAAACTATTTTCCTGCTCAACTTCCGTTTCTAAATTTAATTTGTGTCATAATATTTTCTATTACAAATTTGAAAGTGCAAAGTAACTAAAAACCTTTTTTTGCATAAAAAATCTGCATTAATTTGCCCGATTAATATCATCTGTGCTCCAAAATTACTCTAATTTCAAAATATAAACAGGCTGATAATCAGGCATCAAAGTAGGGTGCAATGCCCATATTACATCTTTGAGTACGATGTCGGGGCAGGCGGTTGCGCTTTCCCAAAAATCATTCGCTCCATTTTCGTTGGTGCGCGCCATAAAGGCGAAGACGCTGCCGTTTTTCGCAGCCTTAAAAAGTTCGTGCCGCGAGTCCATTTTCAGCAGTTCGGCGAGCGTTTTTACAGGCGCGTTCAGCCACACGTCAGCGTTGTGAAAATTGTGCAAAACAGTTTCAAAACTGAGCGCGAGGCTACCCGTTGTGGTGTCGTTGGCATAAAAATAACTGCCGCCGGCATCAGCAAAAAGTCGGCTCATATAACTTTTTCCACCGCCCATATACCAAGTTCCCTTAAAATTTCCACCAGCAACTATTGTCGGCTTAACTTGCACGTTTTCAACAAGTTGCATCGCCTCAATGTAATTTTTTTCGATTTTTAAAAAAATACTGTCGGCAAGAGTTTCCTTGTCGAAAAATGCAGCGAGCATTTTTAGCCATTCGGCGCGCGCAAGCAGCGAATTTTCAGTCCATTCATTGTTATAAACGAGCGTAATGCCCGATGAAATAAGCCGTTTCGCCGTTTCATCGGTGGAGTTGTACGAGGGCAACATAAAAATTTCGGGCTGCAACATCATCACTTTTTCGAGGTTGGGGCTAAAAGCATCTCCCAAATCAATGATTTTTTTCTGCCTAATTTTTTCTAAAATAGTTTTGTTATAAACTAAATTTGCCGAACAAACACCTTTAACACACTCTAATTCAGACAGTTGTGCCAAAAACTCAAAATATGTACAAGAACCTGCCGCCATTTTTTTTAATGGCACAACCACTTTTATTCCGTCATTCGGCACAGCAATTTTTTTGTTTTTTACAAGATAAATTCTCTGCTGAATAGCATCTTTTACAAACGGATTAAAAATTGTAACCACCTTATAATCAGCAAAATAATCAATCGCAAAGCCTTTTGCATATTTTATTTCCGCAGAATGCAACGGCTCGGAATTGCCGACTTTCTGCAAATTGCCGCCACAAGAGGCACACATTATTATTATAAAGAAGAAAGTGAGTTTTCTCATAATGCAAAGGTAACATAAAATTTTCAATTACACATAAACGCATAAAAATTCTCCAAAAAAATTATAGGGGAAAGATACTAATTTTTAGACACAAAAAAAAGTAAAATTGTTGGGATTTTGCGCTTAAATTGTATTTATTAATTTTTTATTGCTTCATACCTGCTTGCGTTTGTCGGATTAACGTCTGTAAGGATTTTATAAACATTTTCGCGCTCTTTTTCTGTACCTTTTTTTGCAAAAACATTTACCAGTTCATCGCCTTTGGCATCTAAAAAAGAGACGATAGCCTGCGATTGCGGTTGCAAGCGGTTGAGTTCTCTGACAACAGGTAAGCCCTCCGCAATTTTTGCCCTTGCATTTCCCGTATTCGAGGTCATATTGTCCAAACCGAAACGGTGATAATCGTAAAAATATTCGCGAAATTTAGTAAAACGGCTGTCTAAAAGGTTGTTAATCAGTTCATAACGCTTGCCGTTTTTGTCAAAGGCTTTCCATCCATCGCCGTCTGGCGCGGAACGATTTTGCGACAGATTTACAATTTGTTCCGCAATATAAAAGGCTTGCGTTCCACCAAGTTTTTGGAATGAATCCAAGTCATAGCCGATAATTATGTATGCGTAATAGGCGAGAATTGCCGTCAAATTATTGTCGTAAGTAGTGTTTATTTCAAGCGGGTCAAACTCGTAATAGGTGAAATTTACCGCAGGGTCGCGGAAATTGAGCAACGGACTTGAATAACCGCTGTTCCAAACAGGTCGGCGGCTCTGCACAAGCAATTCGCAGCCGAAAACGTTGTCGGCGAAAGTTTTGACGATAATATTAACCGTACATTCAATCCGCTCGCTTTCTGCAAAGGTCATATCAGTCCATTTGCGGTTGTTCATAAACTCATCTATCGATTTTTTCAGAGTTTCAAAAATCTGTTTGTTTGTACTGCTATTTACCTGCGAAGTGTTGATATTAACGTTGCATTTTAACTCTTGTGCGCTGGTTAAAATAAATGAAAATAACAGTATTGCCGTTAAAATTCTTCTCATATTTTTTTAATTTAATATGTGTTTAAAAATACAAACGCAAAATTAGAAAAAAAATTGTAATTGTGCAAAGAAATTTACATAATTACAAGATTTTTATAATTCATAATATTTTTAGAGTTTATTTAAATTTTGGACAAATATTGTTTATAGCCTGTCAATTTGAGGATTTGAGAATTCAATTTGAGGATTTGAGAATTTGAATATTTTGGGATTTTAATTTCAAATTGCATTTTGCATTTTCAAATTATCAAATCCTCAAATTTTCAAATTGCATTTTCAAATTTTCAAATTGAAAATTTGAAAATAGGTCGCTTTGCGGATTATCATTAATTAATTTTACAAAAATTGAAACAGCCTCTTGATTAATTTATTTTTTTGTTAATTTTGCAAAATTTGTAATTTTTTGAATAATGAGCAAAGATTTTCATTTTAAAAAATTTTCAATTTGTCAGGCGCAATCGGCAATGAAAGTTGGCACTGACGGTGTTTTGCTTGGCGCGTGGTGCAGCATTGGCGAAGCGAAAACCGCGCTTGACATCGGTTGCGGTACAGGCGTAATCGCGCTGATGTTGGCGCAACGCAATCCTAATTTGCGCGTTGATGCGGTTGAAATTGACGAAAATTCCGCCAAAGAGGCTGTTTTTAATGTGAAAAATTCACCGTTTAAAGATAGAATTGCGGTTTTTTGTGAAAATATTGTTTCGACTACACTCAACAATCAATACGATTTAATTGTTTCTAATCCGCCATTTTTTGAAAATTCTCTGAAACCGCCTTGCAAACAACGCGCTGCTGCCCGCCATACCGACAGTTTGAGTTTTGAACAACTCGTGAAAATCAGTTCTGAAAATTTAACCGAAAACGGTGTTTTTTCCGTAGTTTTACCCGCATTGCAAACTGAAAATTTTATTGAAATATGCAAAGAATTTTCGTTAAATCTTTTTCGCAGGACAGACGTTTTTACCACGCCGACTTCAAAATTGCGCCGTTGTCTTTTGGAATTTTCAAAACAGGATATTCCCTTGTTTTACAACCATTTAACAATAGAATACTCTTCAAATAATTTTACATCAGAATATAAAAATCTAATGCAGGAGTTTTATTTGAAGTTTTGAAAAAAAAACTTTTACACAGTTAACATAAAATTTTTAATTACACACAAACGAATAAAAATATTCTGAAAAATTTACAGGGAAAACGTACAAAATTATTTTTTCATTTCCGTAATTCTGCTTGCAATTTTCAGCGAAAAATTGCAAACAGGAATAACGCGCGAAAAGAAACACATAACCCGATTTCCTAAGCCTGCAATCACGCTACGCCTGCCTTTGAGCATTGTGAGGTAACCGATTGCAGCCACTTTGTCGGCAGGCATATTCATATCTGTCATACGCGAATTGATTCCGTCAGCGTGGGCAAAAAAATTGGTGCTGGTCGGTCCCGGCATCAACGCGGTAACCGACACGCCTGTTTTGCGCAGTTCGTAACCCAACGCCTGTGAAAACGACAGCACAAACGCCTTTGTTGCGCCATAAACCGCCATATTCGGCACAGGCTGCACGCTCGCAATCGAGGCAACATTGAGGATTTTTCCGCCACCGTTCCTCACCATTTCATTAGCAAAAATATAGGTCAATTCCATTAACGCACTGATATTGAGCGCAATCATTTGACGGCATTTTTCTATTCCGCGCTCAATAAAATTGCCGAAATCGCCGAGACCTGCGTTGTTTAGCAAAAAATCAATTTTTATATTATTGATTTTCAATTCGTTAAAAATTTCCTGCGCCGAATTTTCTTTTTCTAAATCTGCCGCAAGCACAAAGACCGAAACGCCGAATTGCTGTTCGAGTTCTGTTTTTATTTCGGTTAATTTTTGCAAATTCCTCGACACAAGAACAAGATTTCCGCCGTTCTGCGCGTGAATTTTAGCAAGTTCCAATCCTATTCCGCTTGTTGCGCCTGTGATTAATGCTGTTTTCATTTTTATTAAAGTTAATAAATTGCAATCTTAACAAATATAAGTTAAAGCATATATCTTATAGAAAGCCCAAAGTTTAAAAAGCCCGATGTATGCAATTTTACGCCGAATTTATTTATCGGCGTGTTGGTTACAGGGTAATATTTATCGCCAACATCTGCGCCAATCAAAGGGCGATAGTCGAAAGCGAGCGTAAGTGGAATGTTACTGAACTCATATTCCAGCCCCGCCATTCCAACAATGCCAATAAAAAAGGACTGCCTCAACGAAATTCTGTCTGCCGCTTTTGAAAACGAGTACCAATCGTTATTCCGCCACGAAAAGCCCGCGCCTCCGCCAAAGCCCCAAAACGATTTGATATTGCTGTTCTTGGCATCGCTAAACCAGTTGTAAGTAACAGCCAACTCTACGGCTTGCAACGCCTCTGTGCCGATGTCTATCTGCAAAAAATTGCTCTCGTTGTTGAGGTATTGCTGAAACGAAAATTCTTGATTTAAACCCAACCGCAAGCCGATAGAACGAGGTTGCGCACTTATACAAAGCGTAAATGCGCCAAAAAGTCCGATAAATAATAATTTTTTCATAATCTTTTAATTTATTTTTAACTACTAACCATACTAATAAAAGTTTAAAGTCTAAAATTGGGGTTACCCTGCTTTTCATTTTCAATTTATAATTTTATTCCGCCTCCACATTCAGATTATTCACAATAAACTCCTGTCTTTCGCGGGAGTTTTTGCCCATATAAAACGAGAGCATGTCGCCTACTGCGTCTTCTTTGCGCAACGAAACGCGGTCTAAACGCATATCTTTTCCGATAAAAGTTTTAAACTCATCTGGATTGATTTCGCCGAGACCTTTAAAGCGCGTAATTTCGGGATTTGCATTGAGTTTTTTCACTGCATCATCTCGCTCATCTTCTGAGTAGCAATAAATTGTTTCCTTTTTGTTTCTCACGCGGAAAAGCGGCGTTTGCAAGATATATACGTGTCCTTTTTTTACCAAATCAGGAAAAAATTGCAGAAAAAATGTCATCAAAAGCAGCCTGATGTGCATTCCGTCAACATCAGCGTCAGTAGCGATAATCACTTTATTGTAGCGCAGTCCGTCAAGCCCGTCTTCTATATTTAATGCTGCTTGCAGGAGGTTAAATTCCTGATTTTTATAAACTATCTGCTTGGTTTCGCCGTAGGAATTCAGCGGCTTTCCGCGAAGCGAAAATACCGCCTGAAAACTTGCGTTGCGCGTTTTGGTAATCGAACCTGACGCAGAATCGCCCTCGGTTATAAAAATGCAAGTTTCGGCTTTGTCGTTATTTTTTACATCGTTAAAATGCACTTTGCAATCGCGGAGTTTGGGGTTGTTTATGTCAATTTTTTGCGCTTTTTTCTTGTCTGCTTTGGTAATTCCCGCAATTGCTTTGCGCTCTTTTTCGTTTGCCTGTATTTTTTTTAATAAAATTTCAGAAACATTAGAATTTTTATGTAAAAAATTATCAATTTCTTTTATTGCAAAATCGCCGATAAATTTCTGAATTGTAGGGCTGTTTGGGTCGGTGGAATTTACCTTTGTGCTGCCGAGTTTTATCTTGGTTTGGCTCTCAAAAATCGGCTCTTGAACAGCGATAGAAACCGCAGCCACAAAGCCCATTCTAATATCGGCGTACTCCATATTTTTACCGTAAAAATCTTTCACCGTTCTGCCGAAAATTTCCTTAAACGCGCTCTGATGCGTGCCGCCCTGCCAAGTGTGCTGTCCATTTACAAACGAGTAATATTCCTCGCCGTATTGGTTGGTGTGCGTAAAAGCAATCTCAATATCCTCGCCTTTTAGATGCACAATCGGGTACAGCGGCTCGGAAGTAATATTTTCTGTTAATAAATCAAAAAGTCCGTTTTTAGAACAAAATTTTTGCGAATTAAAGTTTAAAGAAAGTCCTGTATTCAGATACGAATAATTGCGCAACATTGTTTCGAGAAATTCCTGATTTATCGAATAATTTTCAAAAATTCCGAAACTGTTGTCAGGCGTAAATTCAATATAAGTGCCATTTGGCTCATTTGTGGGTAAAAGTTCGGTTTCGCTCTGCAAAATTCCTTTTTCAAAGCGCACTTCCTTAACCTTTCCTTCGCGGAACGAGCGCACCACAAAGTTTGCCGACAGCGCATTCACTGCCTTCAAACCCACGCCGTTCATTCCGACCGATTTTTGAAATGCGTCTGTGTCGAATTTTCCGCCCGTATGCAGTTCCGACACCGCTTTCACCATTGCGCCCTGCGGTATTCCGCGCCCGTAATCGCGCACTGCGATTGTGGTTTTGTCCGCCGTAATGTCAATTTTATTGCCTGCTTTCATACGAAACTCGTCAATAGAATTGTCAATCACTTCCTTAAAAAGAATGTAAATTCCATCGTCAGACTGTGAGCCGTCGCCGAGTTTTCCGATATACATTCCAGGTCGTTTGCGCACTGCCTCCAACCCCTCTAAATGCTTGATATTCTCGTCTGAATAGTTGCTTTGTTCCAAAATTTCCGTCATTATTTTCTCTTTATTTTTTCAACTTGCAAAGATACAATTTTTTTTGTAAACAAAAAAACGCGGATTTTTTTTACATATTTCACAAATTAACGCAATGAGTAAAAAATTGGCTTTTTCTGTGGCAGCAAAAATTATGAAAAAAACGGTAAAAAAGGCGAGAAACACTTTATAACCACTCTTTTTTAGCCTGCTTTTTGTCCATTAAGCCATATTTTATAAATGATAATCCGCAAAGCGACTATAATTCAATTTGAAAATTTGAGGATTTGAAAATTTGAAAATTTTGGGATTTTAATTTCAAATTCTCAAATTTTCAAATTAATAATTAATATAATAATTTTCTAAATGCACAACAAATGCATTAAATATTATATTATTGTTTATTATTTTTTCTTTTCTTTTATCAACTCTTTGGGCTTTTGTTCCAATAGCGGAAATTCGAGGTAGTCCCAATATTCCTCTGTGTCCCACATTTCGCGCAACTGAAAATAGTAGGGGTAATAATATACCTCCTCAGGTTGCAGATTTTCCGAATATTTGCCCGTATCCCAAACATCATTATCATTTTTATCAACAAAAAGCCGCACGTAATATGTGTTCGGCGCAAGGTATTCAAACTTTATTTTATCGGAAGTAACTCGCTGTGTTTTAAGCACTTTATCATCTTTGTCGAGCAACTGTACAATCTCTTTTCCTGTAAAAACACCCATTTCCAAAATCAAAGTTGCGTAAGAATCTTTGGGCTTGCAGGTAAAGTTTTGTGAAAATTTATCACTAACTTTTCCATACAAATCATTGAAAAATGCAGAGTCAATTTTTAGTCGATATGCTTCCGCTTGCTTAAAATTTCCTTTCACAAAATATTTCAATCCGATAGAATCGCCTTTTTCAAAACTGCTCTTTTGCACAATCCAATTTGTATCAACTTTTTGCTCAATAATAATATATTTTGTTTGAGAAAAAAAAGTAGGCGAGGCAAATTTTAATTCAATATTATTAAAAAAATCGAAAGTATTGGAGAGGTTGGTCTGAATTTTCAAAAATTCCTGTTTCGGAGTGGTTTCTTTGCGGTTTCCGCGAGAATTTTGCTGTGGTTTTTGCGAGGATTTTCTTAACCGCAAACTCAACGTATCAATTTGCGGAACGAGTTTGTTTAGCGAGTCGGTTTTCAAATATTCCACAGTTAAGTTTAGTGTGTCCGTTGCCCACGCCAAAGAGTCTGTGAGCCAATAAGTTACGCTGTCTTTTCTGTCGTTTGCCTGAATAAAAACGGCGTTTTCAAAAGGAAAATTGAACGCGGTAATTTTCGGTAAAGAGTCCGAAATATCATTAAAATAGAGCGAAAAATGATACTTGTCCTGACGCTCGTTTTTTACCATATATTGCTTGTGAAATTCCTCCGTAAATGCCTGTAAGACAATGGAATCAGGGTAAAATTTGGTTGTCTGAACATTTTTTATCGTGTCAATAATTTTTATTGTGTCCGCAATTTCATCAACTACCAAAATCGAATCCCGCCAAAGTGTATCGTTCTTGATTTCGGTAACCACAATCGGCTCAAAAACGGTTTCGTGGAACGCAATTTGTTCATTCGGCACGTCAAAACGGTAGTTCGAGCCAATGTCTTCGAGCGCGTAAATGCGGTATTTGCCCGTTTTTATGTTGCGTATTGTAAAATTGCCGTTTGCGTCTGTTTTGGTAATGCGGTCGAACGGTTTTTTGACAAACGCGCTGTCCGATAAATCGCTGTGAATGCCGATAAACACGTTGGAAAGCGGGTTGAGATTAGATGCGTCAATCAAAATTCCGCTCATTTGCAGCGTATCGATTTGCGCGCCTGTGGAAAACGAAAACGAGTAACCTTCAAGCACATTTTTTTCGTTATTATCAACAATCGCATTACCGAAATCTATCGTATAGGTAGTGCTATCTTGCAGTGTATCAACAAGATTGACAACAAGATGCTTGCCGTAAGCCTTCACTACGGCGGGCTTGATTTGCGGCGGCGACACCACCACATTTTCAAACGCTTTTTCTACCAAAATTATCTCGTTGAAAATCACTTCGATATGATTTTTCCCGTAACTCACAGCACTGTTTTGCGGCAAACTTTTCACAGGTCTCGGCGGGGTAACGTCTTTTGGTCCCCCCTGCGGTCCGCCACCGCGGTTAGCGCAACCGAGCGCAATCAACCACGCCAAAACTGCAAGAATTATCAGTATGTTTTGCGATTTTTTCATCTGTTTATTTCTTTTGCCACTGATTACACTGAATAACAGCGATTAATTTATTCCGTGTAAATCTGTGTTTTCAGCGGCTAATTGTTTATTTGTGTGCTTTCAGTCAAAGCAATTAAAATTAAAAAATTGCGCAAAGTTACAAATTTTTTTGAGTAAAAATATGCTTTTTGAGTTTTTTTAGAAAGTGAAATGTTGTAGTATTACTTTTTACTCAAAAATTTTTTCAGTAATAAAAAAAATTAATACTTTTGTAGCCTAAAATTTTCAGCAAATAATGCGAACCATTAACATTAACAATATTATCAGCAATGTTTTTCAAATTGTAAAATTTGAAAATAATAATTGTGTTTATTTGTTAATAAACGTTAATAAAAGACAGGGGGTAACTCTCTGATTATCAGTATATTACAAATATTAACAATCAGTCCTGCTCACATTCAAAAATTTATTGCAAAAATGAATTTCTCTCAACGTGAATATAAATATTCTCTGCCGACTGAAACCGAATGAGAATATGCGGCTTGCGGCGGAAATTTTAGCATAAAAATTCCAAACATTCAAAAATCTGCTCTTTGGTTGCTGTTTGGTTGATTTTTACAGAGCCAATTTCAGAAAGCAGAGTAAAATTTATACGGTTGGCGGAATTTTTTTTGTCGTGCTGCATCAGTTCGTAAATTTGTTCTAAATCATTGCAGCAAAAAGCGGGTTTGGGATAATTTTCTTTGACGAAAGAATACAATTTTACAACTTCTATCTTATTGAAATTCAGCAATATATGTGATAAAAACAGTTCGCAAACCATACCCCACGCCACCGCTTCGCCGTGCAAAATCGGACAGTCGGTTTGGTGCGAAAACGCCTCGAAACTATGCCCAAAAGTATGCCCAAAATTCAACGCTTTGCGCTCTTTTTTATCAAAATGGTCAATTTCTAAAAAATACTGCTTAATTTCTAAATTTTTGCGGATTAAGTTCACAAAAGTCCTGTCCCTGTCATTGCAGGCTTGACCCGCAATTTCATTTTTGTACTTTTGAGATTGCTGGTCAAGCCCGCAATGAGATAGTAAAACAGCGTTTGTGTTTATAAATTTAAAAGTTTCATTAAGCAAATTTTCACTATTAATATAGCCGTATTTCAGCATTTCGGCAAAGCCAGAATAGAGGTTTCGACTGTTGAGCGTTGAGAAAAGCGATGTATTGATAATTACCGCTTGGGGCTGTGCAAAAACGCCGATTTCGTTTTTCAGACCAAGAAAATTAAAGCCTGTTTTTCCGCCCGTTGCGGCATCAACAGCGGCGAGCAACGTAGTAGGAATGTTGATAAAGTTTATTCCGCGCTTAAAAGTTGCCGCTGCAAAACCGCCCAAATCGCACACCATTCCCCCGCCGATATTTAGCAAAAGCGATTGCCTGGTTGCGCCGTTTGTTGACAAAAAATTCCATATCTGTTCTATCGTTTGCAAAGTTTTATTTTCCTCGCCATCAGAAATTATAATCTGCTGACAGTCAGCCAGATATGGTGCATTTTGCAATATTTTAGGCAGGCAATATTTTTCCGTATTACTGTCAAGCAACAAAAAAATGCAATCAAATTTTTCCTGAATTTGACTTTGCAAATCTTTCGCAAAATTTTGTGAAACTATGTCCATTTTCCGATTTTTTTTTTTTAGAAAAACAAAGGTACAAAAAAGTTAGACGTTGGATTAGAACTACTTTGTCAAGATAAGGTTTCACCGCGCTCGCCGTTGTTAAACCTCATTTTTACAATGTAACTTTCGGCAGGTTATCCTATGTATCAAAAATCACGCTTGCACAAGTTTTGTCTTGTCGTTTTTCAATTTGCAATAAAAAATATCGGGAACACAGCCAACTCACCTCTAAACCTACCTTCCCAACTGCGCCGCTACTTGCCCTAAACTGCTATTTATCATATCTGAAATCCACAGCGGAGCCGAGCCGAGAGCCACGATTGCAACTATCAGCACTATTACGGAAATTTTTTCGTACCAAACAGCATCAGTGATGGCAAGATGATGTTCGTCCTGCACCTTGCCGTAAAGCAGTTTGCCCACAACGCGCAAGATATAAACCGCCGTAATTACTATTGACGAGCAGGCAACTATTGTGATAATTCGGTGAAACAAATCCGCGTTTTGAAACGCGCCGACAAAAATTGTCATTTCAGCCACAAAACCGCTTAATCCGGGCAAACCGAGCGATGCCAAACCTGCAATCACATAACAAACGCCGAGAAAGGGAATTACCTTCATTAGTCCGCCCATAAGGCGAATGTCGCGCGTGTGAGTTCTGCCGTAAATCATTCCAATTAGGGCAAAAAACAGCGCGGTCATAAGTCCGTGCGAAAGCATTTGCATTATCGCACCTGTCATTGCCGTTTGGTTGAGCATTAATATTGCAAAAAGCACAAGCCCGCAGTGCGACACCGAAGAGTAGGCGTTGATATATTTGAGGTCGGTTTGTACGATTGCCGAAAATGCGCCATAAACTACCGAAATTCCTGTCAAAATAAGGAAAATCCACGACATTTCGTGCGCTGCCTCAGGCATTAAATAAATTGCAACGCGGTATGCACCGTAACCGCCGAGTTTCATAAGAACGCCCGCGTGCAGCATCGAAACGGCTGTCGGCGCGCTTGCGTGTCCGTCCGGGCTCCAAGTATGGAACGGAAACAACGCTCCCAAAACGCCGAACCCCATAAACGTGAGCGGAAAAAGATATTTTTGAACAGAAAGCGGAATATGCCTTTGCGAAAGTTCTACAATATTCATTGTATCGCCGCCTGAAAAGTGGTAAATTCCCAAAATTCCTACCAGTAACAAAGCCGAACCGCCCATCAACATCAAGGTCAGTTTCATTGCCGAATATTCCTTGCGCCCCGTTCCCCACACGCCGATTAAGAGGTACATCGGTATCAGCGCAATTTCGTAGAACATAAACATTGTGAATAAATCTACCGAAATAAAAAAGCCATACACGCCCGTTGCGAGCAGGCAAAACCAAAGGAAAAATTCTTTTGGCATCGGGTCAATTTTCCACGAGGCAAAAACGCCAGTGAAAACAATTATCGAAGTGAGTATCAGCATTGCCACACTCACGCCATCAACGCCCACCGAGTAGTAGATGTTGAAAGGCGCGTACCAAGCCATTTTTGCCATAAAAAGCATATCGGCGGCGTTTCCTACGGCGCGTTCCGAAAAGTAAAGACAAGTTAAAATTCCTGATAAAATCAGTAATAAACTTGCTCCTGTGGCAGCCATAATGTTAATCTGGCTGCGCGTTTTGCATAAAAACAGCACAAGCAGCATTAATACGGGAATGAGTACAAAAAGTGATAAAAAATTCATGTTTTTTTTATTTTAGAACAAAGAATAAAGAACAAAGAATAAAGACTTGTGCAAGTTTTTTTTAAATTCTGTCTTTGTTTCATTTTTCTTTTAGAACAAAGAGCAAAGAACAAAGAACAAAGACTTGTGCAAGAATTTTTGATTATTCTGTCATTATTTCATTTATTGTTAAATATTTTTATTTTTAAGTTTTTTTTTATTTATTTCTTTCTAATTTTCTAAATTTCTACTTCCTGTCTTTATTCTTTCAGCGTAGCGGTCTTTGTTCTTTGTTCATAGAACTTAGTGCCCCTATATTTTTTGTTTTTTTACCTCACAAACAAAATAATTATTCCTGCCAAAATCAGTGCGCCGAAAATCATAACTATTGCGTATTGCTGCACCCTGCCAGATTGGAACGGGCGGACTTGCTGATATTTTGCCTGAACAAAATTCGCCATTCCGTTCATTGAGGCGTCAATCGCTTTTCTGTCGAACCAAGCGACAGGCTTAGAAATGCGTTTGAAAATTATTTTTTTCGTAATAAAAAGATAAATTTCATCAACATAAAAACGGTGCGATGCTGCACGATGCAAGCCTGAAAAAGTTTTTGCAAGTTTTTCAGGCAACGGATTTTCTTTGAAATACATAAATGTAGCCAAACCAATCGCAATCAAAGCCACCGCAACGCTCGCGAGCGCAACGTTCATTTCGAGGTGCGAATGATAGTGCTGTCCATCGTTTGTAACAAAATTCCCAAACGGAATAAAACCCGCCGCGCAGGTAACAGCAGCAAGGAACATCAACGGCAAAGTCATTGCCAGAGGCGACTCGTGCGGAGTGTGGTTGTGTTCGATTTTGTACGCTCTGTTCCAAAAAATATTATAATACAAACGAAACATATAAAACGCTGTTAATCCAGCAGTTAAACTCATCCAGATGCCGAGATACGGACTAAATTCGAGCGTTGCCGTAAGAATTTCGTCTTTTGAGAAAAAGCCTGAAAACGGTGGAATGCCCGCAATCGCCAAGCAAGCGATTAAAAATGTCCAATGCGTGAGCGGCATATATTTTCGCAAACCGCCCATTTTACTCATTTCGTTGCTATGAACGGCGTGAATTATTGAGCCTGCGCCCAAGAAAAGCAACGCCTTAAACATTGCGTGGGTAAAGAGGTGAAACATTGACGACATATAGCCAAGCCCGTCGTGTCCGCCCATTTTCGACACGCCCAAACCGACCATCATAAAACCGATTTGTGATATTGTTGAAAATGCCAAAACGCGCTTAATATCGGTCTGCACGCAAGCGATTACAGCCGAAAAGAGAGCCGTAAATGCACCAACATAAGCCACGCCGTTCAGCACTTCGGGCGTATAAACCACATAAACAGGGAACAGTCGCGCCACAAGATACACGCCCGCCACAACCATTGTCGCAGCGTGGATTAACGCCGAAACGGGAGTAGGACCTTCCATTGCGTCTGGCAGCCAGATATGCAGCGGAAACATCGCAGATTTGCCTGCGCCGCCAATAAAAATCAACGCCATCGCCCAACTCAACACCGATGCTCCCATAAATGTTGCGCCTGCTGCGCCTGCAAAAACACCTGCGTTGTCTGAGGTAAGAGTCTGAAAATCAAATGTTCCTGTATAAAAAGAGAGAAGTAAAATTCCGATTAAAAAGCCTAAATCTGCAAATCTGGTAACGATAAATGCTTTTTTCGATGCTGCCACCGCCTCAGGTTTTGTGTAGTAAAATCCGATTAAAAGATAAGATGATACGCCGACAAGTTCCCAAAAAATGTACATTTGAAAAATGTTTGTCGCCACCACCAAACCGAGCATCGAAAAAGTGAAAAGCGACAAAAATGCGTAGTAGCGTTCAAAACCTTTTTCGCCTTTCATATAGCCGAGTGAATAGATATGCACCATCAGCGAAACTGTTGTGATAACCACAAGCATCATCACGGAAATCGGGTCTAACAAAATGCCCAAATCAATGTGCAAACCTCCTAAATTTCCCTCTGTGGGAGATGTAAAGCGCAGCCACTCGAAATTCATTGCGATTTCGGCAGAATAACCGCCTTCGCGATGTCCGCCAAAGAAGTAACTAAACGCCGTAAAATACGACAGCAGTGCGACAGTTGCCAGCACGCAAGTTCCGACAGTTCCCGCTGTACGCGCTTTCCACCGCGTATCCATCAAGCCAAGCACAACAAAACTCAGCAACGGAAGTATTAAAATAAATAATGTATAGTGCATAAAATTTTAGACAATGGACAATAGACCGATGCGCGATAGATAATTAGACACAAGCAAAATACTTTCGGTCTTTGTCTTTGTTTCATTTTTTTTATTATTTGTTTTAAAAATATTTATTGTTTTGAGTTTTTAGAACAAAAAATTAAAGAATATTTGCACCTGTTTTTATTCTCATCACAACGGTCTTTATTCTTTGTTCTAACAAAAAGGCGTGCAAAGGTACAAAAATTTTCGTAATCGGCAAAAATTTAATATAAAAATAATGCTGGGATAGATTCATCCACATAACTCAAAAAAGTTTTTTTAATTTCAACTAACAAATCTATTGCAATATAAAAATAAATTCTTACCTTTGCAGCCGAATTATGTAAATTAAAATTCAATTTGAATATTTGAAAATTTGAAGATTTGAAAATGCAAAATACGAAATATAATTAACTAAAAAAAATTTAAAAGAGAGTACTCTCTTTTAAATAGCGGGCGAAGCCCGCTATTTAAAAAAAAACGCTAAAAACCAACAAAACGCACAATTTTGGAAAAGTTTTTGAACTTTTACAAAGTTTAGATAAAAACTAAAAAAAATCTCTGTGTTTATCTGTATAATCTGTGGCAAAAAATAAAAATAATTATTATTTATCAATTAATTTAAATTTTGATTTTTATGAAAAATTCAAGAAGTTTTAATTTTCCAACTGCATCAATTTTGATGCTTACGTTGGCTTTGGCGATGTCGGGTAATGCCCGCGCGCAGGTTACCATCGGCAAAAACTTTGAGCCACAAAGTTTCTCAGTTCTCGAACTGATAAGCCTCAACTCAAAGGGTATGCGTCTTCCGCAAATGGACAGCGTACAGCGCAACACAATGATGGAAACACAGGCCTTTAAGAACGAGAAAAAAGGCAAGGCTCTCGGTCTTACCATTTTCAACACCTCTACCTACTGCGTAGAAACGTGGAACGGAACGAAGTGGATTGAGCAGTGTATGCCCTGCGAAGGCATCACTTTTCCCGCTTTGGACCAATATTACAATTTTTGTTATAACGCTACTGTTGCCGACCTTGAGGAAAAAATCGGCGGCGCAGATATTTACGACTCTGCAACTGACGGAAATAAATACAGCACAAATGTTATTCTTACTAACGGCACAATTTACTACGCTGTGCCGAAAGTTGCCAACTGCGTCGCTCCCGCCCGCACAGCCGTAACGGTTTATCTCGGCGACTGCTCTATCGCTCCAATAAACGCAAGACTTACCACATTTGTCAATGTGATGTACGACTTTCAGCATCAGACCATTGAGGCTTACAACATAAGCGGCGGTATTGGCATTGATTATAAATGGAAAGTTGGTACAAGCAGCAGCAGTTTTACAGACATTCCAGACGCCCCAAATTCTCCATTTTTCACTATTCCTGCCAACTTTTCCGACAATTACAATTCGGGCGATTATCTTTGCGACACATTGTGGTTTCAATGCGAAATTAAAAATCCAGCAAACCCCTCTGCAATTACTCCCGCTGCCGATTTGGATATTATCTTTATCAAAACCACATCTGCGGGTTATGGCGAACATAACGGAGTGAAATACCTTACTTTAGAAAGAGGCTACGAAGGCAATGTCCAAGGAGGCACAATGAAAGTTGCTCTGCTCAATCTTGGACAAAGCGCAGACTGGAAAGGCGGAAAGGTTTATACCCCCAACAACGATGCTGGTGATATTGGCGACTTTTACCAGTGGGGGCGCATTGCTGACGGACACCAAAATATTGTATGGCGTAAAGGTAACCACCAAGACAGTATTCGACCTTATGGCGCAATACCTGCAAATACTTCCGATACAGTTGCACGCGGCACTCCTTCTTACGATTCTAACTTACAGATACTGGATACAGAAACTAATTATTACGGCAAATTTATAGTCGGACATATTGATCATTGGCATACTTCTACTGTTAACGATTCTCTTTGGGGCAACGGTACTAATGACCGAGCTCATGACCCTGCTAATCTTTCCGAATGGTCTACAAAAGGGAAAAACAACAATCCCTGTCCAGCAGGTTGGCGCGTTCCTTCCCGCTGGAATTTTTGGGATTTATTAAACGGTACAGGTATTGACACTGATATAACTGAGGTTTATTTCTCGGCTCAGACTAAGAATAATACTTGGCAAATAAGGAATTATAACGGACAGGGTACTGTTGTTGGCGGCGCAATCACAACTAATGCTGCTGGCGAGAAAATATTTCTGCCTGCTTTGGGCTACCGCTTCACATACCCCGTTGGCATGTATATGGATCTTTTGATGGGCTGCCGCACTGATGGTAATTATTGGAGCAGTACATCCAATACTGCTCTGAAAGCGTACGATTTGAGTATGTCTCTTATGCTCGCAAAAATAAACCCAGGTACAGTGTACTTCACTTTCAATAAGTCTGGTGGCAAATGTGTGCGCTGCGTTGCAGACTTTTAAAATTCGATTAAATTGTCAATTAAAAAAGGGGTTGCCTCATTTGTAGGGGCAGCCTTTTTTTTGCAGGGCGTTGCCGTAGAGACGAAACGGCGTTTTTAACCCCTGCGCTATGTTTTATTTCGCACTGTCCCTTTAAAATAAAGAGGCAATTCGGGTGCCTGATTGAAAAATTATGATATATATGCCAAAATAGTTGGTAAAATTCTTGTAACTAACACAATATCATTTATATAAGAAAAATTTCATTTTTTTTAACTCCTAATAATTTCCCTGTACGTTTCGTCAGGCTCTTTTAAAGTTTCAAGTTTTTCAACATCAATATTATTCAAATTTCTGTAAATATTGATGATGATGGCGATTGCGACAGCAGCTTCGCAAGCAGAAACGGCGATTGCAAAAAGCGTAAAGAAAAAGCCCTCAGTCTGCTCTGGGTAGAGGTAACGGTTGAAAACTGCAAAGTTCAAATCGGCTGCGTTGAGTATCAACTCAATGGAAATCAGCACCATAATAAGATTTTTGCGCGTTACAAAACCATAAACGCCCGCAAAAAACATTATCAGCCCAACAATCAAGTACGCACTCATCGGCACGCCGCTTGACAGAAAATTTTCTATAAATTCAATTATTTTTGTTATCATTTTTTTCTAAATTTTTATTATTAATATTTTTTTAACCACAAAGAATACAAAAAAATTATTTTTTATTAAAGAAAAATTATAAATAATTTTAAAAAAAAAACTTTGTGTTATCTTTGAGTTTTTTGTGGCTAAATTATTGAAATGTTATCTTTTTCTTGCAATCATTATCGCGCCAACAATGCAGGCAAGCAGCAGTACGCTGATTAATTCAAACGGCAGCAAATATTGATATTTGTCCGTTCCCATAAGGGTTAAGCCCAACGCTTGCGGCGAGAGGCTTTCGCTTGATGCGAGCAGCGAGATTCGTTTGACGCTCGACACTATAATACCGCCGCAAAACGCAATCCCCACAAACGACAAAAACAGCGCGAGAAAGCGTTTTTTTAACGGCTCTTTCGCAATTTTTTCACTCGGTTTGTGAGTGAGTAAAATAGCGAAAATAAACAGCACCATTATTCCGCCCGCATACACAACTGTCTGAACAGCAAACAGATAGTAGTATCCCAAAAGCACATAAAGCCCCGCTGCGCCAAGCAGCACAAAGAGCAAAAAAGTCGCGGAACGGATTAGCCGCTGCGATGTTACAGCCAGCACCGAAAATACGGCGATTACTGCTGCAAGCGTGTAAAAAATTATTGATGTTATCACTTTATTTAATTATAAATTTTAAAATATAAATTATAAATTAACTTTCTTTTCGCGCAGTTTTGAGCCTTCGCGATTTAATTTTTGCACAAGTTTTTCGCGGGTAAAAACTGCGTTTTCAAAGTTATTTGAAAACACGATAGCCTTTGATGGACAAGAAATTACGCACAGATTGCAAAAAGTGCAACTGCCCAAATCGTACATATATTTGCCCAAAATTCTTTTCTTTTTACCGTCTTCGGTTTCGAGCATTTCGGGAACAACGGTGATAGTACCGTTGGGGCAGTTCATAGCACAAATTCCGCAAGCGGTGCAGGCGTGGAGGTTGTTTTCGTCGTGCGACATAAGAAGTTGCGCACGAAAACGCGGCGAAATTTTCAATGTTTCGCGGTTTTCGGGATATTGGCTCGTAACTTTTTTTCTGAAAAACACTTTCAGCGTTACCCACATTCCCAAAATCAAGGACTTTAAGCCTGCAAATATTCCTTTAAAATATTGTATCATTTTTATAGATTTTAGATTTTAGATTTTAGATTGAATTTCAACCGTTAATCTGAAGTCGTAAATAATTATTCTTTCTTAAAATAAACTTTCTTTTATTGCATTTTCATTGAAATAATCAGGTAAAAGCGAATTTTCTAATGATTTTTGTGAAAAAATATAACGCCCATCGCACACAAAACCAAGTTCATGC
>JAISYF010000026.1 GCA_031270065.1 Prevotellaceae bacterium | reverse complement strand
AACTCCTGAAAACCAGTTTCTTTTTTACAAATCCATACTCTTCCTGGGAGAAAGGAGCGGTTGAAAATACAAATAAACTTATTCGACAATATATCCCTAAAAAAACTAATTTTGATACTCTTAACTATCAGCAAATCAAAGAGATACAGCATCAAATAAACAGCAGACCAAGAAAAAAATTAGGTTTCTATTCACCAAAAGAAATTTTTTACCTAAATTTGCAATAATAAATAGTTGCATTATGGGGTTGAATCTATCGTTCTTTATTCTAAAAGGAAATGAAACAAAGACAGAATTTAAAAAAATTCTTGCACAAGTCTTTATTCTTTTAGCGTAGCGGTCTTTGTTCTTTGTTCTTTAAAATTGCTCAAATTTTCAAACCAATTTTTTAGAAAAATCCGTAGTGGTGTCCCTGTGGCGATGTCAGAAAAGAGCAAAAACATAAATTTTGTTATTCTGAATTTTTTACACAAAATCTTAAAAATTTATAATTTATAATTTATAATTTATAATTAAGTATTACCTTTGCAGTTGTTTCGATAGTTATCGGAATTAAAGTAATTTTTTATAAAAACCCAAAAAGTATGAGTAGTTATCAATTACTAAAAGGAAAAAAGGGCATCATTTTCGGCGCGTTAAATGAAAAATCTATCGCGTGGAAAGTGGCGCAAAAAGTAGTGGAAAACGGCGCGGAAATTGTGCTGACAAATGCGCCTGTGGCTTTGCGTATGGGCGAAATCCAACAACTCGGTAAAGAACTCAACGCACCTCTTATAGAAGCCGATGCAACTTCGATAGAGGATTTGAATAATCTTTTCAGCGAGGCGCAAAAACATTTTGGCGGGCAAATCGACTTTGTGCTGCACTCAATCGGAATGTCGCCAAACGTGCGCAAAGGCAGAACTTATGACAACCTTGACTATAATTTTCTGCAAAAAACGCTTGACGTGTCGGCAATTTCGTTCCATAAAATGCTGCAAGTTGCAAAGAAACAGGATGCAATAGCGCAGGGAGGTTCTGTGCTGGCATTGTCGTACATTGCGGCGCAGAGGTCGTTCTACGGCTACAATGATATGGCAGACGCAAAATCGCTTTTAGAAAGCATCTCGCGCAATTTCGGTGTGGTGTATGGACAGGAAAAAGGCGTGAGAATCAACACCATTTCGCAGTCGCCCACAATGACCACAGCAGGCAGCGGAGTAGGCGGATTTAACCTTTTCTACGATTTTGCAGAAAAAATGTCGCCGCTTGGAAACGCAGACGCAGACGATTGTGCCAATTTTTGCGTGGTGATGTTTTCTGACCTCACGCGCAAAGTTACGATGCAAAATATTTTCCACGACGGAGGTTTTTCCACCACAGGAATGAGCGTTGCAGCAATGGAGCAATATCAAAAAAGTTTGAATTGAACAAAAATGTACGGGCGGGTTTAAAACCTGCCTTTTTTGTTTCAAAAAAATATTGTACTTTTGCTCAAAATTTTTAAAAAAATGCTTAAAAATACGGTTGATATTATTACGCTCGGCTGCTCCAAAAATTTGGTTGATAGCGAGAAACTTATGAGGACGTTTGCTGCTGCGGGCTGGATTGCGCGGCACGACAGCGCGAAAGTTGGTGGAGAAATTGTTGTGGTCAATACCTGCGGCTTTATTGACGATGCAAAAGAGGAATCTATTAATACAATTTTGGGTTTTATTGAGCAAAAAAAGCGGCGCAAAATCGGAAAACTTTTTGTAATGGGCTGTTTATCAGAACGTTACAAAAACGAGTTGGAAAAAGAATTGCCCGAAGTTGATAGATTTTACGGAAAATTCGACTGGAAAAAAATTATTGAAGATATTGGTGTTGCAAACAACGTTAGGGCGCGATTAATCGACCCCCTGCAAATGCGCGTTACGCCCCTGCACTATTCCTACATCAAAATTTCGGAGGGTTGCAACAGAACTTGCTCATATTGCGCCATTCCGATTATGACAGGCAAGCACGTTTCGCGCAGGATTGACGATATTTTGCAGGAAATTGCTCTGCTCGCACAAAACGGCACGAAAGAATTTAATCTTATAGCGCAGGACTTAACTTATTATGGATTAGATATTTACAAAAAAAATACGCTTGCTGAACTGGTTGAAAAAATTGCCAAAATTCAGGGCGTTGAGTGGGTGCGGCTGCATTACGGCTACCCGCAAAATTTTCCATTCGATTTGCTGAAAGTCATTAGAGAAACCCCCAATGTGTGCAATTATCTTGATATGGCGTTGCAGCATATTAGCGACAATATGCTGAAAAGTATGCGGCGAAATATCTCAAAATCAGCCACTTACGACTTAATCCACAAAATCTGCACTGAAATACCTGACATTCATTTGCGCACGACCCTACTTCTCGGACACCCGAATGAAACTTTATCTGACGTGGAGGAACTCAAAAATTTTGTGCGCGAAATGCGTTTTGAACGGCTCGGAGCGTTTGCATATTCGCATGAGGAGGGAACTTTTGCTCACAAAAATTATGCCGATATTATTCCTGTTGAGGAAAAAAATCGGCGAGTAGGCGAAATTATGGACATTCAGCAAAAAATTTCCGCAGAAATCAATGCACAAAAAATTGGCAAAATGCTCAAAACCATTATTGACCGAAAAGAAAATGATTATTTTATCGGCAGAACAGAATTTGATTCACCCGAAATTGACGGCGAAGTGCTGATTTCGACAAAAAAAACGCTAAAAATCGGCGAATTTTACAACGTAAAAATCACAGGTGCGCAAGAATTTGATTTAGAAGGGGAAATTTAAACTTCCACCATTTTATATTTCGGCACTAACGCTTTCATTATTGTCCAACCGATTAAATACGCCACAGAACAGATGCAGAAAATGATAAAGTAACCTGCGGATTTGCCCTCAAAACCGAGAATTTGCATTTGCGTTGTATCGGCGTAATCGAAAAGTTTGCCCGAACTTTTATTTATTAAAAACGAACTTACTCCGCCCGCCATTCCGCCAATGCCCGTAACAGTGGCAATCGCCGACTTTGGAAACATATCGCCGACCACCGAAAAAATATTCGCACTCCACGATTGGTGCGCTGCGCCCGCAATACCTATTATCACCACAGGAAACCAATACGAATACGCACCCAACGGCTGTGCAAACAACGCCAATAGCGGAAAAAACGCAAAAATCAACATCGCTTGCATTCGCGCTGCATAAGGATTTTTGCCTGTGCGGTTTATAATAATCGTTGGCAATTTTCCGCCATAAATCGAGAGCAAAGTAATTGCATAAAGTGTAAAAATGCACAACATTCCTATTGGGTCGGAAGATTTTATGCCATAAACATCACTCAAATAGGCGGGTGTCCAAAAGAGAAAAAACCACCAAACGCCGTCAGTGAAAAATTTTCCCAAAGCAAACGCCCACGTCTGTTTATATGTGAAAGTTTTTAAAAATGGAATTTTTGCCTCAATTTCGCTCGGCGAATGGTGGTTAAGCGTAGTCGAAGCCTTATCCTGTAAAATATAAGAAAGTTCCGCAGCATTTACTTTCGGATTTGCGTCTGGTTTTTTATAAATAAATATCCAAAAACCAATCCAAATAAAACCGAGCGCGCCGATAGAAATAAACGCCATTTCCCAACCCCAATATTTTGCAATCAGCGGAATAGACACTGGGGCGAGCAGTGCGCCGACAGTTGCTCCTGCATTGAAAATAGACGTAGCAAAAGCGCGGTCTTTTTTTGGAAAATACTCGGCTGTGGCTTTTATCGCAGCGGGAAAATTGCCCGCCTCGCCTACCGCAAGCACTATTCGAGCAAAAATAAAGCAAATCACGCTCACTTCCACAATCCGCGTTGCAGCCTCCACGCCTGCTATTGCAGTTCGCGCCGCCTCAAAACTCAACGCCCATTCGCCGACAACCACACCAGAAGTGATAATGCCACAAAAGGCGTGCATACACGCGCCTACGCTCCATATTCCGATTGCCCAAAGGTAGCCCTTTTTGGTATCAAGCCAATCAACAAATTTTCCTGCAAAGAGCATTGCAAAAGCATAGACAAGCGAAAAAAGTCCTGTGATAGTGCCGTAGTCGGTGTCTGTCCAAAGAAATTCAGGCTTGATAAAATCGTTCCACGTCAACGACAAAACCTGACGGTCAAGGTAATTTACCGTTGTGGCAAAAAAGAGCATCGCGCAGATTGTCCAACGGTAAGAAGTGATGTTTGTGTTTCTCATTATAATATTATTGAGCAGAAAATACTCATCTTTTTGTCAAAATCGAATCCACCATACCGTAATCGACAGCGTCTTGCGCGCTCATCCAAAAATCACGGTCGGAGTCCTTTTCAACTTTTTCAAAAGGCTGCCCGGAATGCAACGAAATGATGTTGTTCAGTTCTTTTTTCACGCGGCGCATCTCTTGCATTGTTATTTCCATATCGGCGGCTTGTCCCTGCATTCCGCCCATTGGCTGATGTATCATAACGCGCGAGTGAGGCAACGCAGAACGCTTGTCTTTTGCGCCTGCCACAAGCAAAACCGCTGCCATAGACGCCGCCATTCCAGTGCAAATTGTAGCAACTTTGCAACCTATAATCTGCATCGTGTCATAAATGCCAAGCCCAGGATAAACGCTTCCGCCAGGCGAATTTATGTAAATGGAAATATCTTTTCCAGGGTCGGCTGTGTCTAAAAAAAGCAACTGCGCCTGTATTACATTCGCGACATAATCATTTATTTCAGAACCGAGAAAAATAATTCTGTCCATCATCAAACGCGAAAAAACGTCCATTTGAGTTACATTCAAAGTACGTTCCTCCAAAATTGAAGGCGAAATATAACCGCCTTCGCGCGCCATAAAATTGTCTAAGGCTAAACCATTCATTCCCAAATGTTTAACCGCATATTTACGAAATTCGTTATTTTGCATAATTTTTTTTTAGAACAAAGAACTAATATTAAAGAAATAAGACTTGTGCAAGCCCGTTTCAAAATATTGCCTCTGTTTCAATTTTTATTTTATTATTAATAAGTTTATTGGGCACAAAGGTACAAAAAATTCACAATTCATAATTCATAATTCATAACTTTTTTTTACCTTTGCGCAAAATTAATCACTAATCACTAATCACTAATCACTAATCACTAATCACTATTTAATAGCGGGACCTTGCAGTGCAGAAACCGAAGAGCAGGTTTTGGCAACTGCGGAACAACTTTCTCAAATGAATGTTGATTATTTTCGTGTTGGATTATGGAAACCGCGCACGCGCCCGAATACTTTTGAAGGCGTTGGCGAAAAAGGTTTAAAATGGCTGCAAAAAGTTCAACGCACTTTTGGAATGAAAATTGTGGTGGAAGCGGCTAATACTCAACACGTTGAGGCGGCTCTGAACGCTGGAATTGACGCGCTGTGGATTGGTGCGAGAACAACCACAAATCCTTTTGCAGTGCAGCAAATCGCCGATGCGTTGCGCGGAGTGAATCTGCCTGTTTTGGTAAAAAATCCTGTGTCGCCCGATGTTGAACTCTGGCTCGGCGCGATAGAACGCTTGCAAAACGCTGGTATTCAGCAAATTATGGCAGTACATCGAGGGTTTGGCGGTGGCGATGCTGCGTACAGAAATTCGCCGCAATGGCACGTTCCGATTGAACTTCGGCGGCGTTTGCCCAATATTCCGCTGCTTTGCGACCCAAGCCATATTGCAGGCAAAAAGGAACTTGTGAGCGTGGTTGCACAGCAGGCTATTGACTTGAATTACAGCGGTTTAATGCTCGAAGTGCATTGCAATCCGCAGCAGGCAAAAAGCGATGCCGAGCAACAAATTACGCCCGCAGAGTTGAGGATTTTGTTAAAAAATCTCGTTTTTTGTACAGAAAACCCACACACCGAAAATCTCTCTGCCTTACGCCGACAAATTGATGATTTGGACAGAAATTTAGTTGAAATTTTGGCGCAAAGGCTGAAAACGGCACAGCAAATCGGCGACTACAAACGCAAAAACAACATTTCTATTTTGCAAAGTTTGCGCTATAACGAAGTTTTGCAAAATGTTATTAATCAAGCAATTAGCAAAAATCTAAATCCTGATTTTATCAAAAAAATTATGGAAATAATCCACGAGGAGGCAATAAAAAGGCAGTTGTAGATTTTTTTTCCCTTTTTTGCATTTCAAATAAAATAATTTTTCACTACTTTTGCAAACAAAAAAACGCGCTTTGTGAATAACTTTTTTTCTGCAATCATATTATCATTTTTTTTTGTGTTAAACGCTGTTAGTCAAGATATTATAGTTATCGGACAGGTGTTTTCGGCGGAAGACGGCGCACCTGTTAGCGGGGCGAGTGTTTGGTTTTCTGGCACAAAAATTGGCGCAACCACCAATGAGGAAGGTTATTTTTTTCTGCAATCGCCGCAAATGGAAAAAGCCGTAATTGTGTCGATGCTCGGCTACAAAAGACGCGAGGCAAAGTTGGACAAAAGCCGCCGAGACCAAATGCTCGAAATTTATCTCAAAGAAGACCGCAGTATTTTAGACGAAATAATTGTTACCCCAAACAAAGCGGAAATAAACAGAATTTTAAAATCTTTCCACCAAAATCGCGCAAAAAACAATCCTGAAAATTTTTCGGGGTTTGAACTCGAAAAGTCCTCATTAACAAGACTTTACCTTTCTAATATTCGCCAAAAATGGCTGCAAAAAAAGATTTTTTCAGAACTCAAAGCGGGAATTTTGCAGATTGAGGATTCTACGCTGATAATGCCGATACATTTGAATATTTTAAAAGAAAACAAAAAATATTTTGAAAAAGAAATTATTGACAGTACGCTTTTTTCTGAAAATAAAACAGTAGAACTCTTTGGAAATGAGCAACTTAACTTAATTCTCGGCGCGTATATTTCGCAAGCAAATTTTTACAAAAATACGATAGATTTGTTTGGAAAAAGTTTTTTAAGCCCTACTGCAAAAAACGGAAATTTGTATTATGACTACTTTATTGTTGATACAATTTATATTGACGGCGTAAAAAATTACGAAATTCGTTTTCGTCCAAAGAACGCAAAAAATCTGACTTTCGATGGAACGATGCGTATTGATGCTGCTAATTTTGCGCTAACAAAAGTAACTGCTGCACTGCCGAAATCGGTCAATCTCAACTACGTCAATTCGCTGGTTATTGAGCAGGATTTTACTAAACTTGATACGACAAAATATTTTTACAAGTCTGTAAATCAAGATATTAGTTTTAATTACAATTTCACATTTGATAAAAATCAAAACTACATTTCGGCAATCTTAAATCAAAAATCTGACTATGAAAATTTACGTCTTTTGTCCGATTCTGTGAAAGTGGATTTTGCAGAAAATGAAATGATTTTATCGCCCGAAAACCGCTCTTTTTCCTCTACGATTGACACTATAAACGCTGCAAAAATTCAGAAAGCCGCCGCCGCAATCGTTGATATAATTATGAACGGCTACATTCACGCGGGCAAGGTAGATTTTGGTCCCGTTGCTAACTTTGTGAGATACAATGCGTTAGAGGGATTGCGCCTGACGCTTTCGATGAGGACAAGCGAAAAATTGAACAAAAATTTTACTGTCGGCGGGTATATTGGGCATAGTTATGCGGACAGAAAATTGAAATACGGCGGGGAAATTCAGGCACGTTTCGGTGCAAAAAAGCGCAACACAATCGGGCTTTTCTACGATAATGACGTGCAGCGTTTCGGTTACGGAGACGCGCTTTTGCTTAACGAAAATATGGTGAGCGGCGAAAATATTTTTACTTCTTTTTCGTGGGGACAGCAGTATAACAAACTGTTGCACAGTAGAAAAGCAGAGATAAAATATGGTTTTGAAAAGCGCGGAATACGGTTTTCTCTAAACGCCCGTGCCGCAAAAATTTATGAAAATCCATTTTTGCATTTTCAAAAAGACGATATGCTTTTCCTCAACATAAATCTTGTGAGCGCGACCGCAAATTTGCGCATGAGTTTTAAAGAAAGTTCGCTTGACAACTTTTTTCACCGCTACTATTTAAGCACAAAATACCCGATTATCAACATTCAAGCGGAATATGGTTTTTATGATTTGCATAATTCAAAAAATGAATTTATTTCGTTTAAAAATCCGTATTTAAAACTGAAACTAACTGTAAAACAGACTGTTACATTTCCACTCGGCAAATTCAATTATGCTCTCGAAACCTCAAAACTTTTCGGCAACGCTCCCTATATTTTGCTCGAATCTCCGACCTCTATTCGCGGACTTTGGTACAATGCCTACAATTTTGACCTTGTAAATCAAAATGAATTTTTGGCAGACACATATATATCTGCGTATCTCAAATATTACTCTAACGGACTGATTTTCAACAATATACCCTACATCAAAAAACTTAATTTACGCGAAACTGCGTTTGTAAATATTGCGTGGGGTGGAATTTTCGGCAACCACAGCAGCATTTTGGACATGCCACAGCACAAAAACCTGAACATTCCATACATTGAGGCTGGCATTGGCATTACAAACATTCTGCGTTTTCTCTCAATCGAATCGGTTTGGCGAATTACGCACCGCGAAGAAATGAAATGGGGAATTAGGGCAAAAGTTTATTTGGATTTTTAAAAAAAATAATAATATTTCATAGATGAAAAATAATATTAATTTTATCAATAAAAAAAATTATATGAGAAAGTCTATTTTTACCGCATTATTCATCTTTTTTACAATGAATATGAATGCGCAAAGTTTTGATTATCAATCAAAATGGAAAGAACTCGAAACGTTGTCGGAACAGGGCGGCGTTAAATCGCTTTTGCCTAAAATTGATGCAATATTTCAGCAGGCAAAACGCGACAAAAACACTACTGAAATAGTGAATTCGCTCATTTTTAAAGAGCAAATTCTCGCGCAAACGCAGGAATTCCTCAACAATAATACGTGGGAAATGGCGATTGTAGATTTTGAAACAATTATTGCCGACCTCGACGGCGGGGGCGCGATTAATCGTACCACTGCTGACAACGGCGTAACAATCGCGATTCTGCAATCCCTTCTGGCGAAAATCTACGAAAATTACGCCAATTCTACCTCGTGGAAACGCCGCAGCATTACCGAAACCGAAAATCCGCCCACCGACATTTCGGAATGGACAACGGCGCGGCGGTTGCGTAAAAGTTTTGATTTGTATAATATTTCGTTGAAAAATGCCGAAATATTGCAAAAAAACGAAACTGAAAATTACAGAAAAATTCTGAAGACCGCAGACTACATCACGTTTTTCCCGACTTTGTACGATGTTTTGGCGTACAGATATTTTTTGTTTTTAAACAGCAACAAGAACAACGCGCGCCTTATTCTTTCAACCGACAGCGTTGATTTTGAAAAACTCAAAGACAAAACTATTCGCAGCCTGATTTCGTTCCACAAAACTGACATCGACAAGAGCGCGTTTTTGAATTTTCACCTCATTGCCTTTGACGTTTATAGCGATTGGAACGAGCATTTAAACGCCCTTACAAGCATTGCCGACAGGTTTAAATCCGAGCCGTTTTCCGCACATTTATTATACAAAGCCGCCGATATTTTGAAAAATAACGGCGAAAAAAAACGCGCGTATGAAATTTGCAAAAACGTTGTACAGACGTGGAACACCGCGTTTCCGCAAAACAAATGGACTGAAAACGCAAAATCGTTGATGCTGCAAATAGAACAGCAGAGTTTTAACGCGGAAATTGATAGAATTCTCTTGCCAAACACACCTGTTCCGCTCTATGTTAGCACAACAAATATTGACTCTGTTTTTTACAGAATTACAAAATATACAGAGGAAATTGTTGATGTAGAAAATTCAAAAACAGGCAAAATTTCAAAGCAAATTGACGATAAAAACCAAAAAATTGTCCGAACAGGAATTTTAACTTTGCGCCATTTTGACGATTTTTCGGAACATTCTACAATCGTAAAAATTGACGCTTTGCCCGCAGGAAAATATGATGTTGAGATTGCAAATAATGCAGATTTTAAGAAAAATGAAAATGGTAAAAATCCAGAATTAGCCGTTACTTCGTTGGAATTTGAAGTGCATAATTGGTTTTTAATTGAAATTTCCAAAGGCGAATTTCAATTAACAAACCGCAAAACAGGCAAGCCGATTGCAAACAAAAAATTGCAGATTTGGAACGATGATAATGAAAAATATTTTACTGCAAACACCAACAAGCACGGAATTTTCTCTTTACCGAAAAATGACGATGACGAATTATATATCTATAATCCTGAAACAGAGGCATTTATAGAAATTGGGCGCAATCATTATTATGAAAGAGAAAAACAGGAAAATCTAAAAATTGACTTTTTTACCGACCGCGCAATTTACCGACCATCGCAAACGGTTTATTTCAAAGGCATTGTTTATAAGCAAAAAGGCAATGAAAGCGAAATTATTAGAAATAAAAAAATTACTGTTCAGTTGCAGAATACAAATTATCAAAAAGTATCTGAATTAGAGTTAGTTACGAATGATTACGGCTCTGTTTTCGGCGAATTTATTTTACCGCAAAATGGACTTACAGGCAATTATCATATTGTTGCAAATGATTATAACGGCAGGTGCTATTTTAAGGTTGAGGAGTATAAACGCCCTAAATTTGAGGTGTCGCTTGACAGTTTGAAAGGTGTTTATACGCTTGAAAACGAGGTGAAAATCACAGGCAAAGCCGAAAGTTACGCAGGAGCAGTAATTTCCGATGCAAAGGTGGTTTATAGTGTGGAAAGACGCGAGATTTTCCCGTACCGCGCTTATTGGCAACAGCCGCATTATGCAAACCCTGAAACCATTACGCAGGGCGAAACCACAACAGAGGGCGAAGGTAAATTCTCTATAAATTTTATTGCAAAACCTAAAAACGAAAAGAAAAATGGCGAAATCCGCACATATACCTACACTATTACAGCAAACGCAACCGATATTAACGGCGAAACGCGCACCGCTAACATATCAGTATCTATCGGCGATTTGCCATTAAAATTAGAGTTGAATGTGCCTGAAAAATCGTTGCAAAAGAATTTTACAAAAATCGGCATACAATCAACAAATCTAAACGATGTAAAAGAAAATGCTGTCGGTAAAATTATTCTTACAAAATTAATTGCGCCTGAAAGAATTTTATTGCCGAATATAGAGGCAAGTTTGAAACCTGTCCTTACGGGATACACTGAAAACTCATATCAACTATATGATTATCAACAATTTATAAAATATTTTCCGCATTTGCCTTACAACAAAAACGAAATAGAACCCAAAAATTACGAAAAAGGCGCATCACAGGAATTTGATTTTGATACCGAAAAATCCGATTTTGTGGATTTGAACGCTGTTGAGGCACACCTGCGCGGGTTTTACCTCATTCAGGCAATCTCTCTTTTCGGCAACGATACCATAAAAACCGAAAAAATCATTCAAATTCTTGATGATAAAACGCTTAAAGCCGCCGACAACACATTTTTTGCAGCACGACAAAATAAATCCTCATATCAAATCGGCGATGAAATTAAAATTTCTTTTCTTTCCGATATACAAAATGCTGTTGCTGTGGTGCATCTCGGCTGTGGCGGAAAATGGTTTGAACATAAGGAATTGCCAATAAAAAACGGCATTGCAGGGCTTACTTTGACCGCCTCGCAGGAACACGCGAAAAACGATTTAATGGTGGTTGCCTATCTGTTTTTTGAAAACGGTTATAAATATTTCAGTTTGCCGATTGCGGTACAGGACAAATCTAAAACCTTGAATATCAGCACAAAAACTTTCCGCGACAAACTCACACCCAACGCGCCCGAAACTTGGGAGTTGCATATTTCAGGCGAAGATAAGGATAAATTTACAGCGGAGGTTTTGGCAACAATGTATGATGCCTCGCTTGACGAATTTTCAGAAAATTCATTCAGGTTTAATCCATTTGCAATAAATAACAATTATTATTTATTGCTTGAAAATTTTAATCATAGGTCTTATCGCAATTTTTACGAATACGGAAAGTTTAATACTGCAAAGTCCTTTAACTATGTACACCCAATTTTTCCAAATTTAAAGGATTTTTATGGGTATTATTATGGTTCTGAAGTAACAGGCAGTATAAGCGAAAAAAACTACTCTGGCTCGGTGCAAACTGTTTATTCGGCAGGTGCTGAAGTTGCATCAGATATAATGATTAGGGGTGTTGGCTCTACAAATGTGGCAGAGCCATTGTATCTTGTTGATGGAGTACTGCAAGAGGCAGGTTTTAATATGAAAGATGTGGCAAAACTGGAAAAATCCGTTCAAATCCGCAAAAATTTACAGGAAACTGCCTTTTTCTACCCCAATCTCTACACCGACCAAAACGGCGATGTGGTTATCAAATTCACTTCGCCCGAAGCCCTTACCAAATGGAAACTGCTCGCGCTTGCGCATACGCAGGACCTGCACAGCGGAACAGCAGAATTTTACGCCCAAACCCAAAAGGAACTGAT
>JAISYF010000023.1 GCA_031270065.1 Prevotellaceae bacterium | reverse complement strand
AAAGCGGCTGCGGAACGCGAGCAAAAAGTATCGCAAAAACTGCTGAAAAAAGCAGCATAAGAGTAATTTTTTTCATTTTATTACGAATATTAAAGTTAGTATATCGGTTGAGAAAAAATCAATGTAACAATTTTTCCCCGTTTTTTTTATCAAAATATTGCAACAAAAGTAAATATAAAATCTGAAAAACTTAAAAACCGCACAAATCACCTGTCCGTGTGCTAAATTTACCTCCTGCGCGAGCCTCCGCCTCCTCTGCTCGAACCTCCGCCCGAACTGCCTCTTGACGAACTTCCGCCTCCGTAACTGCTACTGCTGCCTCTCGACGAACTTGAAGACGAACCTCTGTAAGTTGATGACCGCGTGGAACTGCTCGAAGACGGTGTAGAGGTGCGAGTGCTGCTTGAACTTGACGAAGTTGATGTTGTTGAACGTGTAGAACTTGAATTGCCCGAACTGCTGTAAGTTCTGCTGCTGTTGCCAGAATTGCCCGAACTGCTGTAAGTGCCTGACGAGCGCGATGACGGCGTGCTGCTTGTGGTAGTAGTGTATGTTCTGCCCGTTGAACCGTTTGATGTGGAACGGCTTGCGGTGCTGCCAGAATTGTCGGAACTTGACCGCGTTGTAGAGGCGGTTGAAGTTGAGCCTGTTGCTGTTCTTGTGCTGCCCTGAGTCTGCCTGTCTGATGCTGTTACTGTGCCGCCTGTGCGTACAGTGGAAGTCCGCGTGCCTTGCGCTACGGTGCTGTTTTCGGGCGTGCGTACAGAAGTGGTGCGTGCGGAATTTGATGCGGTTGCCGTTCTGCGCGTGGAATTTCTATCGGAAACCGTGCTTGCTGTGGTTGTGCCGTTGTTGCGTCTTACAGTGCCTGAACCTGCATATCTGCCTCCGCCTGTTCTGCGGTTTGACGAATAATTATAATAATTATCGTAATAACCGCCGCAGTGGTAATTCCAACTGTAATAATTGTGCCAGCCCCAACCATAGCCGTAATCATAACCGCTGTACCAATAAGAATTATAACCCCAGTACGGATTATAGCCCCAATAATAGTCGAAGTATGAATAATAAGGCGAATTCCATCCGTAGCGGTAGGGCGAATACCAATCCCACGAATTGTAATAAGTCGGCTGATAGGCATAAACCATATCGTAATTTTGCTTTAACTGAATATCGCTTCCCGCAATAGAAAGCGTGTAATAACCCTCTGGAATGTCGTAAATATTGGTGATTCCGTCAAAATCTGCATCTGAAAAATAGATGTATTTTGATGTAACCTGCACCTCATAAACGCCGTTTGGAATACCGAAAATATTATGAAATCCGCCGTCTGTTGTTATTGTAACCGAGTTTTCGCTTGAATTTTCGCCAGAATGAAAATTTCTTATGCGCGACTCGTAAGTGTCCTCGCTGTCAAGATAGACAAAATCGCCCAACTCCTCGTCATAATACTCATAACCAACATCTTCGCCGTCAATTTGAGTCGATTGGGTTTGTTGTGGAGTTTGCTGCGGAGTTTGTGTTGATTTTTTTGACGGAGTATAATAAACATCGTCAAAAAGCGATTGCCCGAAAGCCGTTGCTGCGGTAAGCAACATTGTAAAAATCAAATATTTTTTCATCTGTTTAAAATTTTGCAAGTTATTGTATTTTAATCATTTTGCTTGGTGTGTTTTTTAAAAAAAACTCATATAAATTTCATAATAACCTCCAATTTTTTATATGAATTTTTAAAGCACAAAGATACGCATTTAATTTTAAATTACGAATGATAAATTCTAAATTATGATTTTTTAACAAAAAAACAAAAAATAGATTTCACAAATTTAAAATTAACTGTCTGTAAATCATTGTTTTAAATAATATTTCTTTACAAAATCAATAATTGCATAAAAAATATTATATGTTTTAAGTAAATTTTTTTTATCTTTGCAAATCTAATTTATTAATTTTTTTTTAACTTTTTAATTTAATTATCAATGAAAAAATTTTCTACCTTTTTTGCAGTTGTATTATTTTATGTTTCAACTGTTTTCTCGCAAGTACCTGCGCAATGCGGCGATGTAATGATACAGGCGTTTATGTATGACTCTGTTTCGTTAAATTCGTGGTACAATCTTTATTACAGTCAGGCGGGCGATATTTCCCGCAATTTTGACCTTGTTTGGCTTGCGCCTTCTGCCAATTCCACAGGCGGAACAGGCTATATTCCATTGCAATGGAGTAATCAAAATTCCGCTATGGGAACAGAGGCGGAACTAAAACGGCTTATTAATTATTTTCACCATCCGCAATACAGAGTTAATGTGATTGCCGATATTATTGTAAATCATAGAGGCGCGGCGTCTGAGTCCGGTATTGATTTTTACCCTGATAATTTCGGAACATTCGGAAACCATCAATTAATTACAAAAGATATTTGTAATAATGATGAGGCTGTTTCTGAGGGGTATATGACTGCCGCTCAGGGCGGAAATGCAGATGAGGGCGATAATTTCGACGGCGTGAGGGATTTAGACCATAAAAGCACAAGAGTGCAAAACGCAATTAAGGCGTATCTGCAATGGCTGAAAACCGAAATAGGTTATGACGGATGGCGTTATGATATGGTAAAAGGTTTTTGGGCAAGCCGAGTAGGCGACTATAACGATGTTTTAAGTCCGTATCTTTCTGTCGGCGAAAATATGGACGGAGATTATAATGTGGTCTGGAATTGGATTAAATATACAGGTCAAAATGGTCAGGGATATAAAAGTATGGCATTTGATTTTCCTATGAAATATCGCGCGATTAAAAACGGTTTGCAAAATAATAATTACAGCGAAATGCAGTGGCTTGACGGTTCTACTCAACGTCCAGCAGGGCTTGTGCATAGTTGGGAAAGCCGCAAATATACCGTTACTTTTGTAGATAACCACGATACATGGCGCATGGCGGAGGACAAAACTCCCGACCTGTTTGTAGAAAAAGCGTACGCATTTATTATGTCCTCGCCGGGTGTTCCGTGCGTGTTTTTAAAGAATTGGATTGACCACAAAGATGCTATTTCGGCAATGATAAAAGCGCGTAAAATAGCAGGCATTCACAGCGAATCCGATGTTGAGGTGCAAGAAGTAAATAGTTATTACAAAGCCTATTCAAAAGGGAAACACGGCGCAATGCTAACTTATATCGGCAATGACTTTAACTTGGATTGGTTGAATACTCCTGAGTCTGCTAACGGTTGGACTTTGGAGTGCAGCGGTAGCGGTTGGGCAATTTTAGTTAATACCACAGCGGCATCAGGCGGCGAAAATCCGTCAAATGCAGGTCGTATCGCCTACGAGGCGAAAAGAGAGGCGGTAATAGACCCAACGCCGGAAGAGCCGCAAACCAATGTAACTTTCAGAGTGGTTACGCCGTCGAACTGGGCTTCGGCAAATATCTATCTTTGGGAAAAGAACGGCGAAGGCGACCTTGTCGGCGTTTGGAACGCCGCTCCCGCAATGATTGCAGAGGGCAACAATACGTTCAGATACACTTTCGATAATTCGGTAAAAAATATTTCGACTTTTGGCGTGGTATTCAGTTACCGTACAGCAACCGACACCGTTCAGACAATCGACCTTGCTGCCTCTGCAACAACCTGTTGGGTGCTTGAAAATACGCCCACGCAGGCAGGTAAATACAACGCGGCGGTAAGCGAAGATTGCGTTTCGTCTGCATTGCACAATACCACAACGAAAAAAATTGTGATTTACCCCAATCCTGTAACTTCGGAATTACAAATTACAAATTACGAATTAAAAGGAAATGAAAACGTGATAATCACAGATGTTTCGGGTAAAATAGTTATGACTTATAACTTTCCTCTTACCTCTATCAACGTTTCCGCACTTTCGCAAGGAATTTATTTTGTAAAAATCGGAACTCATATTGAGAAGTTTGTGAAAAAATAATTTTTTAATTAAAAATTAAAAATTACGAACTATGGGAGGCTGTTTCAAAAGCCTCTTTTCACGCAAAGAACATAAAGTCTTGATATTGAATATCAACACTTTATGTTCTTTGCGTGAAACTCTGCGCGAAAAGAGGTGTAAAACAAAAACACTTTTGAGGCAGCCTTATGTTTTTTTTATTTTTTGAAAAAAAAAAATTAAAATATTGTTTTTTCAAAAAAAAATATTACCTTTGCAAATCAAAAAATACCTAAAATCTTTACGACTATGTTTATCAAAGAAATTTATTATTCGCGGCGTATGCAACTGCGCTCACTTATGAAAGGCTTGGACGGGATTATCATTTTTCCGTCAAACAACGAAGCCCCAATGAACTATCGTTCAAATACTTACCGCTATCGGCAAGACAGTACTTTCAATTATTTTTTCTCGCAAATGCGCGATGGAATTGTCGGCGTGATTGACCTCGAAAGCGGAAAAGATATTATTTTTGGCAATGATTTTACCATTGACGACATTATTTGGATTGGCAATCAGCCCACAATCCGCCAACTCGCCGAGGAGTGTACTGTATCGGAAATTAAGCCGCTTGCCGAACTTTCCGATTACCTCAAAGGCAAAAAAGTGCATTATTTGCCGCCCTATCGCGATGATACGCTGATTTTTTTGAGCAGACTCACAGGGCAATGTTTGGAAGAAACAGAAAAAAATCCTTCTGTGGATTTGATTAAAGCGGTTGTTGCGCTACGTTCCGTAAAATCAAGCGATGAAATTGCCGAACTTGACCGTATTTGCAACGTTGGCGTGCTGATGCACCTCAAAGTGATGGGCAAATGCAGCGCGGGCGAAAACGAACAGAAACTCGCGGGAACTGCCGAAGGGATTGCACTTTCAAACGGCGCAGGTGTGTCGTTTCCTATAATCCTTTCACAAGATGGACAAACGCTGCACAATCCCTATCACGACAAAAAACTTACAGGTGGGAGGCTCTTGCTCGTTGATATGGGCGCGGAGGCGAAATCTGGCTACAATTCTGACTACACGCGCACGCTGCCCGTTTCGGGAAAATTTACCAAAAAGCAGCGCGAAATTTACGAAATCGTCCTAAAAGCAAACTTGGACAGCATTGCGCTTGCAAAGCCAGATTTGCTCTGGCGGGACGTGCATTTTAACGCTTGTGAAATTATTGTGCAGGGATTAAAAGACTTGGCATTGATGCGCGGCGATGTAAAAGAGGCTGTGCAACTCGGCGCACACGCGCTCTTTATGCCTCACGGACTCGGACACGCGCTCGGAATGGACGTACACGATATGGAGGGCTTGGGAGAGGATTATGTCGGCTACGATGACACTGTGAAACGAAGCACGATTTTCGGACACGCCTCCTTGCGCTACGGAAAAGCGTTGAAAGTGGGAAATGTGCTTACCGTTGAGCCTGGCATTTACTTTATTCCGCAACTCATTGATATTTGGGAGGGAGAGGGAAAATTTAAAGACTTTATAAATTACGAAAAAGTGCGACAATACCTTGATTTTGGCGGAATTAGAATTGAAGACGACATCGTTATCACGCACAACGGATGTCGAGTTCTCGGTAATCCGCTTGCAAAAACTATCGGAGATATTGAGGCGTTGATAGGGTAAATTTTCAATTTTCTTTCATCTTTTTTCAAAAATAATTGTATCGTTATTGTCGCCGATGCTTACAAGGTAGATTTTGGCGGAGTCTTTGGGAATTGTGATGTTGAAAGTTGCAATTTCCCAATTTATGTACGGAGGAACTGTTTCTATTTCCCCGTCTTCTATGCTGGGCGGAGTTGGCAAAAAAATTCTGTAACCTGTAAAATTTTCGCCTTTTGCATTAATTTTCACCAACCCTGCAATCACAGTGTCGCCTTTTTGCGGAATATTCACTGCAAAAGTTGAGTAAAAATTTTCCAAAATTCCGACATTTCCCTCAATTCTAACGTCAAAAATATTGGATTCCCAAACTCCGTCAAGCGAGCCGCGGGGTGTATCGTCATTTTTGCAAGAGGCAAAAACAAATATTGCTGCTATAATAATAATGTGTGGTTTCATAATGATTAATTGTTAATTAGCAAATTTTGAAAGTGCAAAGGTAACATAAAATTTTCAATTATACACAAACTTATAAAAATTTTCGGGATTATCAATCGTAATCGGATTATCAAAAAACATCTAAACCCGATTTTTCGTATCTTTGAAGAATAATACCAAATATATTAAATATGAATACATCAGGTTTAGACGTGCACAAAGGTAGCATAAAATTTTCAATTATACACAAACTTATAAAAATTTTCGGGATTATCAAGCATAATCGGACTATCAAAAAAAACATCTAAACCTGATTTTTCGTATATTTGAAGAATAATTTAAAAAATATCAAATATGAATACATCAGGTTTAGACGTGCACAAAGGTAACATAAAATTT
>JAISYF010000011.1 GCA_031270065.1 Prevotellaceae bacterium | reverse complement strand
AAAATTAACAGAAGGAGAATTTTACGACACTGTTTGTGATGTTGTTGAACTTATTTTATCATCTCGTTAATTGTAGAATTATTGTTTGAGTAGTTTTTTCGCTTGTCATTTGTATTTTTATTTCCTCAATAAAGCATTTCTGTCCCAAAAACAGTTTTGGTTTTTCTATCGCAATATTTGACAATATGTTTAGTGGGATATTCATTTCGCACTCTATTGTTATGTAGTTTTTACCGAGATATTCTTTATATTTTTCATATAAAATTTCTGCGGCAGCCATGTTTGTTTCTGCCATATTTTGAAATACCTTTTCAGAAGTGGTGTAGCGAAACCAATCTGTTTTTTGGTCATTATTATTTGTGTCAATTATTTGCCCTGTTTTTACATCGCCCGAATATGTTGCCAATAAAACCTTGCTTGTTTTTTCTTTATCTTTAATTGGGTATAAATTTTCCCAATCCGGATATTGCGGATTTGATATTATAGCCGCCAAAGGTTCTTGCATTACTATCATTTTATAAATTGCAGTACGGACATAAAGTTGGTGGGGTAAGTTGTAAAATCGTTGTGGTGTTTCTATCGTTGCCAAATTTAGAAAATTGAATGTAATTTCCTCTGCATTTTTTGTACTTTCAGAATTTGTTGTTACAGTTGCTTCCGAATTTTGTTCGTAATTATTTTTTAAAATAAGTTGTTTCCCTAATAAATTATTGGTTACGTTATATTTTTTGATTAAAAATTGTGTTAAATCAATATCAATATCATTTTCAAAAAAATCATTGTAAAAAGTGAACTTCACTTTTTTTGCAAATTCATCAATAAAGAATACTCCTGCAAAATGTTTTTGAATTTCATTTAAAAATTCTTTTACGCTTATTTTGGGTAAAAGGTTTTTGTCATCGAGTATATCATCTCTAAAAACATCTATTACGTTGTGCAGGAGTATTATATATTCAAAATCGCTGTTATAATCGGTAAAATCATCGTAATTAAATTCGTAATTATAAAAATTAAATAATTTTTCTAATACATATCTTAACTTTAAAAAAGGCGACATAAAATAGAAAGGTATTGCTGAAAAATTTTCATTGTTTAATGTGATTTCTCTGTTTGTATAATATGCTGCTTTTTCAAGAAATGGCAAGTCTGACGGATTACTGTTTGCTATATCTTTGACAGGCAGTTTAAGGAATGAAATATCATTACTTACTCTTGGGTCTCTGTAAAAATTGTTGTAAGCGTTTATTATAAGTAGCCCTGTTGTGATTGGCATATAATCATCATCTCCATATCTGTTTGGATTTTCTGTGAATGTAGTAGATGTTACGATTGGCGGCGTTGCGTATTTTTCTGGATGATTATTTAAGTGGTCTCTTTTATACTCATTGCTATAAAAGTCTCCCCAATTATATTCAATTTTATGTGTATCCCACTCAAATTCATCAATAAAATCCTCATTTATTATTGACAACAAATTTGAGAAAGAGAAAAATAATGTACCTACAAAAGTGTTATTTTCAAATGATAAAATAACCAAGTTTGCTTTTTTTATGTACGAATTATTGACTAATAAAACCTGAATGTTTATCTCATTATATTCCAATCTGTCAATTCTGTTAATATATCCGAATATTTCCCTGTTATTTGCTGTCAAAGGCAATTTTATCGGTAATGATGCAGACACTTCGTTTTTCAAAATATTGTTTTGAATTGAATATTCGATTGAAAAATCTTTTGACAGGTCAATATTTTTTTGAGGCGATGTTAGAGTTAGCAGTTGTATCATAATGTTCCAATTTTTTTGATTTTATTTATTGTGTTTTCTGTTTTTTGCAAATCCGAATATACCACATTTGCGATTAGTGGATTTGTGATTAGTGTGTTTAAGAATTTTGAATTTTTGTCTAAAAAATTCAAAATCTGCGGCAAAATATTGTAGATATTTGCGTTTGTCGAAAAATTGCCGTCAATACCTGTGTAGTTCCCTTTTGCATATTGTCTAACTCGCCCTGTACGCGCATCGTTTATTGCTTCGGCAACAATCGGGTAATTGATGTGGTGTTGCAGTTTGCGCAGGTCTGGTGCAGAGACTACGAGTTCCGCGCCCTGTTCTGCTACAAGTGTTGGATTTTCGATAATTCCACTTTTGCGGCTTTTGTCGTAAGGTACTTTTTTGTAGGTTTTTCCGTCATCTTTTCCGATAACGTCATATTTACCTTCGGCGGCTTGTTCGGACACTATTTTTGTGCCTTGCATAGAAGATGAACTGCCTCCCGGTTTCTCAATAGTCATTGATTTTACTTTGTCGCGCTCTCTTTTTGCGGCGGCGATTTGGAAACCTCCTGTAACAATAGCGGCAGCGGCGGCAATTCCTCCGAGAACAGGTCCAACGTATGGGATGCCCGCCATTGCGGAAAATGCCTGCATTGCAGAGAGCGCAGTTGAAGCAATAATTTGAGAAACTTGCAACGCAAAATTTACGTCTGCATATTTTTTCTGTGTTTCAAGTTCTTTAACTTTTTGTTGATAATCAAGGTTTTCTTTTTTTTCGTTGTATTCTTCTTGCGAAATAATACCGTTGTTGTATTGCTCTGTAAGAGCGGCGTTTCGCTGCTCGTAATCTGCAGCGATTTTGGCATTGTCGTAGTCCTGAATTGCGCCGACAGCATTAGACAATCCTTGTATCATAGTTTGCGCCACACTGACATATTCGCCTGTATATTTCATTTTTAGTTGAAATAGAGCCATCTGATGTTGTTGTTCAGATAGCAATTCTTCGGCGTGTGCTTGGTCGAGAGCCTGTTTTTCTAACTCATACTGTTGTTTTAGATTGTTCAGTCCGTATTTTTCGCGTATTTCTTGTCGTTGTTTTTCAAAATCTTTGTCAGATTTTATGATATTTTCCTTGCTTTTTTCTATCTCTTTTTCCGTTGCTTTGATTTCTTCCAACACTTCCTTTGACGGATGCAACAGTTTTAGTTGTTCCAAATAAATTTCCATCAATGCCAGCCGCTCTTTGTACAACTGCTTTTCTTTCATTTTCGTAACAGTTGCCGTTTTGTCAAGGGCTTTTATTTCGTTTTGGTGCAATAGTTTTAATCCTTTCAGTGCTTCAGAATAACCTTTCTCTCTCACTTTCAATTCTGCATCTTTTGTTTTCTCTTCGGCATCGAGAAGTTTTATTTTTTCTTCTAAAAAATTTTTGCTCTCTTCGCCGTAAAATTGTTTAGTCAGTTCCAGAACTTTTTTTTGAAAATCCTCTTGCAGCACTGTCATTGCATCGTTGTATTCCTCTGCATATTCTTTATCATTTCCGAAAGCCTCTTTTTTTGCGACAGATTGTTTCAAAAGTTCCGTTTGCAATTTTTCGAGTTCTGCTTTATATCTTTTGTCAGTTTCATCGTCATCGTCATCGTCGTCGTCATCGTCGTCGTCATAGTCGTCGTCATCGTCGTCGGGTGGAGGTGGTGTGAGTGCGATTAATTCATTTGTATATTCTTCCACCAACTCTTTATATGTTCTTATCTTGCCTTTTAGTTTAAATAAAGTTTGTTCAAATCCTTTCATTCCAGCCGTATTTAACATTGTTCTTGCAGTAAAAGCCGTTCTGTCATTTACATCATTTTGCAGTATAATATATTCATTATACATCTCTAATATGTCTGCATTTTTCTTAATATATTTCTCATACTCTTCTTCTGCGGCAACTTGTCGTTTTACTGCTAAATTTTGTTTTTCTGTTATAACAAGTTTTTTTGAATAATTTTCCAATGCTTCTCCATTGCTTTTAATTAATTTTCCCTCTTTTGTTAATTCTCCGAGATACTCTGGCACAATTTGTCTAATTTTGTCCAAGGCTATTTTACGTTGATTGTATTCTCTTGTAGAATCAAATAAAATCTTTTTTAGATTTTCAAGTGCTATTTGTTCCTTTCTTACATTATTAACTGCCTCGTTTGTAATATTAATTTTTTCGTCTTCTAAAGAAATTGCTTTCTTACTGGAAGAAATCCACTTATTGATAGCAATAACTACACCTGTAATAGCAGCACCGAGCGCAATATAAGGATTGGTGTGTAGCATTTTAAAGAGTGCTTTTGTTGCTTGTCCTGCGGCTGCTGTTTTTAAAGCCAGTAAATCAGTAACAATTATTTGCATCAAAGTTGCTGCTTCTACAGCCTTACTCCATAATATCTGTAATTTTTTTGCTGCAATATGCGAAAGTTCTGCGATTCTTGCTCTATTTACAGCGAGAGTATAAATTCCTAATGTTGTAATAAGCGCAATTATCAATCCTTTATTTTGGTTTAACCACTTTGGTAATTCCACCAATGCTTTTATAAAATAAGTGATTGCGTTTGTGCTTTTAAGCAAAATCGGGTTGAGTTTTGCGCCGAGTTCGAGTGCTGTTTCGTTGAATGCTTTTTTTGCTTTATCGAGTTTTGCCTGCAAATTATCATTTTTTACATTGTATTCGTCTGTGAGCGAAGTGGCTTTTGTAAACTCTTCGTTTGAGATTTTTTGCGCTTCATTAACTTTGTTGATGTTTGTTGCCAATGCCGACAACACTCCGACAGCGCGTGCGCCATCAAGTCCCATATCTTTGAAAATGGGAATTAATTGTTGGAAACCGCCTTTTTCGCTGAGCGCGGTTAAAACCTGTTTGATTGCGGCGTTGGTGTCTGTTTTTAGCAGTTCGGTGAATTTGCTGACTTCAAGTCCTGCTATTTGTGCAAATTTTGCTGGGTTTCCCATCAATTTCATTATGAAATTTTGCAGAGCAGTTGCGGACATTTCTACGGCTTGTCCGCTTTGGTCGAGCGCACTTGCATAACCGAGAATATCTTGAATAGAAATTCCTGCCTGCGATGCTACTCCTCCGAGCCGTTGCGCAAAATTTACCAGATAGCCCTCACTTGCAGTGCTGCTTTGTCCGAGTGCGTTGATTGCCGAGCCGATAGAGAGCATTTTCCCTTTCAGGTCAAGAGAGTTGAGTGCTTCTGTTGAAATAACAAAAACGTCTGTTAGTTTTCCGATGTTTTTTATTGCATCTTCGCCCAAGTCCTCGCCGAGTGCAACATTTATTTGATTGGCGGCATCGACAAAATCCAAAATATCTTTTTTGCTTGTGATTCCGAGTTTTCCTGCATCACGAGCAAGGAGATTCAAATTTTCGCGGCTTGTTCGGGTGTCCATTTTTTTGAAGTCCTCGTTGAGTTCCTCGACCTGTTGGTGTGTGAGTCCTGTGGTTTTCATCACATCAGAATATACATCGTCGAGGTGAGCAATATCAGATGCAAGTTTTCGGAAAGTCATAGAAATACCTGTGATAGCGGCTATTGCAGTTCCTGCCATCATTCCGAATTTATTAAATCCTTCTGCCGCACGTGAAAAAATGCCCTGCTGCGCTTTTACGCTGTTTCCTACTTGATTTAGCCGCGCCTGCGTTTTCTTTATCTCTTCCTGCAACTCTTTAAATCTTTTCGTACCAGGGCTTTCCACTGAGAGTTGCTGATTGAGCGTTCTTAAATAACTGCGCAACTCTTTAAGAGATAACTTATTAAGGTCAATTTGATTTCTCAAAGTGCGCATTTTTTTCTCATTTTCAATAATCTGATTTTCGAGGTCTTTGAACTGTTGTGTGTCTTGCTTTCCTTCTTCACGTAACTTCTTTAAATCTTTTTCAAGTCCAACAGTTGCGCGTTCGGTTTTAGCAATCTGATTAGCGGCATCGTCGCCGTTAATGTAGATATTGTATCTGAAATTTCTAATATTATCTGTTGCCATAATTTAAAGATTTGTTGTTCTGTCTTTTATAAAAATATTTGTTGCATTTATTACTACATTGTCGTAGGTTTCTTCGACAATTTTTTCGAGTTCCGGTAAATTTTGTTTAATTTTAGAGTTAAACCAATCTTTTGGGGTTCTCAATTTTGTTGGGGGATTTCTTGCTGTTCTTTTTACAGACCCTCCTTCACGTTTATATCCTATTCCAACTCCGTAATGCACCCAAATTCCCTGAATTGGAAAAGAATAACCGACATTAAAAATTTGTTTTATTCCGTTTTGATTGTTTTCAAATTTGAATCTTTCGCGGATATTCGATTTCAGATTTTGCGAGTGCATATTTGCGCTCGCAGAATTTGCAATTTTGGTTTTCGTTCCTTTGCCCCAGTTTTTAACATCTGTGTTAAAAATATTTACTATTGCCTTTGCCTGCGAATTTCTAATTTCTGACATTTTTTTTACATGTTAAATTCCATTAGCCAGCCCTGAAATCCTCCGTGAGTAGAGTAACAGGGAGTTAGTTCGATGCTTGACAAGTCAAAATCTGCAAAAAATCCACAACCCATTTCTTTTTGCGTTTCTACGAGCGCAATAAAGTCTTCTGTTTTTTTTAAAATATCATTCATTGCATCGTCTTCTTCACTGTCGGTGCGCAATGTTTTTTTTGCTTTGTAGATAAACCACACTGCCATCGCCATTCTGTAAGATGGGTTATCGTCTTTTCCTGTGCGCTGGTACGAAGGGTAAGCCACGAGCAAAATATTTCCGTCTTTGTCGCGCAAGCGATGAATGGCGGTTGTTTCTTCGATTGCGAAGATAACGTGATTGAAACCGAGTTGTTCGCCAACCGTTGCGAAGTTACTTTTTATGTTTTGAATTAAGTTTAGCATATTCTTTTTTCATTTCTTCGTTTTTGTTGTAATAGTCGAGCATCAGTATTAGGATGTCGAATAGTTTTTGTTTTTCTGTCTGCCTAACGTTTCCAAAAATTCCATCTTTTGCAAAATCAAAAATAATTGACTGCCATCCGAGTGTGTTTTTCTTTTTTTCTTCTTCGACTTTTTTCGGAAAAAGGCACGAAAAATTGACTGTTTTCCCATTGACCACAATATCTCCTTTCTGAATGTAGTTTATGCAATTTGAAAACCAGTGCATAATCATAGCCGCCTGCCACTCATGGATTTTTTTGTAGATTTTTAATTTTTCGGTTGGAAAATCTGGGTTATATTCCGCTCTTTTGCCTTTATCAGAGCAGCGATAGAGGGAATATAAAAATTTGTCGATTGCAGTTTTGTCGCCGTCAAAAAACTCATTTTGCGCTGTCAAAGCGGCTTGGAACTCCTCAAAAGTGAGGTCAAACAACAAATCTTTTGGACCATAAAAATTTTTGTTGTTTACCGAAAACTTTGGCAAATGATTTTGGATTTCGTTGTAAGTGAAGTGCAAATTTTTTCCGTCATAAGTCCAAAGATACGCAAATATGATATTTGCGATTTCTGATGCATTTACGTGCTTGTTGTCTTTAAAAAAGACAACCTTTTTTTTGCATTGCGGCATAAATTTGCAAAGTAAACGGTCATAAAAGAGCGGAAAATTACCGTGTTTGAGCAAATAAAAATATTCTTTGTAGATAAAAATTATCTGTTCCGAAGTCAATTCCTGCCAATTTGATGGGATTTCTGCCTGTTTTTCTTTTCCTATGATGTTGATTTTTAGCATAATTTTATATTTTTTTAAGTTCTAAAAAAACCGTTACTTGCTTTGTTATTCGGCAAAAGCGGGTAATTAATATCAGCGGCGCGTAAATTTTTCACCGCCATTTTTACGTCATTAAGCGCGCTTTCGGCTTGCTTCGCAATTAGCGTTGCGTACTTTCGTATGCTCTCGTCATTTGGCGCGTTAGATGCGTGCCTTCCGCCAGAACTTGCGAGAAATCGCTGTGCAATTCCTTCGGGAAATACTGAAATTGCAAATCGCAAGCAAGCAGTTTCGATAGTTTGCAGAGCCAAAAAACGCTGAATAAGCGTTAGTATTCGTTTGTCTTGCGCCGTTGTGATTTGATTTTGTTGATATTTTGTCAAAAATTCATCATACAACTCACAACCCAAAGCAGGCGCAAGTAGTAGTTGCTGATTTTCTTCGATAAAAGGCGCAAGTTCGTAAAAAAACCTGTGGCTGTGGTCTATTGGAAAAACTGCGTTAAATTCTTGCGCCGTTGAAATGAAAATTGAGCGCAAAACCACTCTGCGCGGGCTGTCAATCCACTCTGCAATCTGTTTTTCTTCGAGAAAATCAATTAGTAAATCCACAGCGGCGTATGCTTTTCTCAAAAAAGCGGCATCGTCTCGGTCATACATCCATTCCCAAGGCAGTTTTTCGTGGTCGTTGTCAATCTTCACTCTTGCGCCGTCATCTTCGTGACTAATGATATTTTCCTGTTTATAGTGGTAGCAGGCAAAAAGCGCAATCGGCATTTGCAGATTGCTGACAAGAGCGCGATTGAGCGCGTTTTGTTCAATTTGCGCTTGCGTTGCGTTTTGGGCATCTGCTTCAAAATTTGCTGAAAAATAAAATGTTTTTGCGCGTTCAAAAACAGCGTTTCCGACTGTTTTGCAAATATTTTTTGTTTCAAGCAAAATATTTGTTCTTATTCTGTCAAAATCGTTGTTTCCGTAGTACATTCCTGTGATGTTGCGGATTTCCTGTGCGCCTTTTTCGTTTTTATTGAATATCATAATTGCCTGATTTTTTTTAGATATTATTTTTCATTCTCGCGCTTGACGTGAGTGAGTCTTCTGATTTTACGATTGAGTGATAAAAGCCCATTTTCAATTTTTTATTTGGAAAATTTGCTTTTATGCACTGATTTAAGTTTTCAAAAATTACTTCTTCTGGGATTGTTGTGTCTGTTGCTAAGTAAAGTTTGAAAGCGTAAAGCATTTCTGACCCGCTGGCGAGTTTTCCATTTACGACAATGCTGCTGAGCGACGGGTGCAGGTTCATGCCTGATGTTGTTGCGGAGTTTGATTGTTCGGCAATGGTTTTTTGCATTTCAACAAAATCTTTTATTTTTTGGTCTATCGGTTCTATTTTCCACGACTGTACGGTTTTTCCATCGCCAAAAGGGTCGATAAAATCTACTGTTGTGATAAATTTGCCTGCATTTTTTTTGCCAGAAAGCACCTCTTTAATTTTTGCACAAAGGTCTTCCTGTATTTTGTCGAGTATTGTTTCTATTTCGTCATCTCTTTTTTCGGGAAATTGCCGTTCAAGTTTTTGTTTTTTGTCTTTCCAATATCCCTCAGGAATGTGAATATGATAAGCAGCAGTAATGCTGTTTTCGTTCATATATTTGAGTATTTGCGGCACATCGCTGTTGAGCATAATCCATCGCAATGCGCCGTAATAAGATGGCAGCGAATAGAAATTGTACGCAAAAGTGTAGGTGTTGTGATATGACATTGTGATTTTGCCGTACATTGGATTTTTTGTGTCAAAAATATTGTATCTGACAATATTTTGGGCTGTAATGTTGTCAAAATTACCTGTGATAATGCCTTCTACATCTTCGAGCCGTTGGCTGTCAGTCCATTCGAGTCGTGCGTTTTTATTCGGTACTACTTCAAGTTCCTGAATTTTTCCTTTTCCAATTCTTGCGCCCTTATTTCTGGTTTGTCGCACAAAAATTCCATTCATATACTTGTACTCTACACAAGCCATTTCCACAAATCGCCGAAAATTCCACTCTGAAAGCCAATTCCAAACTTCCGCATCATAGAGGTACTCGCGTTCTAATTTTCCGTCAATGAATTTCAACTCGTAGAGTTGCGGACCATCTCCCATTAATAAACCGATTTCACGATTTAAAATTCCGGGCGCAAGATTATTGTTTTCCATAATTTCGCGTATAACTTCTGGCAAATCGTTGTTTTGCCCAAATGGAATAATCTTGTATTTGCCGACAGATTGCGGCATTAGTTCAAAATTTTTTCTTGCGTAAAAAACGCTGTTTGTTTGGTATTGGTGCAAAGAAATTCCTGTGTCGAAAGTAAAAATACCCTCTTTCGGCATGATAATAGCACGTTTTTCTTTGCTAATTTCTACAAAATTTATGTTTTCTTTCATTTTAATTCAAGATTTTGTCCGTTAAATTCCACAAGTAATGGCTGCCAAAAGTGTCGTGCTTCCATTAGTTTATAGTCGTAATACGACAAAAAATGTTCTGCATATTTGTTAGTTTCTGTGCGTTCTCGTCGTGTAAGCAGTGCTTTCGATACTCTTACAATGCCGTCGCTTTTCTGTTTTTCGGCAGAAAACGACATGAAAGCGAATGAAAAATATTGCTTTTTTTGCGACATAATCCGCATTTCTTTGATTGCTTCCCAAATTGTCATATTTTTGCGTTTTTTTTTGCAATGTAAAATTAATCTTAATGTTTGAAAAAAAAAGGGACAAAAGTTTTTGCACCCTTGTAAATTTTTTGCGGAAAAAATTTACTAAAAAAAAAATCAGCCGAAAGGCGCATCTCTTGTATTTTTTATAGAGATTGTAAAATTTTTATCCCTGTTCTATTTTCAGCCGTAAAGTTTTGGTAGGATTTTTCGCGCTTGCACCCAGCGTTTTTGCTTACTTTTCAAGAAAAAAGTAAGTCGTTTTTTGCTAACTTTTTGCGAAATAAAAAGTAGCCGATTTTTCTTTTGCTTCTTTTCTTTTTACGGAAAAAAAAGAAAAGAAGTCGCCGCGCAAAAAGGCACTCTGCTATTGACTTTCAGAGTGCTTTTTTGCTTTATTTTCGTTGTTTATAATGCGTTTTTGAGTATTATTTGAAACTCGAAATCACTTAAATAATCGTTATCACAAATTTCTTTTAAATTGTGTTTTTTATTATGTAAAAACTCAAT
>JAISYF010000234.1 GCA_031270065.1 Prevotellaceae bacterium | reverse complement strand
CAATACCAAAAGTGATTGTATTAACAGTAAATTTGTATCCGCTGTTTGCAGTAATAGTAAAACCGATGTACTTGTTCACATCTATACCACCTGTTGACCAAGTATCTGCTCTAAAATTTTCGGGGCTTGAAGACGAGGTAACGCCTACTTTTGTAATTGGATCCATTGAAATACCATCGTAGGAAGATCCATTATAGTTAAAAGATCCAACATGACCTGTCTGGCCAATAAATGTATAGACAGCGGTAAAAGGCACTTCTTGCATTTGCGCTTCCAATCTACCAACTACTGCGATAGATAATAGTATAGATAAATAGATAAATAGCTGCTTTCGGCAAAATAAATTAAAAGATGAAATAATTTTTTTCATAGAAGAAATAATTTAGAATTTATACTTAATATTAATTAAAAAACAGATTTAAAGAGTTGATTTTGCACCATTTTATAACGCTTTCAAAATTTCTGCAAAGTTATACATAAAATTTCAATTATAAGTAAAAAAATCATAAAATTTTTGCAAAAAAAAAATGAAGAACCCTATATTATGCCCAAACACAATCATAACTTGCTGATTTTAAGCACTTTATCACAGAGAGCAAAAAAAAAATAATTCCGTAGAAATCGGTTGCAGGTCAAAAAAATTACAGTATTGAGCATCGTATTCTCTTTGAAAATGCAAAAATACAATTTGAAAATTTGAAGATTTGAAAATGCAAAATGCAAAAATGCAAAAATGCAAGGGGCGAACACACAGGTTCGCCCCTACACAAAATATTCTTCCTCTTGTTGCACACCTACGGCGTGCAGCGTGGGGGGGGGGAATTGGCATTTTCTACCAATATTAAATGCCTACGGCATAAATTGGGGAAATTGACATTTTCAAATATTCAAATTTTTTTATTTTTCAAATTTTTCAAATTGCATTTTCAAATCTTCAAATTGTATTTTTGCATTTTCAAATCTTCAAATTTTCAAATTGAATTCTGTCATATCGTCATTCCGCCGTCCACGCTGATAACCGCTCCGTTGATGTAGTTGGCATCATTGCTTGCAAGAAAAGCATACACCGCAGCAATTTCCTCAGGCAAACCCAATCGGTGCAACGGCACTTTTTCCTCCATACTTTTCAGTACTTCCTCAGGCATTTTTTTTACCATATCGGTAAGAATAAAACCGGGCGCAACGGCATTTACGGTAACGCCTTTTCTGCCGAGTTCTTTGGCGAGCGTTTTGGTCATTCCGATAAGTCCCGCTTTTGTGGCGACATAATTTGTTTGTCCAAAATTTCCATACAGAGCCACCACAGAGGAGGCGTTTATAATTCTGCCCCACCCCTGCTCTGTCATAATTTCGGCGGCGCACTTGGCGCAGTTGAAAACACCTGTTAGATTTACGTCAATAACCTGCTGCCAAAGGTCAGGGGTCATTTTTTTTAGCGTTGCATCGCGGGTAATTCCTGCGTTGTTTATAAGAATTTCAAATTTTCCGTACTGTTCCACAACTTTTTTTGCAGCAGCCTCAACCTCTTCAAAAATCGCGGTATTTACTTTCATAAACGTGGCTTTTCCACCTTCTGAAACAATGTTAATTGCTGTTTTTAAGCCTTTTTCCTCGTTCATATCCCAAATTACTGCCATTGCACCCTCTTGTACAAAGCGTTCCACAGTAGCCTTTCCGATGCCGTCTGCACCGCCAGTAATAACGGCAATTTTGTTTTGTAATCTTTTCATAAGAAAAATTAATTTAAAGTTAAAAAGAATTATTTAAAATATCAGATAGATATTGTTCATTCTCTGTCATTAGTATTTATTGAATTTAAACATTTTAATAATTTACACCGTTTTAAACGATGCAAAGATACAAAATTTATTTGATAAATTACTATAAACTAAAAAATTATTTGTGTAATCATAATTCAATTTGAAAATTTGAAAATTTGAGGATTTGAAAATGCAAAAATGCAATTTGAGGATTGGGAAATTTTATTTTCAAATCCTCAAATTTTCAAATTGTATTTTTGCATTTTGCATTTTGACACTTGGGGGTACCTGTGGCAAAGTCAGGAAAAATGTCTGCGGTGTGTATTTTGTTGCACACCTACGGCGTGCAGCGTGGGGAAAATTGGCATTTTCTACCAATATTAAATGCCTACGGCATAGATTGGGGCATTTATCTGCGTAAATCGGTTAAATCGGGGTTATCTGTGTTCTAAAAAACAAAGGGCGAACACACAGGTTCGCCCCTACAAAGTCAGGCGCATAGAACATTGATAGTACGGCTGGTTGAGCGTAGTCGAAACCAAAACCATAGTCGAAACTTGAAAATGCAAAAATACAATTTGAAGATTTGAAAATGTCAATTTCCCCAATCTATGCCGTAGGCATTTAATATTGGTAGAAAATGCCAATTCCCCCACGCTGCACGCCGTAGGTGTGCAACAAGAGGAAGAATATTATGAATTATAATTTGTGATTGGGATTGTAGGGGCGAACCTGTGTGTTCGCCCCTTGCATTTTTGCATTGAATTTTCAAATTGTATTTTTGTATTTTTGTATTTTTGCATTTTCAAATCTTCAAATTTTCAAATTAATTAATACATTGTCAAGTTTCACAATGTTGTTGATTAATTTGAGTAAAAAATTTTTTTTGTTTGTGTGTAATTGAAAATTTTATGCTAACTTTCCCCTATAAATTTTTTGGAGAATTTTTATACGTTTGTGTGTAATTGAAAATTTTATGCTAACTTTGCACATTTCAAATTTATATTAAATAATTACGAATTTAAAATTATTGTTTTTATGAAAAATTTTCTACTTACAACGGCTGCAATTCTTGTTTTTTCGGTTTTCGGAAATGCGCAAAAATTCACAGTTTCAAACAACCAAACTGTTATACTTGAAAAATCGGGCAGAATGATTAATATTTTCAAAAGACAGAATGTTTATGCAGGTTTTGACGGCAAAAATCATTACTTTATTGTTAATGGAAAATTGCTGAAAACTGATGAAACATTAAAGAAAACTACTGCTATTGAACTCCAACAAGAATTTTTTGATGGCGTTTTGATTAATTTTTATTCAGAAGATGTTGCGGGGCTTATTTGCATTGAGCAGAACAAAAACAGTGTGATTGTTAAAAAAGTAATTGTTGACGGAAACGGTTTAAAAGAGACAGAATTAAAGACTCTTTCTATCGCAAAACACGATTATTATCAGATAAATACTGCTGTTTCGCCCGACAAAAAAACAAAAATGATTGCGCTTACAGTTATTTCTGGAAAAAATGATTACAAATTTACCGAAATTTTTGTGATTAACAATCAGGGCGAATTGCGTTGGTCGGAACAAATATCGCCAACTTTTAAAAACGAGTCTTTGGGTTTTTATGATATGTGCGTAGGCAACGACGGCTCCGTGTATGTACTTGCCAATTCTTACACTATAAAGGTGAAAAATTGTAATTTACATCTGTTTAAAGTTAATGAGGAGGAGGGAATTACCAAAAATATTACTGAATCTTTTCCGTTTAATACAATAGGTGCTATGAACATAATTGCGCTCTCTAATGGAAATGTTTTTATTGGCGGAATTTTTACAAAAGAAAGCAGCTTTGATTATGCAAATGATATTGATGAATTGGGAACTTTTAGTTATGTTTTTGATGCGCAAAGTCTTGAAAAACAAAATTTTAAAAGTAAGTTTTTGCCTGAAACAACGCCCAAAGGATTAACTTTAAAAGAGGCATACACCAATGAGAGAGGAAAAACGATTAAAGGAATTTATGAAACTTCCAACGGAAATGTTACAATGCTTGTAGAGGAATTGGTTACAATTCAAGGTATGCAAACACCAACAATGTATTGCCGCGGAAATGTGTTGATTTTTGGTTTTGATTTAGACGGTAATTATAAAAAATCCGATATTCTTTTTAAAAGACAACTTTCTCATAACCTGAATATTCTAAATTCGTTTGATGTCATTGTTGATAACGATAAACTGGTTTTGATTTACAACGATAACGCTAAAAATGATGTAACAAAAAATCTTCCAAAACCGAAACAATTTGTTGCTTATTCTTATAAAAAAGGACAAACCGTTGCTTGTATTGTAAAAGATGGAACGGTTGGCAAAAAGCAAACTTTAATTAATGCAAAAGAGGAAAAAAGAATTTTCTACAATATGGTAGAACAACTTGATAATCAAGTAGTTATACGAATTCAAACAGGAATGGCGGCTGTTGGTCCTTTGATGCTTGAAACAATAACTTGGCAAAAATAAACTGTTATGAAAAGAAATCTAACTATTCTTTTTCTTTTATGCTTTTCTCTTGCCAATGCGCAATTTTCCGATTTTACTTATCTGAAAAGCGAAGGCGAAATGCCGCAACCGCTTGCCGATGCTCTGAAATCGAAAGACAAAGAAATACAGTTTTTTCTTGATTTGGTAAAAGACGGCAGAATTATATACGGCAGCGAATTGAACATTTATGTTGATAAAATTGTTGAAAACTTATTGAAAAATAATAAGGATTTACGGCAAAAAATCAGCGTTTATATTCTGAAATCGCCTGCGGTAAATGCTACCGCAATGAAAAGCAGTAATATTATTTTGGTAAATATTGGACTTTTGGCGCAGGCGCGCAACGAGAGCGAACTCGCGTGGATTATCGGACACGAAATAGCACACACCACTTTTCCAAACGATAAAAAATACCGCGAAATCAAGTCGTTAAACGATTTTCTTGCCTACAATCATGGTTCGCGCGAGGAGGAAAACAGAGCCGACAAAGTGTCGTTTGACGAATATTTTAAAAACTCGGCATACAGCGCGAATGCAGTAAAAGGCGTGTTTGACGTGTTGCGCTACGGCTATCTGCCTTTTGACGAAACGGCTTTTCCAAAAACCGAAGTCGAGGAAAATTTTTACCATTTTGACGAAAAATATTTTCTAACCGCAATAAAGCCAATCCGTTCCCGCGATGATTATATTGATACTTTAAGCACGCACCCGAACATCAAAAAGCGTGAAGAAGCACTTTTGAAAATGCTCGCAAATACCGACAACAACGGCGAAATTAACCCGCAGGGCGATGCACTGTTTGATAAAATTCAAAACTTGGCGCGATTAGAGTGCATAAATTATTATTTGACGTTTCACATCTACGACCGCGCAATTTATAATATTTTCATTCTGCAAAAGGAATTTTCTGACAATAAATTTCTTGAAACCGCAAATGCGGCGGCGTATTACGGCTTTTCTAAGCACAAAACCAACAACAGCGAAGAAAATGTGATTGCTGACTATAAAGAGGTTGAAGGCGAAATGCAACAAGTTTCGTTCTTTCTAAATAAAATCAACAAAAAAGAGGCTAATCTTTTGGCTGTCAGAAAGTTAATGCTTGCGCTAAAAAAATACCCGAATGACGATTTTCTTGGAAAAATGATAAATGATGTACTTGTTGATTTGATAAAAGAAAATTCTATGACATTAGAGGATTTTTCCGATTTTGCAAAAGATGCGCAGATTGATACTACAAGTATTGTGCAAATGGAAAATGTTGATAATCAACAAGATAAGCAAGATAAATACAGCAAAATTAAATCTAAAAAGCAGCAACTGATTTTACCGAAAGAAAAATTTAAAACGGCGAATTATATGCTTGTTGATTGGAAAACAGATTCACTTTTTCTATCTTTTTACAAAAATTCGCTTACCGAAAGCGAAGATAATGAGATTTTGAATGTTGCAAAATCGCAAAACGCAGTTATCAAGCAAAACGAAAAAATCTTGATTTTGTACCCGAGTTTTGCAAAATATAACCGCAGAAAAAAAGAATATTCCTACCCTTATTTACAAAATTCGATGTTCCAGAATGCAATAAAACAGAGCGTTAAGTCATTGAAAATCAATTATGATATGATTTCCACAACATCGGAAATAAAAAGCACAGACGATTTTAATAAAGCGGCGATTATTGGGCAGTGGCGTGCAGAGTTTCGGCAGGTAGATTTTCCGCGAATGCAGTTTTATCAGCAGCGTTTTCTGAAAAACAAGTTTGCAGACGAGTTTCGTTACATCAATATCGCGCTGCAAAGGTCGGAAAAAGCAAGGTTTTTCACAGGTTTTAAGTCGCAAATTTTCTACCGCATTCCATTAATTCCTCTGTCATTTCCGATGGAAATAGCACTTTTTGCGCTGCCAAACTCCGAAAAAACACTCTATTTTGCACTCTACGACATTGAAACAGGAGAAACCGTTTTTTTACGGAAACACAGCATTACAGACGTGGGTTCCTCTGCTTATATCAATCAAATTTTGTACAATTTTTATTACAGTCTAAAAAAAGACAATAGATAATAGACAAAAGATGCGTAGCCCTGTAATTTTGGGCTTGACCTGCAATCATTAAAATATACAACAAGATTTTAAAAATACGAAAATATGATAAAAAAAACTTATATTATATTGATTATCAGTATATTATTGCCGATAAATTTATTTAGCCAAGTTGGTTATATGGGCAAGCGTTTTGTGGTAAATGCAGACGGATGGCTTTCGCCTTGTTGGTTTTCGCCGAATGCTAAAGGCAGCATCGGCTATCTGAAATTCAACTACATTATTGAGCCGAGCATTGAGTTTGCCGTAGCGAAAAAAATGGCAGTCGGCGTGGCGTATCTCTACACGCCCGAAAGAAAGTTTCCTGTAAGAATTTATGCAAACGGTGCGGTAAATTTTCAATATCCGCAATATATTATTCGAGTACCGTTCTATTTTGACGACGAAAATTACAATAATACTTTCAAAACTCACGGCATTGGGCTGTATTACAAATACTATTTCGGCAGCAATTCGCGCGCGCCGTTGGGTTATTTCATCAAAACCGAATTTGACTGTTTTTTCTACAAATACGAAGTCGGCGCGGTAAATCTCAATCAATATATTGACAAAAAAGACCTCCCCGATGATTTTAAAGATTATTCAAATGTGGTTTATGCAGGCGAAAAAGGCAAGGGCAACATTGGCGGTTTTAAGTTTGAATTTGGGCGGGACTTCTTGTTTTTCAATCGTTTGCGACTCTCGACAGGCATCGGTTTCGGCATAACTTTCGGCGGTTTTCAAATCAATCCTTTCAACAAAAAAGACAAACGCAAATACCTTTATTCCTTTAATGAAGACGAGTATATTACAAGCAATATCGTTAAGCCGACCGAATATATCAATGGACAACTGCTCGGAATGTATTGGTTTGGGCTGAGAGTCGGATTAGGATTTTTGGCGTTTTAGTCATAATTTTTTTGTACCTTTTCCCTATAAATTTTTCGGAAAATTTTTATAAGTTTGTGCATAATTGAAAATTTTATGCTACCTTTGCACCTTGATTTTTTTGCACGAAAGTACGAAAGCACAAATGGTGCCTGCTTTCCGCCTTTCAATTTTATCAGGTCTAAAAATCATTCTTTTATACTATACTCTGATAATGAATGAGTTTTAATTTTAATGTAATTAACAGTGTATCAAATAATTACGTAAGTATTTTTTCTCATTTAATTACAGAGTGCAGTATATTAAAAAAAAAATTTAAATAATTGTACGACAACGTTTTAAGATAACGGCAACACAATTTTTCGTGCTTTTATGTTTCCGTACAAAAATAAAAAAAATATGTTAAAATATACATTAAATACAGGAACGAGCAATCCCGGAATGGCAGGTTTTGCAGGCAATACAAATCAAAAATTGCCTGTGGTAAACTGGCTTGCGGATTTGCCCGAAACACAGTTGGAAAGTGATTTAATTGAGGTGCAATTTAAAAATACGCGCAAAGGTTACTTCCTGAATACCAATAAGTTAATTCTAAATAAAGGCGAAAAAGTTGTTGTAGAAGCGGCGCATGGACACGATGTTGGCGAGGTTACGCTTACAGGGCGTTTGGTGTTGCTGCAAATCAAAAAATACAACATCAATATGGAAAAATACGCTGTGCGGCGACTCTACCGCAAGGCTCGGCAAATGGATTTAGACAAGCATGAGGAATCGAAGAAAAAAGAAGACGCCACTATGATACGCGCCCGTCAAATCACAAAAGACCTCAACCTTGATATGAAAATCGGCGATGTGGAATATCAAGGAGACGGCAGCAAAGCCATTTTTTACTATATAGCAGACGGCAGAGTCGATTTTCGCGAATTAATCAAGGTGCTAGCAGATATTTTTAAAATCAGAATTGAAATGAAACAAATCGGGGTGCGGCAAGAGGCAGGCAGAATCGGAGGAATTGGTCCTTGCGGGCGCGAACTGTGCTGCGCTACTTGGACAAACAATTTTATCTCCGTTTCTACCAACGCAGCCCGTATTCAAGATATTTCAACCAGTCCGCTTAAACTTGCAGGACAATGCGCAAAAATTAAGTGCTGCGTCAATTACGAAGTGCCTGTTTATTCTGACGCGCTCAAAGATTTTCCTGCAAGAGAAACAGTTTTGCAAACATTGGAATCCGATTTTTACTGCATAAAACTTGATGTTTTCAAGCGTACAATGACCTACGCCTCCGCGCCCAATTCAAGTTTCAATATGACAACAATGCCTGTTGAGCGGGTAAAAGAAATTATCGCACTCAACAAACGCGGCGTAAAAGTTGATTCGTTGCTCGAAAGCAACACAAGCGCAGAAAAAGGGCAAGATTTTAAAAACGTTGTTGGGCAGGACAGCCTCACCCGTTTCGACAGAGTGCGCGGCACAAAGCACAAAGGTAAGAAAAAACGGTAAAAACTTTTCACAAAAAAATCCCCAACATTTTTAGTCGGGGATTTTTCCTTACTTTGACACTTGGGTGTCCCTGTGGCGAAGAAAATTTGATAATTTGAAAATTTGAAGATTTGATAATTTGAAAATGCAAAATGCAAAAATACAAAAATTCAATTCAAAAATACAATTTGAAAAGTTGAAATTAAAATCCCAAAATTTTCAAATTTTCAAATTCTCAAATTGCAGTTTTGTATTTTCAAATCGTCAAAGCTTCAAATCTTCAAATTTTCAAATTGCATTTTGCATTTTGCATTTTCAAATCTTTATTTATATTTTACATCCAACTCCCACATCACAAAACTCCACACATCACTCCATTCGTCAATCACCTTTGCTATTGGTTTCCCGCCGCCGTGTCCCGCTTTGGTATCAATGCGGATTAACTTCGGCGCATCACCCGTATTGTTTGCTTGCAGTTGCGCGGCGTATTTGAACGAGTGCGCAGGCACAACGCGGTCGTCGTGGTCGGCGGTGGTAACGAGAATTGCGGGGTAGGGCGTGTTGTCATTTTTGATATTGTGCAGCGGCGAATATGCTTTCAGATATTCGTACATTTCCTTTGAATCTTCGCTTGTGCCGTAGTCGCTCGCCCAGTTCCAGCCGATTGTAAATTTGTGGTAACGCAGCATATCCATCACACCCACTTCGGGAATTGCCACACGCCACAGGTCAGGTCGCTGATTGACAACCGCGCCAACGAGCAAACCGCCATTAGAGCCACCCAGACAGGCGAGTTTTTCTTTGGAAGTAAATCCTTCGGAAATAAGGTATTCGCCCGCTGCGATAAAATCGTCAAAAACGTTCTGTTTCTGCATTTTAGTTCCTGCAATGTGCCACTGCTCGCCATATTCGCCACCGCCGCGAATATTGGCAATAGCATACACGCCGCCGTTGTCCAAAAATGGAATGCGGTAGGGCGAAAAACTTGGACGATAAGTAATATTGAAACCGCCATAGCCGTACAACAATGCAGGGGCGTGATTAATTGCACCCTTACGAATTGCACCTTTTTTATAAACCAAATATAAAGGTACTTTTGTACCGTCTTTCGAGGCGTAAAAATGCTGTTCTGTAACATAGTTTTCGGGGTTAAAATCAGCAACTTTCGGCTCAATATAAACTTGCGGAACTTCTGTTCCGTCAATTCCCACATATAATTTGTAAATGGTATTCGGAAATGTAAATGACGAAAAAGAGAAAAAAACTTCTCTTGAATTTTTATTTGCCGAAAAACTTACAGAGCCGTAAGTCGGCATTTTTATTTCACCCATTTCATCACTGCGCAAATAAATATATGCCTTGTTTGAAGCATCTTTGTCGTAAATTGCAATTATATTTTCAAAAATAATCGGTTTATATGTACCACTTTTGTCAATAACAGTTGTTTCTTTTACAAATTGCACATCTACAAGCACTTCATCTTTCTTTTCGGGAATTATATCAACCCAATTTTCAATATTGGGGGTTTTAATATCGCCTTTCATTAAACGGTATTTTGGGGCTTTATAGTTTGTTAAGACATAAAAACAATCATTAATCATTTCCACCACATTATATTCAAAATTATCGTCAGAGGCAATTTCCTGTATCGGCATTTTTTTACTGTCAAAAGACAAATTTGCACTAATAAACAGTTTATTTCCGTTATTTGCGCCGCTTTCGTAGATAAAAATGGCATTTTCCTCTTCTGGCACAAATGAGTGATAAAAACGTTTTGGAAATTTTTTGTTTGAATAAAAAAGTTCATCATCTTTTTGTTCCGTACCAATTTTGTGATAATAAATTTTATGATTTTCATTTACATTTGAAAATTCTCCGCCTTTTGCAGTGGGCGCGTCATAAGCGGAGTAATAAAAACCATTGCCGCGCCACGCAACAGAGGAAAATTTAGCCCATTCGATTTTGTCGGGCAATAATTTTTTTGATTGCAAATCCATTGCATAAATTTCCTCCCAATCGCTGCCCGAACGGGAAATGGCGTAGGAGATATATCGTCCGTCTTGCGAAAAATCAACGCTTTTCAACGAAACCGTACCGTCTATGGAAAACGTGTTTGGGTCTAAAACTGTTTCCGCTTCGCCGTCAAGCGTGTTTTTGACATACAAAACGCTCTGATTTTGCAGTCCGCTGTTTTTAAAAAAGTAGTATTTGCCGTTTTTAACAAAAGGCGTTCCAAATTTCTCGTAATCAACAAGTTTTGTGAGGCGTTTCCGTAATTTTTCGCGAAATGGAATTTGTGCGAGATAGTTTTCGGTAACTTCATTTTCCGCTTTTACCCACGCCTCTGTCTGCGCGGAAGTGTCGTTTTCGAGCCACGAGTACGGCTCTGCAATAGTGTCGCCGAAATAGAGGTGGAAGTTGGTTGCCTTTTCGGCAACAGGGTAGTTAATCGGCTTATTTTCTGCCGATTTTTGAGAATTACAAGCGAACATAAATGTTGTTGCTAAAATGATAAATGAAAATTTTTTCATAATTGGTATAATTTTTTGTTTTTGAACACAAAGATAAATAAGTCAGAAAGACACAAAATTTTTATATACTTTGCGGTTTTGCGTTCAAAAAATTAATTTTAGTTTGTAATATTTTTTTTAAAATCAGGATTTTTTGCCTGTTTTTTCAAAAATTTTTGTTCGCATTTGCCGCGCTCACCGATGTTGTGCGCACGATGTTTTGTAGCGGAAATTTTGCCGTTTTTCTCCTTTTTCGCATAGCAATAATAGCCTGCTTTGTCCTGCACAATCACAAAACCATCGAGCGTAGTGTTGTAATGATGCCACTCATCGCCAAAGAGGCGGATTGTGAGTTTTTCACCGTTGGGATGAGTAAATTCAATCGGGTACGGTGTGGCTGGCACTCGCGCAGGCTGTTGCTTCTGCGCACTTAAACTAACTGATATACAGATAGTTAGCATTAAAATTGCAAATAAATTTTTCATTTTGTTTAAATTTGTTTTTAAACACACAAACTATGAATTGAGAATTGAGAATTGAGAATTGAGAATTGAGAATTAAAAATTTGGGTTTCCCGCACTTTCTACTTAACTCCTTTAACTCTTCAATAATATTTTTTTCTAAAAATTTAATCAAAAAGCGTTGGACTATCTTGTTCTAAACGCAGCAAAATATGCCGAATAATCGTTTGTCGCATATATTTCGCGGTGTTATTTATCTTGTATTTTTTGACAAAAAAATCGATATAATCTTTTTCGTCATCGTTGAGGCTTAGGCAGATACGGTGATTGCGCGGCTTTTTTTTGCTGTTTTGCTGCTGATTATTTTTCATTTATAATTTTTTAACGAAATTCATTTTAAGGCACAAAAGTAAGAAAAATTTTGAACATAAAAAAATTTTTGTAATTTTGCGGAAAATTAGAGTAAATATGCAGGAAACCAAACAACCTACAAAAGCCCTTTGGCAGAGCGTTTTTGACGATACAGCCGAGTTTGTTGATTTTTATTTTGAAAATATTTTTACGGAACAAAATAATATTTTTATTGAAAAAAATGGACAAATTATTTCCGCGTTGCAGGCGGTGGATTTTCTTGTGAAAATAGAAAATCAAGTTGTGCCAACTGCTTATCTTTCAGGTATTTGCACTGACAAAAATTTCCGCAATCAAGGTTTTATGTCGGAACTTTTGCGCAAAACTCACAGAGGGCTTTTTGAGGAAAATTATTGGGCTGCAACGCTTATTCCCGCTGACGAAAATCTTGAAAAAATGTACGAAACTTATGGCTATTCGGCGATTTTTTCTAACAATATTTTAACTGCAAAGGACACAAAGACAACACAAAGTAAAACAGGGCAAACAATGCAAAGCCCTGTCATTGCAGGCTTGACAGGCAATAACTTAACAGTGTTTGAGTTGTTGAAAGAGGATTTTTCCGCTGCTTACCAATATTTTAATGCAAAAAATCTTGAACGCAAATTTTCGCTTTTAGCGACAGAAAATTATTTTAAAATTATTTTAAAATATTTTGAGTTGGAAAAAAGGAAAATTCTCGTTGCAAAAGAGTGCGGAAACTTTGTCGGAATGGCGTTTGTGAACGAAGAGGGAAAGGTTTTAGAGTTTTTTTTTGATAATGAAAACGCAAAAACGGCATTACTTGATTTTATTTGTCAAATATTTGATAATCAACAAATTATAACTTCTTCTCCTCGCGGAATGTTGCGTATAATTAATGTGGAAAAATTTTTGAATTTTTATGCCGAAAATTTTCCTGCACACGAGCGCAAAATCGCTGTTTTTGACAAAGATATTGTGGAAAACTGCGGAAACTTTTTTATAAAAAACGGCGTTGTAACCAAAATCCACAGCAAAAGCCTGAATTACCCGCTAATTCCACTCAAAAAATTAGCCGAAATGCTGTTAAAAAATTTGCAGCCGAGAATGACAATAATGTTGAATGAATAAAAAGATATGGGCGAAAAATTTTTCTCCCCCTGTTAAAAAATGGGGCTCTCTAAACACTGTTTTTGTTTTACGCAAATTTTCACGCAGAGAATGCAAAGTGTTGATATTCAATATCAATTACTTTGCATTCTTTGCGTTTTTCTTTGCACCTTTCGTGAAAACAGGCTTTTAAAACAGCCTCATTAATATTATAAAAATTTAATCAAATTTTAAGGTTCTTCTTCTGTTGCAACGCAGCGTGCACACGCCCCATTTGCAACGAAGTTGTAGCCACGAAAACTCGTGTTAGATGATGAAAAATTCATAATACATACTTCATTCTCATAAATGAATGTACTGCTCCAAAATGCGCCTCGACTTCCGTTGTAAGCAAAATTACCATCGTTTTGGCGAGTGCCCGCAGCGGGAAAGAATATTTTTTCGCCATTTTTGTTTGTTATGATTTCGCCACCAATAGCATTGTTAATAACATCGCGCCATTGCCAAGTATTATTATAGAAATAAATATTTGATAAAATAGTAGCCGGAGAATTAGATCCGTTGCCATCGAGAATATCCCACCAATTCCAATGGGAAGGAATACGCCAACCCAAAGGACAGGGATTGTTGGTAGGGTGTGTCCAAGTAAAATCAAGAGAACCCTGGTAATTACGGCTACTGCCATTTGCAGTACCCCACAACCCGCAATTGGGACCGCTATACCACGTATAAACATCATTTGAAGTGATAAATTTACCATAATAATTACCCGCTTCAACTTGACAAGTAGAAGTATCGTAAGAAGGGCTTACGTAGGCATTATACGCAATATTATCAGAAGTATTTTCAGGAGTTTCGCCTAAAAGCAATATTTGATTTTCGTGGCTTGCGTTTTTACTCCAGACAACATTTTGGTGTCCGTCAGCCACGCGCCCCCACTGGTAAAAGTCGCCAAGGTCGCCAGCATTGTTGTTGGGAGTATAACCGCCATCGAGTGTCCAGTCTGCGCTTTGTCCAAGGCTGAGCAGAGCCATTTTCATTGTGCCTGCGTTGAAAGCACCATCTTCACCTTTTTGTAAAGTAAGGTATCTAACACCTGTATTTTCGTCTATGCCGTAACCCGCAGATGTAGTTTTGATAAAGATAATATTAAAAAGGTTGTCGGTTGTGGCAGGACCTTTTGGATTGGATATTGTGCATTGAAACCATAATGTATCACAAAGATAATCGCCAGAATTGTACCTGTCTGAAAAGTTGGCGGGAACAGTGAAAAAAGGAGAGTTTGGAGCGTCAACAGAAGTGAAACTGTTTGCAGAGCCACTTGTGCTTACTGACCAAACGTAATCAGTGCCTATGCCGCCTGTGTTATACGCCTCGATGGTCTGATGCTGAAAGTCGTACATCACATTGACAAATGTGGTAAGTTTTGCGCCTGTTGGAGCGGAAGAGCAGTTGCCGAGATTAACCGTTACGGCTGTGCGGGCGGGAGCGACGCAGTTGGCAACTTTCGGCTCGGCGTAGTAAGTTGTGCCGTTGGCAAGAGTTTCTGTGTCGAGATATTTATTGCCACCCGAAACAGCGTCATAAAAATCTGCGCCGCCGATTTCTGCAGAAAGGGTAGCGATAGTAGCACCGCTATTGCTGCAAAAGTTGTAAGCTTGTCCTACAGTGGGAAAAGTAATGTCCTCGCAAGACATACACACCTCAATCCACTTCGTTCCGTTCCACGTTTCAACGCAAAGCGTAGAGGTATTGAAAATCTGCAAGCCGAGAGCCTTGCCTTTTTTTTCGTCTTTAAACGCCTGAGTTTCCATCATTTCGTTGCGCTGAATGCTGTCCATTTGAGGCAGTCGCATGCCCATTGTGTTGTTGCTTATCAGTTCGAGGACTGAAAAAGACTGCGGCTCAAGGTTTTCGCCGATGGTAACCTGCGCGCGGGCATTGCCCGACATCGCCAAAGCCAACGTAAGCATCAATATTGATGCGGTTGGAAAATTAATTTTTTTTAAATTTTTCATAAAAATCAAAATTTAGTAAGTTAATGATAATTATTTAAACAGACACAAGTAATTAGACACAAGACACAAGTTAAATACAAATTGCATTTTTAATTTCTTCATTTTTAAACAGAGAAACACAGAGTTTTTTTTATTTTTTTTTACCACTGATTACACGGATAATTTCTTAATTTCTTAATTTCTTAATTGTTTTCCTTGCAATCCTGTTTATACCCTGCTCTCCCCTTTGATGAATGTTTCTAAACTTTGGAAA
>JAISYF010000230.1 GCA_031270065.1 Prevotellaceae bacterium | reverse complement strand
AAATTTTCAAATTGAATTTTTGTATTTTTGCATCTTCAAATTTTCAAATTGAATTGTCACAAGTTTGTGTGTAATTGAAAACATTTTGCTAACTTTGCAATAATTCTCAAACAATTGCGTTTATAAAGAATAATGAAAAAAACTTGGATTGTAATTTTGATATTAATGACAGCAGTTGCTGCAAGCGCACAACGGCATTTTTATGTACGCGGGTATGTGGTTGATGAGCAAAACCGAGGCATAGAATTTGTAACTGTGGCTGCAAAAAATGCGCAACAAAGCGTTGCCACCAACAAGCAGGGTTTTTACGAAATTTTGCTTAATCAAAATGACACTTCAGTCTTAATTTATTCCGCAATCGGTTACAAAACGGAGAAAAAATCCGTCTATTCCGAAAGCGATAGAGCGCAGAATATAAATATTATTCTGAAAACAGACACCACTCTTTTGAGCGATATTGAAGTCCGCGCACTAAACAGACAAAAAGGCACAATGGTCAAACTCGAAACCTCAACGCTCAGGCTTACGCCCGATGCTGCAGGAGGAATTGAGGCTCTTGTGAAAATGCAGTTGGGCGCGAGTTCTACCAACGAGTTGAGTTCGCAATATTCGGTACGGGGAGGAAATTTTGACGAAAATTCGGTCTATGTTAATGGCATCGAAATCTACCGCCCTTTGCTAATCCGCGCCTCGCAGCAAGAGGGATTGAGTTTTATCAATCCAGATATGGTTGGCGCAGTAGAATTTTCAGCAGGCGGTTTTGCTGCAAAATACGGCGACAAAATGTCCTCTGTACTTGACGTAACCTACAAAACACCGAAAAAATTTGAAGCGTCTGTATCTGCAAGTTTGCTCGGAGCAACGGCGTATGTGGGCAGTTCAGGCAAAAAATTTACGCAGTCGCACGGCATTCGTTACAAATCAAATCAATATCTGCTCGGCAGCCTCGACACAAAAGGCGATTTCAATAACTCTTTCATTGATTATCAAACATTTATGACATTAAATTTCTCAAAAAAATGGAATTTAAATTTTTTGGGAAATATTTCGCAAAACAACTATATTTTTAAGCCGACAAAACGTCAAACCGAGTTCGGAAATATTTTTCAGCCGCAAAGATACACAGTTGATTTTCGCGGACAGGAAAAAGATGTTTTCACAACCTATTTCGGCGCACTGACACTCAATTATCAACCGAGCGAAAAGGTGAAACTCGCCCTTACCGCCTCCGCTTTCAACACGCACGAGCGCGAAACTTACGACATTGTCGGCATTTACTCGCTCTCTGACGTAACAAACGACCTGAACGGAAAAGAAAGTACCGTTGAGCGCGGCACAGGCAGCACTGTGGAACACGCCCGCAACAGCCTTTCCGCCACCGTTGCAACTATCTCGCACACAGGCGACTGGAAGTGGAAAAAAGGACTTTTGCAATGGGGCGTTTCGGCTGGTGAGGAAATTATTTTTGACAAAATACGCGAATACGAACGGCGCGATTCGGCGCAATATTCCCTGCCGCATACAGGCGAAAGTGTAAATGTTATTTATAATTTAACCTCTAATAATCAAATGATTAGCACACGTCTAACAGGTTTTGTACAGCAAAATTATTCGTTGGATTCCAAAAATATGCACTGGACTTTTAATGTGGGTGCGCGAGCAAATTATTGGAGTTTTAATGATGAATGGCTTGTGTCGCCACGTCTGTCGGTTGTAATGTCTCCTAAATGGCAGCCAGAACGCAAGCGGAAACCCGATTTGAATTTCCGTTTTGCAACAGGATTATACTATCAATCGCCTTTCTATAAGGAAATCAGGCAAATAATTACAGACGAAAACGGCAATTCTTACATCGCGCTCAACCGCAATATTCGGGCGCAGCGTTCATTACATTTTTTGCTTGGCGGCGATTATTTTTTCAGGCTTTGGCGGCGTCCGTTCAAATTTACAACCGAAATTTATTATAAGCCATCAAACAGGATTATTTCCTATTCCGTTGATAATGTGCAGATTAGATATTCGGGCAAGAATGACGCAAAAGCCTACACTGTGGGCGCGGATTTTAAACTTTTCGGTGAGTTTGTGCCGGGCGCAGACAGTTGGATTTCGTTCTCGTATATGCGGTCGAAAGAGGATTTATACAATGACGAATTTATTGCAAAAACCAATACAGGCGCGTATCTCGGCACTATTTCGCCGAGTTGGATTAGCCGCCCCAATGAGCAGCGTTACAGCGTTTCGATATTTTTTCAAGATTATGTGCCTAACCACCCCGAATATAAGGTGCATTTGAAACTTGTGTGGGCAGACGGTTTGCCTTTTGGTCCTCCGCGCAGTCAGCGTTATATGGCAGAAAACCGCACAAGTCCGTACCGCAGAGTAGATTTGGGCGCGTCAAGAGGTTTTATGCAAGGCAGAGAAAAATTTATGACGAAGCAAAAAATCGTAAAAGAATTTTGGCTTAATCTCGAACTGCTTAACCTTTTCAATATTAAAAACGTCAGTTCGTACTATTGGGTTGCCGATATTAGCGGCATAGAATCTGCCGTACCAAACAATCTTACTGGTTTTATGGTAAATTTCAGGGTGTCTGTGGATTTTTAAAAAAATATCTGTGTTTATCTGTGTAATCAGTGGCAATTAAAGAATAAAGAACAAAGACTTGTGCAAGTATTTTTTAAAATTCTGTCTTTGTTTCATTTTCTTTTAGAACGAAGAACAATTAACAATTAATACGGAAAAATAAATGCTCAAAGCGTGGGAGGGTGAATTTAATTTTTCATTTCTTTATGCCTGACTTTCGATGTTGTTCCCTGTCATTGCGGACTTTGACCCGCAATCTCATTTTTATAATATTGAGATTGCGGGTCAAAGCCCGCAATGACAGGGAACAAACAATGTTTGCCAAAATTAATTATTAATTTGAAAATTTGAGGATTTGAAATTAAAATCCCAAAATATTCAAATCCTCAAATTGTATTTTCAAATTTTCAAATTGTATTTTTGTATTTTTGTATTTTTGCATTTTTGCATTTATTTTAAAGAAAGAAAAGTGTCAAAATTAGAAAAACAATTATATGATTTTTTAAGATTTATTAACAAAAATATCGCTAACTCGCTGATTATCAAGCAGTTGGGGGGGGGGGGGGGTAACTACTTGATACACAATAAATTATAATATTTTATAATAAATTATGTTAAAAAAGAAACTTTGTAATTATTTTTTTACTACTTTTGCAGCGGATTTAAAATCAAGAGTATTATTTTTATATATTAATTTATCTTAAAAAAAAAATTTACGTTTTATGAAGAAATCATTAATGATTTTATTTGCGGCAATTACCATTGCCGCAACGGCGGTGGCTCAACCGCGCGCAATCGGTCTTCGTGTGGGTTATAACTACGAGGCTTCTTATCAACACAGCATTAGCGAAAAAGGCTTTTTGCAGGCTGACGCAGGTTTAGTTTATGCTTTTCGGGGTGTAAATTTAACCGCAACCTACAACCACATTCTCTTTACACCAGCATGGACTGACTATGGAGAATGGAATTTCTCTGTTGGCGGTGGTATCGGCGGCGGTTATGCTTGGTCTGCGCCAAATCTTTTTGGAGGCAACTTTCGTTATGGTTGGATTGGTTTAGTGCCTGTTGCCCAACTTTCGTTCAAGTTTGATTTTCCGTTGCAACTTGCAGTAGATTTTCGCCCTAATCTCGGCGTAGATATTACAGGAAAAGATTGGGTTTGGGCCAACGAAAGCAAAGTTAAATACCATACAGACGGCTTGTGGGATTTGGCTGTGAGCGCAAGATATACATTTTAGTAATAAAAAATGAATATTTTAAAAAAGTGGCTTGCAGAAATTTTGCAAGCCTTTTTTACATCTCTTTATTTTGAAAAACGCCTGCACCGAATAGCGCAAAGTCATATTTTATCGGGTCTTGCGGGCAAAAAAATCGCAATGCGGCAGTAACCTCCTCAACGGCTTTCCAATCATTTTGCTTGCGGGTAAGAATGCCGAGTTGGCGGCTAACATTGCCTGCGTGAATATCAAGTGGGAGCATCAACGCAGAGGCGGGAATGCCGTGCCAAAGCCCAAAATCTACGCCGTTTTCGTCATTGCGGACAAGCCAGCGCAAAAACATATTGAGCCGTTTTGCAGCAGAATTTTTCTCAACATCAGACAAATGCCGCTCAACACGATGAGCGTGAGGCAGTTGCAAAAAAATACTGCGGAAATATTGCAGCGCAGAAAAAATTGTTTTCTCCCTGTTGAAACCCTCTGTAAAAACCTTTTCCAAACCGCCAAACTCGCAGTAAATCCATTTTAGCGACAACAGAAAAAACATACAATCGTAGCCGTTGAAAGTACGATGTACAAAATCTTTAAATGCTTGCCAATCAGACTTTTGTGATAAATTTTCGGGGGTTTTTCCATCAAAATTTTTGTAATCAGGTACCGAATTTAGCAAAAAATCGTAAGGCGAGTTATTCATTAGCGACATCAGCCGTAAAGCATTGTTAATTATCATCTTACGATTGCCCCACGCAATTATCGAAGTGAGGAACGCCGAAATTTCGATGTCCTCTTTTTTAGTAAAACGATGCGGAATTTGTATCGGGTCAGACGCAATAAATTCCTGCCTGTTATACGTTTTAAGGTTTTCGTCAAGGATACTTTTTTGATACGAGTAATTAGACACAAGACACAAGTTTTTTTAGTTGTTTAAAATTTTTTCAATATAATTCAAAACCTCCTCTTTTCCTGTCTTTTTTTCTGAGGAAGTTATAAAAATCGGCGGCAAATTTTCCCAAGCTTCGAGCAAAACAGACTTATATTTCTCGATATTTTCCGAAAGTTTTGCTTTCGACTGTTTGTCGCTTTTGGTAAAAACTATTGAAAACGGCACTGAATTTTCACCAAGCCATTCGATAAACTCTAAATCAATTTTTTGAGGTTCTAAACGGCTGTCAATCAGTACAAAAAGGTTTGTTAGTTGCGGGCGCAGCAATACGTAATTTTCTATAATTGTCCGTAATTTGTCCCGCTGTGTTTTGCTTACTTTTGCAAAACCGTAACCGGGCAAATCAACAATATAAAACTTCTCATTAATCAAAAAATGGTTGATTAACAGGGTTTTACCTGGTTTTGATGAGGTTTTTGCCAAATCTTTTTTGCTGACAAGCATATTAATCAAAGACGACTTGCCTACATTCGACCGACCAATAAACGCAAATTCGGGAAAATTGTCATCTGGACACTTGCGAAAATCGGTGTTCGATACTACAAAAGTTGCTGAATTTATTTGCATAATTTTATTTTTTTTAACCACTATCTGTGGGGTTTGTTATTTTAACAACAGACCACACAAACTACACGAACAAATAAAAAGTTTGTGTGGTTGGTGTGGTTGGTGGTTTATAAATTATTTTAGCGTTTCCAACGCATACCGTAGCCGTTTTATTGTTTCCTCTTTGCCGAGAATTTTTGTGATAACAAACATTTGCGGTCCTTTCATTTCGCCTGCCAAAGTCAAACGAAACGGATTCATAACATTGCCCAAGCCGTAGCCCTGCGCCTCGCACCACACTTTCACAGTTTCCTCCGCAAGTTCCTCATTATCAAAATCTTGTATGCTTTCCAAAACAGACAAAAGTTCCGTCAAATACTTCGGCGTTTCCTCTTTCCAACGCTTTTTTACGTCATTTTCAGGAAAATCCACAGGCGCAACAAAGAAAAACAACAGCAAATCAAACAAATCTTTCGGAAAAGCAGCGCGTTCTTTCAGCGCATCAATCGCCAAAATCAGTTTTGAATAGAATTGAAAATTGAAAATTGAAAATTGAGGATTATCAGGATATTTTTCATTGAAAATCGGCAATAAATATTTTGCCAATTCCTCTGCGGGTTTTATTTGTAAATACTTGTGATTAAACCATTTACCTTTTTCATAATCGAATTTTGCGCCCGATTTTGAGCAGCGTTCCAAAGAAAATGTGTCAATAAGTTGCTGCATTGAAAAAAATTCCTGTTCTGTGCCTGAGTTCCAACCCAAAAGTGCCAAAAAGTTAATTACCGCCTCAGGAAAATAACCTGCTTCACGGTAGCCAGACGCTTTTTCGCCTGTTTTTTTATCAATAAAATCAAGCGGAAAAACAGGAAATCCAAGCCTGTCGCCATCGCGTTTGCTGAGTTTTCCTTTTCCGTCAGGTTTCAAAAGCAATGGCAAATGCGCGAAACTGGGCATCGTGCTTTCCCAGCCGAATGCGCGGTAGAGCAAAATGTGCAGCGGCGCGCTTGGCAGCCACTCCTCGCCGCGAATGACGTGCGTGATTTCCATTAAATGGTCATCAACAATGTTTGCCAAATGATAAGTCGGCAGTTCGTCTGCCGATTTCCACAATACTTTATCGTCTAATATTGAGGAATTTATGCGCACTTCGCCGCGAATTAAATCATTTACCAAAACATCTTCATTCGGCTCAATTTTCATTCTAACGACATATTTTTCGCCGTTTGCAATGCGGTTTTTTACCTCGTTTTCACTCAAAGTCAGTGAATTTTGCATGAATCCGCGAGTAGAGGCATCATATTGAAAATTAGGCGTTTGCAAGCGTTTTTCCTCTAAAAATTCGGGCGTGTCGAAAGCGTAATACGCTTTGTCCTCGTCAAGCAGTTGCTTAACGTACTTTTTATAAATTTCCTTGCGCTCGCTTTGGCGGTAGGGCGCAAATTTTCCGCCGTAAGAAACGCCCTCGTCAAACTTAATTCCGAGCCAAGCCAACGCCTCAATAATGTATTCCTCCGCACCTTCAACGTAGCGCGTACTGTCTGTATCTTCAATTCGCAACACCATATCACCGCCGTTGCGTTTGGCGAAAAGATAGTTGTAGAGCGCAGTCCGCACGCCCCCGATATGCAACGCCCCCGTTGGCGAAGGCGCAAAACGAACTCGAATTTTTTTTTCCATAATTTTTTTTAACCTCAAACCTCACGAATTATTTTGTTCGTGTGGTTCGTGGTTTTTGTTTTATATTAATTAACCACCCTAATGTCATTGTGATATTGCGATTGGCGGCACGCAGAAAATTGTCGGCGGGCGAGGCTGCAAAAAAGTCGCCAAAGCCGAGTTCGTACCTGCCTTCAAGTTGATAAATGCCCGCCTTGGTGTGAATTTCAAAGCCTGTACCGAAGTTTAAACCATAGTCGAAACGGCTCTTAATCGGCTCTGTCATAAGAACTTTTGTGTCGTCATTAGTGCTTGAACTAAAAGAAATTTCGTTAATCATAAATGAAACTTCGGGACCAAGATTTACAAACCAGCGGAATTTTTTTGCGCCCACAAAAACGTGCGCCAAAAGCGGAATTTCTATATAATTAAATGTGCGCCAAAAATCGTTAAACTGCTGAAAACCGCGCTGCATAAAATTTGCCTCAACCTGAAAAGCAAGATATTTTTCGCCCGAATAACGAAAAACTGCGCCACCGTACCCGCCCAAACGATGATAATAGGTGTTCTGTTTTGGAGTTGAACCATCAAGTTTCAAAAACGAACCTGTGGAAAGCGAAACGCCGCCCTTCACACCAATAATAACTTCTGCGCCGTCATAATTTTGCGCAAAAATATTATTGCAAAAAATAATAAAAATTATTATTAATAATAATTGTGTAATTTTCATTTTATATTTCATTTTTTAACATCTCCCTTAACCACTCCAAAGGAAGGGAATTTTGTGCAAAAACTAAGCCTTGTTCACCCTCTATTTCGGAGAGGTGTTATTGGGAACTCCTAAAAATTGCTTATTTGTCGTTGGGCTTCATTTTCAAAATGCTCATTTACATTAGTAAACTGCACTTTTGAAAACTTGCCCGCCTAAAATAATCTAATTTTTAGAAGTTCCCTATTTTTTATCCTGTTTTATAAAAAATCCGCAATTCACAAAACTTTTGCTGTTTTTTTGCAATAAAAATTTCAATGAAGACTGTTGAAACGGCACATTTTCAACGTCATACGAATATTTTAGCATCGTTCCTTCTTTTTGCGCCATACAAAAATAGTAAGTTAAATCGTAGCCAATCAGGTCGAAACTTGGCGAGGATTTTGCGTTACGGTAGCCGAACCATTTTTGATACGACTGTAAATATTTGTCTGTAACAGCATTGTCGTCAAAAAGCGAATAATTGATTACGTTGGGCAAATCACCGAACTTTTTTGCAATATCATCAGATAGCCAAAACGCTGTATTTGAGGCGTCTAACGTCTTATAATAAGGTGCAAACGAGGCAATTTCCTCATAATTGCTCGTTGCAAGAACAATGATATTTTGCTTGTCGCTCAACAAAGAAGTGAGATTGTCGCCTTGCTGAATTTCTTGAAATTTAAGATTTTTTGACTTCAAAGATTTTTTTAAATCGGCTGCAAATTGCGAGCCTTTATCATTTTTGTCTGTAAAATTTATAAAAATAATATTATTTTTTGAAAAATTATCAATAAATTCGTCAATTACAAACGGAAAAATATCTGCGCTTTCGGGGTTAAATTGATAAAGTTGCTCGTGTTTATCGGCTTTATCAACTTTCGAGGTGAAAGGCACAATTTGTGCAATTTTATTCTTTTTCGCAAAAGCGGCGACAGTCGAAACTTGCTCAGGGTAGGCAGGACCGATAATTATATCAACATCTGCAAGAAAATTATCCGCCAAAATCACAGTCAAACGCTCATTAGTAACGTCTGTATCGAAAGTTTGTACCTCCACCGAAACTCCGTTTGCCTTAACCTCCTCCAACGCAAGCAAAGAGCCTTTGTAAAATTCCGTAAAACGCTCTGTATTAACGCTTTGGTCAGAACTGTTTGAAAAAGGCAAAAGGCAGGCAATTTTCAATCTTTTGCGAATTTTTGGTTTTGAAATTGATTTTTCTTCGGTTTTTACGGGCGCAGTCGGAGGAGTTTGCTCTTTCGGCAAATTTTGCGCAACTTCCTCTTTTACAGGAATTTGCAGAATATCGCCAATTTTCAATTTTTTATCTTCTAAAAATGGATTTGCATCCAAAAGTTCGTTAATAGACACGTCAAATTCCTTTGAAATTCCGTAAATGGTTTTATTCTTTTTCGTAACTTCGTATGTTGTAAACTTTTTTGTCGGTTTAGGCTCAACTTTCGGCGTTTCTACAAGTGTTTCAGGCTGCGGTTGCGGTTTAACCTCTTGATTTGCAGCAGTTTGTTTATTGTCAAGAACAGGCACTCTGATAATCTGCCCAATTTTTATTTTTACAATATCAAGGTTTGGATTTAATTCCAAAATTTGCTGTTGAGGAACACCGTACATTTTTGAAATCGCCCACAAAGTCTGTTTCGCAATAACCTTGTGGTCGATTATCGTAACGCCGTTACTTTGCTTATTATCAGAATTTTGCTCGGAATTTTTAATTGGAATAAACAAAAGTTGCCCCAATTTCAATTTATCGCAATCGCAACCGGGATTTGCCTCAATAATATCCGCCTGCTGCACGTCAAATTTTTTGCTGATAGCATAACAACCCTCGCTCTGCCGCACAAAATAGACGTAATATTCTTTCCCGCAGACAATTTTTTTCTGATAATTCTGCGCCAAAACTGAAACAGAAACGCAAATCAAAAAACAAAATATTAGTAATTTTTTCATAGTAATTTTATCCTGAAATTTTTTTGCAAAGGTAACATAAAATTTTCAATTACACACAAACGCATAAAAATTTTTTGAAAAATTTATAGGGGAAAGATAGCATAAAATTTTCAATTACACACAAATTTATAAAAAATTTTTGAAAAATTTATAGTGGGAAAAGTAAGATTTTTTGTTGTTACAGTAAAAGCGGATTTAAAACCCGCCTTTACGTTTTTTTAGCAGAGGCGGTTTTGCAAAATCGACACTGGTAGTTTTTTTATAACTTTGAGAGTTGAATCTAACGATTTACCCCCCAAAAAATATATTTTGTATAAATAAAAAAAAATCGTAAATTTGCAGTTATAATTTTTATGAAAATATTATGAAAGAAAAAATATCTAAATTAGGACTTATAATCGAAAACTTGACGGCAAAAACGCTTGACGATGTTGAGGTGTTGAGAATAAAATATTTGAGCAAAAAAGGTGAAATTTCCGCTCTTTTTGACAATTTCCGCAACGTGCCTAATGAGCAAAAACGCGAAATTGGGCAACTGCTCAACGTTTTGCGCGACAGGGCGTTAAATAAAATTAACGACCTGCGCGAAAATCTTTCAGCAAATGCACAAAACACTGAAAAACAAGACTTTACACGTTCCGCCGAGTCGCTTGAACTTGGCGCACGGCACCCGCTTTCGCTTGTAAGAAACGAGATTATTGATATTTTTTCGAGGATTGGTTTTTCGGTGGCATCAGGTCCCGAAATCGAAGATGACTGGCACGTTTTCGGCGCATTGAATTTTCCGCCCGAACACCCTGCCCGCGATATGCAAGACACATTTTTTATCGAAAAAAATCCCGATATTCTGCTACGCACCCACACTTCGAGCGTGCAAACCCGCGTAATGACTTCGCAAAAACCGCCAATCCGCGTGCTTTGTCCCGGTAGAGTTTATAGAAATGAGGCTATTTCTTACCGCGCACACTGCTTTTTTCACCAAGTTGAGGGCTTGTATATTGATAAAAATGTGTCATTTGCCGATTTGAAACAGGCGTTGCTCTATTTTGCAAAAGAAATGTTCGGCGAGGATACGCAAATTCGCCTGCGCCCGTCATATTTTCCATTTACGGAGCCGAGTGCAGAAATGGATATTTCGTGCAAAATTTGCGGCGGCAAGGGCTGTCCCTTTTGCAAACACACAGGTTGGGTGGAAATTCTCGGCTGCGGAATGGTTGATAGCAATGTGCTTGACGAATGCGGAATTGACAGCAAAATTTATTCGGGTTACGCCTTTGGAATGGGAGTTGAGCGGATTGCCAACCTGAAATTTCAGGTAAAAGATTTGCGGCTTTTTTCGGAAAATGATATGAGGTTTTTGAGGCAATTTAAATAGAGATAAAAACTAAAAGTTAAAAGTTTATGGAACAAGACAGTTTCAAAGAATACATTTATATTGGGCAATATTTGAATGCTGCTGCAAACGTCTGTAAAATCGGCAAAAGCAACGATTTAGAAAGGCGATTGAAGGAGTATAATCATACCACAGGTTTATCAACAACGACAAAGTTTCAGTTTTTATTTACCTGTGAAGTGAAAAATATGGCGCAGGTAGAAAATGATATAAAGAAAAATTTTTCTGCTTTTCGAGAAGCAAAAAGCAGGGAAATCTATTTTTTCAACCCTGCTTTGTTTGAAAAATATGTCGAATTTATCAAATCTCATCCATTATTCGTAGAAGAAATTCCTGTTGAAAATGCGGATACAAAGCCGTTTGTAAAAATCGTAAAAAAGACAACGCCTTCGCTTAAAGAATGGGGACTAACACATAGAGATGTGATGCGACAAGCACAAAAAGCAGATTATGACGAGTTTTATACCCGATACGAAGATGTTGAAAAAGAAATTGCAATGTACGATAAAGAAATTTGGAAA
>JAISYF010000203.1 GCA_031270065.1 Prevotellaceae bacterium | reverse complement strand
ATAATTTAACAAAGTTTAACAAAAAAGTTATGGCACAATCCGAAAACGACATAATAATTGATGTGCAACTGAATTACAAAGACACTGTAAATCAGATTGTTGATTTTCAGGGTAAGATTGCAGAGGTTGAAAAACAAATGAAATCTTACTCGGAGCAGTTGAAAAATGGTAACATTAAAGACCATGAGGAGTACAAAAAATCGTTAGTAACATCAAAAGCCGAAATTGCACAATACAAAGACAGCATTCGGCTTTTAGAAAAAGAGTTGAAAAATAACCTCAAAATCGAAAATGAGGCGGTCGGCTCTTTAAATCAACTTCGTGCAGCGTTGAGTAATGCCAATCAGCAGTATAATAAATTGTCGCTGTCGGAGCGCGAAAATAGCGACGATGGTAAAAATTTAAGAAAGCAGATAAATGATATTACAACTGAACTAAAATCGGCAGAGCAGGGCTTGCAGCAATATTATCGGAACGTAGGAAATTACGGGGAAGCGACACAATCACTCAAAGCGCAGTTAAAAGAAATGACGGCGGAACTTGAACAAATGACTTTGGCAGGAAAAGAGGGGTCGGCAGAATTTCAAAATTTAGTAGAAAAAACCGAAGAAGTTATAGATGCGATTAACGATGCCAATGAAAGCATGAAAAATACTACAGATGATATAGGAGAGTTAGCGGGCGCAATTCAACTGTTAAACGCGGGGGTCGGTCTATTTACCTCTGCAACAAATACCTTAAAACTTTTTGGGCAAGAGAGCGAGCAACTTAACGCAATTATGGAAAAAATGAATGCTATTACAGCAGTTTTGACTGCGTTAAAAGTGGTACAGGATGCCGTACAAAAAAAATCCGCTGCAAGCAGGTTTTTAGAAATAACTTTTCAAAAAATTGGCATTGATTTAACACAGAGGCAGATAAAAGCAGAGGCTGCAATGAATGTTTTGAAAGGTAGCGGTACAATCGCGTCAAAAGCAGCAGCAGCGGCGCAGTGGCTCTGGAATGCTGCAATTTTGGCAAATCCTGTTATGTTAATCGCAGTAGCAATCGCCGCCTTAATTGCTGGAATTATCCTTTTGACGAACAATTTTAGCAAGTCCGCCAAAGCGTCAAAAGCAGCGGAGCAGGCAAACAGGGATTATGAAAAACAAGCAGCGCAAACAGCGATTACTATTAACAATATCAATAACAATTACAACGCAACTGTCAATGATATAAATAACAGTGTCCGAGCAAATATTCTCGTTATGCAAAAACAGGGCAAATCGGCGGCGGAAATCGCAAAAGCGCGGACTGATGCAGAAATAAAAATTAAAGAGGAAACTATTAAGACAAACGAGGCAATAATAAAGGCAAAAAACGAAGAAAAAAATGCTGCTTATAGTGCAATGACGGCGGCGATTAATGCTCAAAATTCGTATAAAGAGGGGTCAAAAAAATATGAGGAATATGCAAAAAAAGTTGCAGAGGCAACAACAACTTTTAATGACATCAAAAAAACAATAGACGAATCAACGCAGGCGGTCAAAGACAATGCCCTCGCAATCGAGGAGGCAAAGCAAAAAACTATCGAGGAAACAAAAAAGCGTAATAAAGAACTCGCCGCGTTGGAAAAAGAACGCCGCGACAAAGAAGTTGCAGCGACTCAGCAGTTGCAAGATGCGATTTTAGCGGCAATGAAAGACGGGTTAGAAAAAAATATTGCCGCCGAAAAACAAAATACAGAGCGCACGATTGCCGAACTGAAAAAAAGAATTGACACAGAAAAAAATCTGACAAAAAAAGCAAAGGAAGACCTTGCAAAAACAGCCGAGCAACTGCAAAAAAATTCCGATGCCAAAATTGCAGAAATGAATAAGAAAAACGTTGCTGACGAATTGCAGAAAAAAATCGATGCAGAGCAAAAACGCATATCTTTGTCGCTCGAAGTAGCTACAAAAGGCAGTCAGGCGGAACGTGATTTAAGATTTGAACAAATCGAACTTTTGCGAGAACAGGAACTTGCAGAGGCGAAAAAAACAGGCGCAAATGTCAATGAAATCAATTTAAAGTACGACAATCGGCGTTTTGAAGTTGAAAAAGAGGCAATAAGAAAACAGCAAGCGGAAAAGGCACTAATTTTGCAAAATGAATACACCGCGTTGCAAATTAAAGCACAAGACAACGCCGTTGTAATGGCACAATTGGAACTCGAACAAGAAACGCAACGGCACGATATGCTCGTAAATATGGATGCCCAAACGAAAGCAGCGTTGTACGAGAGTGAGGCAGCATATCAAGCGAATGTTTTAGCAAGCGACCAAAAATTGATTGAAAGCAAGAAAAAAGTAGCACAGACAACGGCGCAAAATGCGGCAAATACGCTCAGCTCAGTTAGCACAATGACAAGTGCAATGGGCGACCTCTTCAATACGCTTGCGGGCGACAACGAGAAAATGGCAGGATTTCAGTTAGCACTAACGCTCGGTCAAATCGCACTCGACACCGCCAAAGGTATTGCAGGCGCAGTTTCGGCAGGCGCAGGGATGATGTTTCCCGCAAACCTCGCGGCGATTGCGGCAGGAGTTGCCTCTGTGTTGGCAGGAATTGCAAGCGCGGCATCGGCGGTCAAAAAGTACAAAGAAGTGAAAGCCCCAAAATTCGCGCAGGGCGGAATAGTGGAAATGTCAAGTGGTGGCGCAATCAAAGGAGCAGGCACAGCCACATCTGACAGCATACCCGCAATGCTCAGCAACGGCGAAAGTGTAATGACTGCGGCGGCAACATCTATGTTTTCGCCAGTATTGTCGGCATTTAACCAAATAGGCGGCGGCGTGCCGATACAGGCACAACAGACCTCGCAACAAGTGATGGGAGAAGATATGCTTGCTCGTGCAGTTGCTCGCGGAGTGGAAAGTTTGCCAACGCCAGTAGTCAGTGTGCAGGAAATTTCCGCTGTAAATAATCGCGTTTCCGTTTTAGAAAATTTGGGAAATTCTTAAAAAAAAATATGAAAATTGACAAAAAAACTACATTGGCAGAGTTTTCTGTTTTTCAGAATATAATTAAACAGGAACAAATCGAAACGCTTTTTGAGCGGCTGAAAACGCGCCCTGTACCGTCAGAAATTTGCGGCAAAAAAATACCCGAAAATTTTAATCTTTTAACGTGGGCGCAATTTGCAGAATTGCAGTCGTTGAAAGGCACAGATGAGGATTTTTTTAGACCGTTTGAAATAATTTTGAATTTGCACCGCGAAAAACTTGCAACGTGCAAAATTTTTGATATTTTCAGTTTTATGCTGTTCGTAAAAAATGAACTTGAAAATATTGCAAAACTTTTCAACAAAATAAAATACGCACCAACGCCCGAAGAAAAGCAGGCAGGCATTGACAAATTGAATTTTGGTACATTCGGCACTTTGGATTGGTACGCTCGCAGAATGGGATTTTGCGACCACGCCGAAGCAGAAAAAACGCCGTGGATTAGAATTTATAAATGTTTGGAAATTGACAGCGTAACGGGTAAGTACGAAAAGCGTTTGAGAAAAATTTTTGATGATAAAAATAAAATTAAAAAATGACAACGAACATCGAGGCGGCAAAACAGGTTATTGTGCTGAAATTAGAAGAGTTAAAACAGCGAATTTCGGCGAACATACAGGTGAGTGGGCGCAGTGCAAGCGGTCGCTCTGCTCAGAGTTTGGTCGTAGAAACAACGGAAAAAGGCGCAGTGTTGAAAGGTCGCCGCGCTTTTGGAACTTTGGAGACAGGGCGCAAAAGCGGCAAAGTGCCGTACAATTTTAAATCAATAATTTTGCAATGGATGCGCGATAAAGGCATAAAAGGCACGTCAATTCCGTACTTGCGCACACCGTCAGAGCGTTGGCAGCCAAAATACACGCCACAAGAACGCGGCGACCTTTCACTCGCGGGTGCAATTACTCACAAAATCCGCACCGAAGGCACTACACTGTTTCGCAGTGGCGGTGCAAGTGATATTTACACCCAAGAAATTCCAAAAACCATTGCCGAAATTCAAAACGAAATCAGAACTTTTTTTGTCGGCGAAATTTCAAATATAAAATTAAACTAACAAAACATTCAAGTCTATTTTTTATTGCAAATGTAAGTAACGAAAGTGCTACTGCTTACAAAAGGAATTATTTTAGAAAAACCTAAAAGTAATAAATAATCTGACGAAATTTTACTGCCTTTGCACAAAAATTTATCAAAAATTACGCAAAAAACATCATATAAGACTACAAAAATGTTTTCAATTTGTTTTATAAAAACACATAAATCATTGATAATCAATAGTGTAATTTTGCAAAGGTAGCATAAAATTTTCAATTACACAAAAACCTATAAAAATTCTCTGAAAAATTTATATGGGAAAAATACAAATTAATTTTAAAACAAAAAAAAAAATTAAGTATATGACATATTTTTTCTTATATCACAAATCATTTTTTTAAGAAAAAATATGTATCTTTGCACCTTAAAAAATAATATTTTTTTTGTGTTAATTTGTGGGTTAAAAAAAACGATGAAAGCAATAGTTCTCTTTGGTGCGCCAGGCTCAGGCAAAGGTACGCACAGCGCATTAATTGCGCAGGAATACAATTTTTTGCACCTCTCCACAGGCGATATTTTGCGGGCGGAAGTTGCCTCTAAATCCGACTTGGGAAAGTTGGTTGATGGCTATATTTCAAAGGGCGCGCTTGTGCCTGACGAGTTGATTATCAATATTTTAGCAAAGAAAATTGACGAAAATATTGATGCTAACGGCATTATTTTAGACGGATTTCCGCGCACTGTGACGCAGGCTGAGGCGTTAGACGAGATGCTTGAACGGCGCGGTAAAAAAATTGATGTGATGGTTGATATTAACGTGGCAGAAAAGACGCTTTTCGACCGTCTTGTGCTGCGCGGATCCATTTCAGGCAGAGCAGACGACACGCCCGAAACCATCAAAAAACGGCTCGCCGTTTATCGTGAGCAGACCGAGCCTGTAAAAGCGCACTACAAGCGCACTAACCGCTATTTTTCCGCCGACAACAACGGCAGCGTAGAGCAGTGTTTTGAGCAAATAAAGGGGTTGATTTAGTTTTTTTGACACACTTTGATTAACGCATTAAAATATTTTAAAAAATTATATAAAGAAAATAATAAGAAAACATAATGTAATTTTAAATAAATTTTTATAAAAAATATTAATATTTTGGAGGATAACAAAATGAAAGTTCTGTTTGATGAAACATACGTTTCAAATGATGAAAAGCGAACGAGCAGAAATATTTGGTATGGTTATGCCGATATGTCTGTTGACGGGGAATATGGAAAAGTAATTTGTCTTAATGAAGACTTAATGTGTAGTTTATGCGAAATCGTGAAAAATGACATATCCATAAACGACACGCCTATACCTGCCGAAACCAACTGGTATTTCTACGGAAATGCTGTAACTCAAGATGCTATTGGAGACAATATCCGTCCGACAATTATGGTTCGCGAAAGAGACGGTGAGTTTATAACAAATTTTAATATCAGTGACCACGATTTTGCTGTGAACATTGATGCTATACTATTGTTTAAAAAAGATTTTGAAAACCGTCTAAAAAGTATTTATGAAGTGCAGGTGAACAATGTTTGAACTTACAGTTTTGTTCAAATATATGTAAAATATGCAGGCTGAGGCGTTAGACGGGATGCTTGAACGGCGCGGTAAAAAAATTGATGTGATGGTTGATATTAACGTGGCAGAAAAGACGCTTTTCGACCGTCTTGTGCTGCGCGGAGCCATTTCAGGCAGAGCAGACGACATGCCCGAAACCATCAAAAAACGGCTCGCCGTTTATCGTGAGCAGACCGAGCCTGTAAAAGCACACTGCAAACGCACTAACCGCTACTTTTCCGCCGACAACAACGGCAGCGTAGAGCAGTGTTTTGAGCAAATAAAGGGGTTGATTTAGTTTTTTTTAACACAACTTTGATTATATAAAATAAATGTGTAATTTTGCATTTCGATAAACTCTTTATAAATAATTCATACGAAGATGAAGAAAAACAGTGAAAACAAAGGGATAACGGCAACCCTCGCAGGCGCAACCTGCACGGATAAAACGAGTAATCAGTAATAAAGAAAAAAAGATGAACAACCAGTCGGAAATAATCATTTACCAAAGCACCGACGGACAAACGAAAATTGACGTCCGGATGGAAAACGAAACTGTCTGGCTGTCGCTCGACAAGATGGCGCAACTTTTTCAGCGCGACAAATCAACGGTTTCGCGACATATCAAAAATGTATTCGAGGAAGGAGAACTTGACGAAAATTCAACTGTTGCAAAATTTGCAACAGTTCAAACGGAAGGAGA
>JAISYF010000064.1 GCA_031270065.1 Prevotellaceae bacterium | reverse complement strand
TGGAAGAGTTGGACGACAACAAATTGTTGTTAATCCAAGGTGCCTCATTCCAAAAACCGTCAACCATTCTTATTATTGCCATATTGCTTGGCTGGGAAAGATTTTGGTTGGACGATATTTGACTTGTCGTTGTAAAAATTATTACCTGCTCCGGTTGTGGAATCTGGTGGCTGGTTGATATTTTTTCAGCCAAGAAGAGAGCAATGCAGTACAACAAAAAACAATTCTTGAAATTAATAGGATTAGCCTTTTAATGAAAGTGTTGCAAAAATATGGGCAATATGTACAACGAATTTATTTTGTTGGATTACTGATATTGCCTATATTTTTATTTTTCGTTCCGATTGATTGGTTGAGCAGACAACACTCAATTTGCCTTATCAAAAATATTCTTGGAATTGAATGTTGGGGGTGTGGAATTACAAAATCTGTAATATGTGCTGTTCAATTTGATTACGTAGCAGCATTTCAATACAATAAACTGATAATCATTGTTTTTCCAATACTTGTTTATGTTTGGATAAAGCAAATAATCAAAATTATTGCTGTCCGCTAAAATTTGTATTCTTGCTCATTGGTTTAATTTTTTGGTTTGAAGGCGCAAAATTAACCAAAAAAGGGCTGATTTCCATCATTAGAAATCAGCCCTGTTTTTTTGAGTAAAAAATATTTAGCGGACAGCAATATTTTGTATTATTTTTTTTTTGCATATTAAGGTACTGATTTTGGTTAAAAAAATGTAACTTTGCATTTTTAAAAAAAAATAAAATTTATGTCAAAAGTCTATTTTACAAATCTACGCACAACGGCATCATTGAATTTGCAGGGGAAACTCGAAAAACTTGTTAAGGCTGCGGGCATTTCGCAGATTGATTTTAACGGTAAATTTACTGCGGTAAAAATTCATTTCGGCGAGCCTGGAAATCTCGCATATATCCGCCACAACTACGCTGCTACAATGGTAAATCTATTGCACAAACTCGGCGCGAAACCATTTCTGACCGACTCAAACACGCTCTATTCGGGCAAACGCAGCAACGCGATAGACCATATAGTTAGCGCAACCGAAAATGGCTTTAACTTGCTGACTGTCAATGCTCCTGTGATTATTGCAGACGGACTGAAAGGTACGGAATATATCGAAATGCCTGTTCCCAACGGCGAAATTTGCAAATCTGCTAAAATTGGCTCTGCTATTGCCAATGCCGACATTTTTGTGTCGCTAAACCACTTTAAAGGACACGAACAGGCAGGGTTTGGCGGCGCATTGAAAAATATCGGAATGGGCTGTGCATCAAGAGGCGGAAAAATGGAACTGCACTCGTCTTCTCAGCCTGTTATTTTCAAAAATAATTGCACCGCCTGCCGTATGTGTGAAAAATATTGCAACTACCACGCGGTAAAAATCGGCGCAGACAAACTTGCTGTGATAGATTATGCAAAATGTGTCGGCTGCGGGCAGTGTATTGCGGTTTGCAGGTTCGATGCTGCTCAGCCTGTTTGGAATAATTCCTCAGAAACTATGAATAAAAAAGTTGCCGAATATTCTGCTGCGTTGCTCAAAGACAAGCCTCATTTTCACGTTAATTTTATAATGAATATTTCGCCGAACTGCGATTGTTGGAACACGAATGATGTGCCGATTGCGCCAGATTTGGGCATTGCTGCCTCGTTCAACCCTGTTGCGCTTGATAAAGCCTGCGTTGATATGGTAACCGCTGCGCCTTCTTTGGCTGGCTCGCTGAAAAACGAAAAAGGCGATTTAAACCTTGTTGGCAAAGATAAATTCAAGCATATACACCCGAATGTCGATTGGCGGGCAGGGCTTATACACGCTGAAAAATTGGGGTTAGGAACAATGGAATATGAATTGATTAAGGTATAAAATTATATTGGAAAGTGTAAAATCCGCCAATATTTTGTAAAATATTACTCCTTTGTTCTTTCATCTGTTTAAATTGATTTTTAACCACTGACCACTCTGACCACACGAATAAAAATTGAAAATCGAATGGACAAAGATGAAAATTTTAGCGGACAGTAATAATTTAAATTAGTTCTGATTAACTGCACTGTTTTTTTTTAAAAGTACAAAATATTTGTTTTTTTAGTTCAGAATCTACTGTCTTTGCGCCGTATTAGACGCTAAAATAAATTGGCAATTTAAGATAGATAATGTGAAGATAAAAAAAATTACGCAGATTTTATCCGACATTTAAGGAGAGAGATTAACATTAGTAAATTTTTATAAAAAAAATTTTTTTTAACACAATATTTTTTATTCTTTTCACGTTAATATTCATTGACTTTTTATGTTTGCGAAGGTGCGAAAAAAAAAAATTAAAAAAAAATTAATACTTGTTTGTTTTTTTCAAAATAAAGTATTATTATTGCACGTTTATTTTTGTGAAATGGAATAAATCAAAATTTAAAATATTTTTTATTGATAAAATATTGATTATTAGACATTTATAAAAACAATTATAGAAGAAAACGATTGAAAAAGCAGTTGGTTTTTTGTTCAAAAATGAACTTTTTTTGAGAAAAAATGACGTTTTTTCGATAATTAAACAGATAAAATACACATATTTTTATAATAAATAGGTTATGAAGATTACAAAAAAAATTCTCGGAATGATGCTGCTTGCGGCAATTCTTATCGGTTGCGGGTCGAAATCGCCCGTTAGTTTAACAAGTTCTGAAAAAACAGGTTGGGAGTACAACAAGCCCGACAGAGGTTTTTTCAATGTTAAAACCCAGTATGACGGAAAAGTTCCTCCTGGAACTATTTATGTCAGCACAAATTCGTTTGTGAAAGGTCAAAATGAAGACCCTGTTTCAAGTCCATCTAATGACCTGAAAAGGCGCGTTGGCGTTGACGGTTTTTTTATGGACGAGTGCGAAGTTACCAATATTAATTGGCGCGAGTATGAGGCTTGGATGCGCGGAGTTTATAAACACGACCCGCGTCAAATTCTGCTTGCGATGCCAGACGAAACCGTTTGGCGTCAAGAACTTGCCTACAATGAACCGCTTGTAAATAACTATTACAAGCACGTTGCTTTTGGTTTTTACCCTGTTGTCGGCGTTAGTTGGACACAGGCAATGGAGTATTGCAAATGGCGTACAGACCGCGTTAATGAGAGAATTTTGATTGACAACAAAATTATCGAATATGTCGATTTGGAAACCGTTAATGGCAGCATTGAGAGCGCAGAGCCTGCTGATCATAGCAAGTACATTTTTACAACAGCAAAAAGGGTTAATTATTTGCGCGAACTCAATGGAGAAGATTTTGACATTGACCTTGACGGCGTAATTTACGAGGCTGAATTTCGTTTGCCAACTGAGGCAGAATGGGAATATGCAGCATACGGCGCAATAGATATTAAGCAAAATTTTGACGAGGGCAAAACTTATCCCTGGCAGGGTTATCAACTGCGCGAAATGCAGAAAAAGAAAACCAAAGGTGCCTTTATTGCTAACTTTATGCGCGGTAGAGGCGATGCTATCGGTCAATATCAAAACGATTCGAGGACTGTGCCTGTGGATTTCTTCCCACCAAACGAATACGGCTTGTATAATATGGCTGGCAACGTAAATGAATGGGTATTAGATGTTTATCGCGCTACTTCAAACGACTTGGTGAATGAACTCGCTCCTTTCCGCGGTAACGAATATCCGTCAGATTCGGCTTATGCAGAAACAATTTTGGACAGACTTCCGCCAATGGAACAGGAACTCCGCGACTCTATGCGCAATGTTTTGGTAAAAGAAAAAGGATTTACGGTTTCGGGCAAAGATGTTAGAAGTTTCCGAGACGGCGATGCTAATTCAGTTATCGGCGACTCAATTTTAGATTACGCCTCTGCAACCGCGCTCGAAAAAGCGACAATGATTTCAGACCGCGCCCGCGTTTATAAAGGCGGTTCGTGGAACGACAGAGCAATCTGGCTCAATCCTGCAACACGCCGTTGGCTTGACCAGGATGCCCGCTCATCGGAAATAGGTTTCCGTTGCGCAATGAGTTCAGTAGGCGGTCGCAAAAATAGACAATACAAATAACACAAAGAAAACGCAAGGAACGCAAAGTTTTTGATATTGATTATCAATGCTTTGCGTTCTTTGCGTAAAACTCTTTGTGAACTTTGCGTGAGATAAAAACACTTTTGAGACAGCCTCAGTTGCTGATACAATCGAAACAACCTTGCCGATACTGCCGAAACAAATACATTTTTCCTGTCAGAAAAAATAGTTTGGTAGAAAAATAAAAATAACATCAACAGTCAAGTAATAAACTTTTTTGAAAAATCAATCAATTTTTTTTATTAATTTTGCAGTTTTATAAATTGAAATGGAAAATTTACTTCAAAAGATTGATTTTCAAGACAATATATCGCTGATTTTTACGGCGGTTTTGTTTTTCGCCTTTGCAATTCAGGCGTTTTATTACCTCTATTTTTATACGGGAACGTTGCGGCGGAAACGGAAAATTAAAAAAAACAAAGTTGAGTTTAATCATTCGCAGCCGCCTGTTTCTGTGATTATTTGCGCAAAAAACGAGGAGAAAAATTTGGCGAAATTTTTACCGCTTATTTTGGAACAGGATTATTTTGATTATGAGGTAATTGTGGTTAATGATGGCTCGTGGGACAACACAAAGGAGGTTGTGCAGAATTTTGCAAAAAAATACCAGCGCCTCTATTTGACATCGTTGCCGAATGATGTTAAAGTGGTGAGCAGCAAGAAATTAGCATTGACGGTCGGCATAAAAGCGGCGAAAAACGAAATACTGCTTTTTGCCGATGCCGATTGCCGACCCGCAAGCAAAAACTGGATTTCGATGATGGTGCGTAATATGGGCGTGAACACCGAATTTGTGCTGGGTTTCGGCGATTATTTCCGCAAAAAATCGCTGCTCAACCGACTAATTTCATTCGACACGCTCTTTATCGCAATGCAATATCTCGGTTTTGCCTTTCGCGGACAGCCGTATATGGGCGTTGGCAGAAACTTAATGTACAGAAAATCAACGTTTTTCCGCTTAAAAGGTTTTGCAGGACACTTGCATATTTCTGCGGGAGATGACGATTTAATGGTTAATTTGGCGGCAAAAAAACGTAATACCGCGATTGAATGCAGCGCAGAAAGCAAGACGATTTCCGTACCAAAAACAAGTTTTTTAGATTGGATTATACAAAAACGGCGGCATCTTGATGTTTCTGCTTGTTACAAAGCAAAAAGCAAGCAATTAATTGGTTTTGAGGTATTTACGCGCGGATTGTTCTATATTTTTCTAATTCTGACAATTTTGCGAATGAATCTCTTTTACACAGTGGTTGCAGCGTTGTTGTTTTTAATCAGATATATCATTCAACTTGTTGTAATTAACAGAGTATCAGCGTATTTAGGCGTGAGAAAGTTCTTTATTTCACTGCTGTTTTGGGATATTTTGTTGCCGTTGATTTCGCTTTATTTAACTACTATTGATAAAATTTTTTACAGAAAAAAGCGGTGCAGATATTGAAAAATTCGATTAAAACTTTTTTTATGTTATTTTTTTAAATCGGGCGTATTGCTTTGGGAATATAAATATAAGGGGACTTCTAAAATTTAATTTTTTCATTATGATTTTCTAACAGAGCCGAAGTTTTATAAAACTCTGTCAAAAAATCGCTGCAAAGGTATAACAAATTTTTGACAACTTGTACTTTTTTTGTAAAAAATTTTCTGTCTATCTGTCTATCTATCAGTATTTTATGAAATATCATTTAACTTTTATTTACGTTTTACAGGTTGTAAATTTAATCTAACAATCTGCTCGTAACGAAACATATTGTAAGTCAAATTCATCAAACCAACAACTCCCCTATAATAGATTAACAAACAATTAAAAAACATACTCTTTTATTTCAAAATTTTTTAAAAAAATATTTTACATTCATATTAAAATATTAAAATAAAGTTGTACCTTTGTGCCGATTTTCTAAAAAAAAAAAATTTAAAAAAGAGAGTACTCTCTTTTTTTATACTCTGTACAACAGAGTATAAAAAAACCAACAACAATTTATGTTATTTAACTCTATTGATTTCGCCATTTTTATGCCCATTGTCTTTTTGATTTATTGGGCGTTGGCAAAAAATGTAAAAATTCAAAACTTTTTTCTGCTTGCTGCCTCGTATTTTTTCTATGCGTGGTGGGATTGGCGGTATTTGTCGCTGATTTTGGTTTGCTCACTGACAAATTACGGCGCGGGACTGTTGCTGGCAAACTTTTCCAAAGTTCAAAATTCTGGAAAAATTGATAAACGAAAAATTGTGTTAATTGC
>JAISYF010000056.1 GCA_031270065.1 Prevotellaceae bacterium | reverse complement strand
CTTAATTCGGGCTTTGTTCATCTTTCCGTCGAGATTTTTGTTGAGAACTGAAATTAATTTTGTACCTTTGTTCTCGTCCTTGATAATTTTCTTTGCCATTATAACCGTTTGAATATTAGTTGTAAAGGTACGAAAAATCAAGGACTTCCCCAAAAAAAATATATGTTATAAATTATTAAATATCAAATGGTTACAGCGACAAAATATGATTTTTGTCATGTACTAAACAAAAAGGCACAAAATATTTCTCAAAACTTGATATTTGGGACAAAACGTGGCTCGAAAATCTTTCAAAGATTGCAGGCAAAGAAATCCGCGACCCGCGAAATATATTTGATAAACTGCTACATTATTATTTGCGCAAAACGCAGAAATATAAAACAAACAAAATAGTAAAAGAAATTGATAAAATATTGAAATTCTTTGCTGTCCGCTAAACATACAAACTGCACAAAACACCTGTCCGAGATGCCGATAAAACGGTATTTCGGACAGGTGTTTTGTGCAGTTTGTATGTTTAGCGGACAGCAAAAAAAAATGTATTTTCTGTGGGTACAAAATCAGGAAAAAAATGGTTTGGTACGCGACGCGGCAAACAACGCTACAAATATTACTCTTATTATGGAACAGGGTCATAGCCCGACCCGCCCCAAGGGTGGCAGCGGAAAATCCGCTTTGTTGCAAGCCAAACGCCTTTTAGTCCATATTTTAAAATTGCCTCAACCGCATATTGAGAACAAGTCGGCGTGTATCTGCAAGTCGGCGGAAACAACGGCGAAATTGCAAGTTGATAGAATCGCACAGGCAAAATCAAAATTTTTCTAAAAAAACATTTCATTTTAAAATTTATGGTAAAGATACAACAATTTTGTTTAAAATTTGCGAAATTTTTTCGGAAATTTTAAAAAAATCCTCTTTTTCTTTGTCAATATAAGAAAATGCGATATTAATTCCGTAGTTTTTATCCTTAATTTTTTCTGTAATCGTCTGTTTATTAAGACGATACGCCTCGCGCAAAAGTCTTTTGCAGTAATTCCGAGAAACTGCTTTTTTGAATAATTTTTTTGACGCAGCAACCAAAATTTTAGCCTGCGCAGCCTCTTCGGTTACGAAATAAAGAGCACGAATAGGAAAATTTACGATAGAAACGCCCTTTTCAAAGACTTCCGTAACCTCTTTTCGCCCTTTTAAATGCTCATATTTTGGGAATGTATAATCCATATTTTAATTTATAATAGCGCATTTTATAAAATGAGATTGCAGGTCAATGTCTGCAATGACAGGAAAAAACACCATTCGCGCTTTTGACTTTTCGCGCCTTCACGCTCTATCTTTTCTTATGATTCTGCTTGATAAAATCGTCAAGAGCCATTGAGAGCGAGGAAAATTGCGGGTTAGGCACTTCCAAATTCACCCTGAAACCTGCGTTACGCACAGCGGCGGCGGCAGTTGCTCCAAGACAGCCAATATAGGTTTCGCCCTGTTGATAATTCGGGAAATTTTTCAAAAGCGAAACAATGCCCTGAGGACTGAAAAAAATCAGCATATCATAGTCAAATTCCTCATTTTCAGTGAACTCATTGCTCACAGAACGATACATAAACGCTGTTTTGTATCTGAATTTTGCGGTTTTCAACAACGCAAAAATTTCCTCATTATTATTTTCGGACAGCACAAAAAGGTAATTTTCCGATGCGTGTTTGTTCATTAACACAAACAAATCGGCTAATTTACTCGAAGGACTATTATAAACTTTCCGTTTTTTAAAATTAACATATTTTTGCAAATAAAAGCCAATCGCCTCTGAAGTGCAAAAATATTTGATATTTTCGGTAAGTTTTACGCGCATTTCTTCACAAATTCTAAAAAAATGGTCTGCGCCAGTGCGCGAAGTAAAAACTACCGCTGAAAAGTCCGCAATATTGACTTTTTGGTCGCGAAACTCTCTTGAACTCATAGCCTCAACCTTAATAAAAGGTCGAAAATCCACCTTAACATTGTATTTTTCTGCAACATCATAGTAGGGCGATTTGCCGTTTTCGGGCTTTGGTTGCGAAATCAGTATTTTCTTAATTTTCAACACTTTAACTGCAATTTTTAAACAAATTCATAAGCCCAAATCAACGCTTTTCTCAGCACCAAAACAGGCAAAATTTCAAGTGTGCAAAGGTACAAAAAAAAGTAAAACAATGATGTAACTCCTTCAAAAAAAATTTTCAGGCAAAAATAACAATAAAAAATAGCCGAAAATCCCATTAAAATAAAGCCGAAAATCATTGGAAAATACTGACAATTTGGCGGTAAATACAGGTAGAAAAACGATAGGGAGAACATAAAAAAACCGAGAAAAGACATTATCAAAAAATATGCATTTCTGCACAAAACAACGTAATATTTATTCAGATTAAAAACATTGCCGATAAAGTCGAAAAACCATTTTTTTAGATATAAATATGCGATTAACACTATGAATGTGATTAAAATTTTTGCAAAGAAAGATAAAACGAATTCATTTCGTTTGTCAAAATCAATAATTTGCGGATTGTTGCTGATGTTCGTGTAAAAATCGTAGGCAAGCACAATAAAAAACGACAGCCCGATTATTGAAATCCAAAACAGAATTTTGCCGACTATGTCGCTGGAAATTTGCAGCGGCTTAATTTGCGATGTTTTTTGAATCACAAATAAATTTACGAGATGCTTAAAATAGATATTTTGCGAGTTTTGCAGCAAAAAACCCATCAACAAAGCATAGATAGTCAGCAAAATAACCACCGAAGGCGAATTTCCCAGCGAAAAAAGTTTCGTCTGTTCCTGTATTAATAATATGTTATAAATATTTTGCAATTATTTTTCTGTATAAATCCAATTTTTTGCTCTGCCAAGAGGTGGCTCGCCTGTTTCTGTAGGCAAAAATTTATCCACTTCGGGCAGTTCTATCGGCAAGTCATTTTCACGCACAGCGTAGGGCATTCCGTCTTTGTAGTAAATCGGGAACGGCTCGCCCCAATACCGCTGACGGCTGAAAATCGCATCGCGCAGACGATAATTGACTTTTATTTTGCCGAGATTATTTTTTTCGATGTATTCTTTTGTCTTTTTTATCGCTTCTTTAACCGTTAAACCGTTTAAAATCAACGCATTATCCGTAATTTGTGATTCATAATTCGTAATTGGACTGTTTATCATAATTCCCTCTTTCGCGTCAAAACTTTCTTCACTCACGTTTGCGCCCTCAATTAGCGGAATAATCGGCAAATTGAAGTGCTTTGCAAAGGCGTAGTCGCGGCTGTCGTGCGCAGGAACAGCCATAATTGCCCCTGTGCCGTAACCCGCCAACACATAATCCGAAATCCAAATCGGAATTTTCTCTTTTGAAATCGGGTTTATGGCGTAACTGCCCGAAAATACGCCTGTTGTTGTTCTGTCGGCAATGCGCTCACGCTCGGTGCGCTTTTTGGTTTGTTCGAGATATTCATTAACCGCTTTCTCCTGTTCGGGTATTGTGAGTTGCGCAACGTACTCACTTTCAGGAGCGAGAACCATAAAAGTAACGCCATAAATGGTGTCTGCGCGGGTGGTGAAAACCAACACACCACCCTGTCTCTCCCCAAAGGAGAGGGTTGGGGCAAGATGTTGGTAACTTTTGGGGGATATATTGTTGTTTGGACATTCCTCTCCTTTCTGGGGAGAGGTTAGGGGTGTGGTGGAAAATAAAATTTCCGCGCCTTCGCGCCTTCCAATCCAATTTTTCTGCGTTTCCTTAATGCTTTCACTCCATTCAATCGTTTCCAAGCCGTCTAAAAGCCGTTGTGCGTAGGCGGAAACACGCAAATTCCACTGTTTCATTTTTTTTTGCACCACAGGGTAGCCGCCGCGAATGGACAAGCCATCTTGCACCTCGTCGTTTGCAAGCACAGTGCCGAGTTGCTCGCACCAATTCACTGCGGTTTCGGCAAGGTAGGCAATGCGGTAATTCATAAGGATTTCCTGCTGACGTTTTTCGTCAAAATTTTTCCACTCATCAGCCGAAAAATGCAATTCCTCTGTTTGCGCAATATTCAGATTTTCAGTGCCAAAATTTTCAAAATGCGAAATTAATTCTGAAACAGGTCGTGCCTGTCCCTCATCTTTGTTCTTTGTTCTTTGTTCTTTGTTCTGATAAAAAGACTCAAACATTTGAATAAACGCCCATTGTGTCCATTTATAATAGTCGGCGTTGCAGGTGCGAATTTCCCTATCCCAATCGAATGAAAAACCGATTTTGTCAAGTTGTTCCCGATACCTGTTTATATTTTGTTCCGTAGTTATTACAGGGTGCTGCCCTGTCTGAATGGCGTACTGCTCGGCGGGCAAGCCGTAAGCGTCATAACCCATTGGGTGCAACACGTTAAAACCTTTCTGTCGTTTATAACGCGAATAAATATCGCTTGCAATATAGCCGAGCGGGTGTCCTACGTGCAGCCCCGCACCCGAAGGGTAAGGAAACATATCAAGCACATAATATTTCGGCTTATCCGTCTGAATTTCAACGTGATAAGTTCTATTTTCTTTCCAAAAATTTTGCCACTTTTTTTCTATTTCTTTGAAATTATAATCCATTTTTATATAATTGAAAATTGAAAATTGAAAATTAAAAATTATTTTGCAAAATTAATAAAAAATCTGCATACAGAAAATAGATTTTTTTTTGTAATTTTGCGCTCTAAAAATTTTTTAAAAAATTGAAACTAAACAAAAAAAAACACAGTCCGTGGCATTGGCTGCCGACTCTTTATTTTGCCGAAGGGTTGCCGTATATAGTGGTAACTTCTGTTGCTTGTTTTATGTATAAAAGGCTCGGTTTGTCGAACGCAGACGCAACTTTTTATACCGCGTGGCTGATGTTGCCCTGGGTAATTAAGCCTTTTTGGAGTCCGTTTGTGGATTTGTTGAAGACAAAACGGTGGTGGATTATTTCAATGCAATTTATTATCGGTGCAGTTTTCGGCGCGGTGGCGTTTATTATTCCGACAACGTTTTTTTTGCAGGCAACTTTGGCTCTGTTTTGGATTATGGCGTTTGCCAGCGCAACGCACGACATCGCGGCTGACGGCTTTTATATGCTTGGACTTGACGACTCTCAACAGTCGTTTTTTGTCGGAATACGCAACACTTTCTACCGATTTTCAACCATTGCGGGCGAGGGTTTGCTCGTAATGTTGATGGGATATTTTTTCAGACAAACAAACAACATAAAACTTGCGTGGTCGATTACCTTTTTTATTGCAGCGGCAATTTTTTTGTCGCTTTTTGTCTATCACCGATTTATACTGCCGCAACCAAGCAGCGACAAAAAATCCGAGCATATTACCGCAAATAACATTTTAAAAGAATTTTTGTTGACTTTTGTTTCGTTTTTTCAGAAAAAAAATATTGTGGTTGCGCTTTTATTCATTCTTTTTTACCGTTTCAGCGAGGCGATGCTTGTAACCATTTCACCGTTGTTTATTGTTGATAATCAATCAGTTGGCGGGTTAGGATTAGACGACATTCAGGTGGGAATGTACAAAACGGTCGGCATTATAGGGCTGCTATTCGGCGGTATTGTGGGCGGCATTGCAGCATCGCACAAAGGACTAAAATTTTGGCTGTTGCCGATGGCGTTGAGCATTACTCTGCCGCATTTGGTTTATGTATATTTCGCTTATTTTCAGCCTGATAACTATTATTTGCTTTGTTCTTTGGGCGCGTTTGAACAATTCGGCTACGGTTTCGGCTTTACAGCATATATGTTGTACTTGATTTATTTTGCCAAAGGCTTGCACAAAACAGCGCATTACGCCATTTGCACAGGATTTATGGCGTTGAGTATGTTTTTTCCGAAATTAATTGTAGGAAAATTGCAGGAATATCTCGGCTACGAACATTTTTTTGTTTTCATAATGATTTGCAGCATAACCACTTGGGCGATAATTCCTTTTTTAAAAATAGATAAAAATTTTGGAAAAAAAGAAATTGCCTGAAAATTTTATTGTTTCAAATCAAACGCATAAATAAACGCCACTGAAAAAACGCCGTTGAAAAGGTATTTGTTTTGAGCGGCGGGCAGCGAAAGTGTCCAATCAAAATTTTTCTGAGTAAGGTTTGTCAAGCCGAGAGAGTAGCCTGCGCGCAGTCCGTAATTTTTATATTTCACCGTAAGACCGATTTGTCCTGCAAGTTCAAACCGATTTAACCTGCCTTTATCTTTTTCAAACAAATCCGACTTTTTAGAATCGACAGGCTTTTGCCAGTCGGGAACATTCTGCCACGCAACGTCTTGTCCATGCAGCCCGATTGCAAGCGCAGGACCGAGATAGGGCGATAAAATCCAATTTTTTTTCAGCGGAATATTGACATACAAATGCAGCGGAATTTCAAAATTAAACATATATCTGCGGAAAATTGTTGTAGTGTCCGACAGATAATGCAGGTTAAATTTTGATGTGCGCATTGTGTAAAGTACCTGTACGTCAATGCCGTAACTTTTTTTTATGTTCCAATCAAAATAGCCGCCGACAAGAAATCCCGAACCTGCTGTTTGGTTAAAATCTACATTTTTTCCGCCGACAATAGCATAAGAGTTTGTCAGTTGATACCCGCCTATAAAACCGAGCCGTTGCCCATAAACTGTTGAACAACAAATAGTTATAAAAAATATTAATATTAATTTTTTCATTGATTTTTTAATTTTTTAATTGTTAGAAGGCTCGCTTTGCGCTACATCAATAATTTCTACATCATAAATCAGCGTAGAGTATGGCGGAATAAGAAAAGGAGAAGCCTTATCTCCGTCTTTTCCATAGCCCAATTCATACGGAATATAGATTTTAAAATGCGAATTTTGCGGCATTTGACAAATTACTTCCTGCCAACCTGCTACAAGTCCGCTGCTGACTGTAAAATATGTTCCGTCAGAGGTTTGAATCCGCGTTCCGTCAATCAACCATCCCGTAGATTTTAAAGACACATCCGATGCACGTTTTGGAATTTGCCCAAAGCCGCGGTGGAATATTTCGTACTGCACGCCAGACGCGGTAACGCCACAATCGCCACTGTTGAAAGTGTTTTGAAACTTGTCTAACCCGTACTTTTCCAACAACTCTGTTTTGTTGTTTTGCAGCCAAATCTCGTTCCGCTCTTTCCACACTGAAAAGTCCTTTTTACACGAGCAGCAGAGCAAAATCACACTAAATATTATCAAAAATTTTCTCATCTTTTTATAATTTTTAACCGCGAACCATCGCACTTTCCACACGAATTTTTCGTGTCCGTTTGCAAGGTTTGTGGTTTTTAGAATTACTTTAATTCAAACGTGCAAAGGTACAAATTTATTGTGAATTACGAATTAAAAATTACGTTTTTTTTCTATTGAAAAAATTTTACTGTTTTTCTCTGAAAATTTAAAATTTTTTATTATTCGTATAAAAAAAAAATAACTACCTTTACAACTTAATTTTTTGCGGAAAATTTATTTTTTATTTTATTGAAAATCAAGTATTTAAAAAATAACTTTTCAACTTTTTACTTTCAACTTTTAACTAAATATGAAATTTTTAATCAGCGGCGGCGGTACGGGCGGACATATTTTTCCTGCAATCAGCATTGCAAACGCTTTGCGCGAAATGCAGCCCGAAAGCGAAATACTTTTTATCGGCGCAAACGGTCGGCTCGAAATGACGCGCGTCCCAGAGGCTGGCTACCGCATTGTCGGGCTTGATGTGCAAGGATTTGAACGCAAAAAATTGTGGAAAAATTTTGCCGTTATCTTAACCTTTGTAAAAAGTTATTTTCGGGCAAAACATATCGTAAGAGAATTTGCGCCTGACGTTGCAATCGGCGTTGGCGGTTACGTTTCCGCAGCGGCAATGCTGGCGGCGAGCGCGTTAAATGTGCCTGTTTTGTTGCAGGAACAAAATTCATTTGCGGGCGTTACCAACAAGTTTTTGGCGAAAAAAGCAACGAAAATTTGCGTCGCCTACAACGGAATGGAGAGATTTTTTCCGAAAGAAAAGATAGTTTTTACAGGAAATCCTGTGAGAAAATTACGAATTACGAATTACGAATTACGAAAAGAGGCGTATGATTTTTTCGGTTTTTCGGAAAATAAAAAAACATTGCTAATTATTGGCGGAAGTTTGGGCGCAAAAACAATTAATGAAAGCATTTTGGCAGGAATAGAGAAATTGCAAAATGCTGATATTCAAGTGATTTGGCAAACAGGAAAATTTTATATTGACGAGATTAAAAAACAATTTTTAATTTTCAATTTTCAAATATTTTCTTGTCGGACTTCATAAATCGAATGGATTTTGCTTATTCCATCGCCGATTTGGTGATTTCGCGGGCGGGCGCAAGCAGCATTTCCGAACTCTGTTTGTTGGAAAAGGCGGCGATACTTGTTCCCTCGCCCAACGTTGCAGAAAACCACCAATATCACAATGCTATGTCGCTTGTTGAGAAAAATGCGGCAATTTTGGTTGAGGACAAAAATGCTATTGAAAATCTTATTAATCAAGCGATTGGCACAATTTTTGATAACAAAAAACTGTCTGAATTAAGTAAAAATATTGCAACGCTCGCAGTGGAAAATTCTGCGGAAAGGATTGCAAAAAAAACAATAGAATTTTTATGAATTTTAATTATTAATGCGAATCACGGGTTAAAATAAAAAAGACATAAAAGCGATAGCAAGTTTACCGAATGCATGCAGCCATAAACCGTTTTTAGAACGGACTTTTGAAGCATTTTGAATGTCTGAT